>JBBQDX010000141.1:0-11411 GCA_038320125.1 Rhodobacterales bacterium | reverse complement strand
GCCATGGCGATGAGGACCGCCCCGCTGGCGATCCCTCCACCCTGGCCGTCCGTCCTGGCCCTCCACCCTGGCCCTCCGCACTGGCGCTGCCTGAGGTCGGTGGCATCCAGCCGGACGCAGGGCCATTCGTCGAAGGCCATTCGCCGGCGAGGGACCGGTTCGGGATCTCGCCGAACCGTTCGTCGATACCGAAGCAGAGCTTCGAGGCAAGGCTCTTTGAGACAATGCTCTTCGAGAGGCCGATCTTCGAGAGGCCGCCCGGGCCCCTCTCGGCAGATCTTGCCTTGCAGGAACGCCTGTCGGGCAAGGCATGGCCTGCACCAGGTCATCGACGCGGCGGGTCGGGACACCGCTGATCCACGCCTGCTGGAGCGAGCCATCAGGGAGGGTGCCATCGGTCCGAGCCCGATGGCGAGCGCGACCGGCGCCTGCTCCGAGGTCTTGCGGGCCTCGAGGACGCCGCGGAAACCGCTGCCTTGCCGCAGCTTCGGCACCCGCAGGTTCAGCGTGCCCGTCGGGTATCGAGGGAGCGATCCCGATACCCGTTCCGCCAGGTCATGCGGTCGCCATTGCGTTCAGGGCACCCCGCGCCGATCGGGCCATTGCTGCGCAATGTCGCGAGAGGAGGCCAATGGATCAGGCCTTCGACATCGGCCTCCATGATCGGCTGCAAACAGCCTCGGCGATGCTGCGCGGTAAATCACCCTGGTCGTGCTCTTGCAGAAGCGCGGACCGGTCCCTGTCGGTCTCGGTCATTCCCTGGCCGTCAGGATATCGCGCAGCAATGTCCCGGGAGGCGTGGGGTCCGTGGGGTCCGTGGTCGAAGCCGCAAACTCCACCTCGACCATATACCTCGATGGCCACCCGGGATTGCACCCAACGTGCCGGGAAATTGCACCGCGCTCGGGGACGCTGCCCGGCCAGGCGGAGCTTCCAGATCGGCGCGGGGCGGTGTCGGCGCGACCGTGCGCCTTCATGACGGGAACGCCGTGCCAGCCGGCCCGAGGGTTGCATCTGCCTGCCCGGATCCCCGAACGGCTGCCATCCTGCCCTCCTCGGCGGCATGACCCCCTTCTGGCACAGCGAAGGTCGTCCGCAAGCGGGAACAGGCGGGCGAGCGCGGACAGGCCAGCGCTCCGTTCCGCGTCTTTCCGTACCGCGGCGGATGTGCGAAGGACCGCAGCAACGGTTGCCGAGCGACCTCGCCGACCCGATGTAGTCTTGATTCTTCTGTTCTACCGCCCCCAGGGAGGCCGCTCCTTGCACACCCTCATGACCCGCATCCTCGCCTTGATGGATCGCCGGGACCGCAGACGGTTCTACTTCCTGATCGGCCTCGCCATTGTCAACGGTGCCTTCAGCATGTTCGGTGTCGCGGCGATCCTGCCATTTCTTGCGGTGGTCTCCGATCCATCGCGCATCGATAACAACGCCATCCTGTCGACGCTCCGCGACTTGTCGGGGTTCGAAAGCGTGCAGGGCTTCACCATCTTCCTCGGGGTGCTGGTGTTCTTCTTCATGGTGCTCAGCACCTTCATCCGGGCGGGCACGTCCTTCCTGATGATGAGCTTCACCCGGATGCAGGCGCTGACCCTCGCCCGCGCGCTCCTGCGGCACTACATGGCGCAGGGTTACAGCTGGTTTCTCACGCATCATTCATCGGATCTGGCCAAGACGATCCTCAGCGAGGTCAGCGAGGTCGTGGACCGGGTGATCACCGGTACGATGCGGCTTTTGTCCAACGGCATGATGATCCTGTTCATGCTGACATTTCTGGTGGCGCTCGACCCTCAGGTCGCCTTTGTCGGTGCCGCCATCTTCGGCGTCAGTTTCGGGCTGATCCACTTCGTGACGCGCAAGCAGATCTCGCGCATGGGCAAGGAGCGGCTGATCGCCAACGGCCAGAAGTACAAGATCCTGAACGAGGCTCTGGGCGGCATCAAGAACGTCAAGCTGCGGGGGCTCGAAAAGGCTTATGTCGGCCGTTTCGAGGTGCCCGCCCGCACGGTGGCCAACAACCAGGTCCGCGTCGGCGTCCTGGCCGAGCTGCCGCGCCATTTCCTGGAAATGATCGCCTTCGGCGGCATGATCCTGTTCCTGCTGTGGCTGCTGGCCGAACGGGAGGGCGACGTTGCGGCCGTCATTCCGCTCCTGGGCGTCTTCGCGCTGGCCGCGGCCCGGCTGTTCCCGACGCTGCAGCAGTTCTTCGGCGCGCTTACGATGATCCGGTTCGGTCGTCCCGCGCTCGACCAGCTCCACGACGAGCTGGTCGGCGGCAGCGCCGCCCGCGTCCGACGTCTGCCGGATGCCGATCCGATCGAGCTGCGGGAAAGGATCGTCTTCGACAAGGTGAGCTTTGCCTTCCCCGAGTCCGATTATCCTGTCCTGCGCGACATCTCGCTCAGCATCGAGGCTGGCTCGACCGTCGGGATCGTCGGTCCCACCGGGGCCGGCAAGACGACGCTGGTGGACGTGCTGCTGGGGCTGTTGCCGCCGACATCGGGCACCATGTCGGTGGATGGGGTGTCGATCACGCCCGACAACGTGCGCGGATGGCAGAAGTCGGTGGGCTACGTGCCGCAGGACATCTTCCTGGTGGACGACACGGTCGCCGCCAACATCGCCTTCGGCGTGCCGCCCGAGAAGATCGACCGCGATGCCGTCGTCGCGGCGGCGAAGGTGGCCGAGCTCGACGGTTTCATCAACGAGCACATGCCGCAGGGCTACGATACCTTCGTGGGGGAACGCGGCACCCGGCTTTCGGGCGGCCAGCGCCAGCGGGTCGGCATTGCCCGTGCGATCTATCTCGACCCCGACATCCTGATTCTCGACGAGGCCACCAGTGCGCTCGACAACGTCACCGAAAAGGCGGTGATGGAGGCCGTTCACCGCCTCGGCGGCGACAAGACGATCGTGATGATCGCCCATCGCCTCAGCACGGTGCGCAATTGCGATGTCATCTTCCTGCTCGAACGCGGGACTTTGGTGGCCGCCGACAGCTATGACGGCCTCGTCGCCGGCAGCACGCAATTCCGCGCCTTCCACGAGGCGACGACCTGATGGACACGGCCCCCGCGATCAGCGTTCACATGGCGGTGCGCAAAGGTACCCCCTGTCTCGCAGAGACCATCGACAGCCTCGCCGCACTGGTGGGCGAGGATATCGATTTCGGGATGGTGGACGATGGCAGCGCCGACGACACCCCGCGGCTTCCGGCCTCCTGGGCGGCAAGGGATCCGCGCGTGCGGGTGGAGACCATGCCGGCCGGCCCGGGGGTAATTCCCGTGGCGCTGAACCGCGGGCTGGCGCTCTGCCGCGGTGAGCTTATCGCGCGCGCCGACGCCGACGATCCCTGCCACCCGGAGCGGCTGGTGCGCCAGCGCGCCCGGATGGCGGCCGAGCCGGATCTCGACGCTCTTTCCTGCGACGCCCTCTCCTGCGGCTTTCATCGCATCGACCCCGCCGGCGCGCGGATCGGGACGGTGCCGGCGGGGACCGGCCCGGATCTCGTCCGTTTCACGGCGTTGTTCCGGAACGAGGTGCTGCATTCCGGCACGACGATGCGGCGGGCGGTGCTGAAGCGGCTGGGCGGCTGCGACGAAGCCTGCTGGACGGCGCAGGACAGCGATCTCTTCGCGCGGATGCTGTCGGCGGGCGGCAAGATCGACAACCTCGCCGGGCCGCTGGTGGGCTACCGCGTCCATACCGGCTCGCGGAGGAACACGCGGGGGGCGGAGGGCCAGGTGCTCGGCCTGACGGTGCCGACGCGGACGCAGGCGATCCATCCGGACGGATTGCCCGCAGATCGCGACGTCACGGCCAGCGTGGTCACGGCCAGCGTGGCTCTCCATCGGGGCCGCCGACCGCCTGCGGCCGAGGTCACGCGCCGCGGCCTGGCGGGGCTCGATCGCATCGCGGCGGTGGCAGCCGGGCGCGAGCCTCCACAGGTCGTGGCCCATTTCCGCGCCCGCGTGGCCGCGTCGCTCCCGCGACAGGTCGGGTGGGCATCGCGGCATCGGCCGCTGGACCGTCTCGGCGGTCGCCGAAAGGCGGCGCGCTGGTTGCAGGAAAGTGGACATGGCGCATAAGTCACCGCAGGGCTCGTCGCGGCCCGCCCCAAAGGTGGACGACGCAGCAGCGCGCGGTCGCGAGGCTGTGCCGGAGGCGCACGGGGATGCCGTGCCGGAGGCGCACGGGGATGCCGTCATGCCAAGGCGCGGCACTCCGCCGGGCCGGATGGAAAAAGCGGCCCGGCGCTTTGGCCGCATCCTTGTGCGGCTCGGCATGCCGCCGCGCCGGCTGGGCTGGCACGCCATCGTCACCGAAGCGCCGCTGGAGCGCGCCGGCGACCCCCGGGTGGAGATCCTGCAGCCGGCCGCCCGCGCCACGGCCCCCCTGCCGCGCAACATCCCCGACCGGACGATGCTGTCGGCCGATCCGGGTTGGTGGGGGTTCTCCCGCCGCGAGGTGCCCGACCGCGCGGTCGCGCCGACCTGTCTGGTCAGGATCGAGAATGCGACGATCGTGGCCTTCCGCTCGGATCTGAAGAACGATTACGAAATCGGCATCCTCGACGGGCGCGGACGGGCCATCCATCTGCCGCAGATGCGCTTCGGGCCGCGCCATGCCGAACTCCTGCGCCGCCGCCCGCCGACGCGCCGCGTCGCCCGTGCCACCTGGATCGCCGAGCGGTGCTACGACAACCATTCCCACTGGCTGACCTCGCACCTTCCCAAGCTGCTGTTCCTGTGCGAGCGCGGGCTCCTGGGCGACCTTGCCATTCCCGGCCGCCGCTCCGCCACCATCGACGCTTCGCTCGCCGCTCTCGGCTTCGATCCGGGCGGCTGGACGAGCGCCGACCCGATGACCGCCCTGGAAGTGGACGAGCTGACCGTCCTGACGACCGACCGGTTTCGCGCCGACCTGCTGGCACCCGTCCGCGCCGCGCATCTGCCCGCAACCCCTCCGCGCCCGTCCCGCAAGGTGCTGATCAGCCGGCGGGGTGCCAGAGGGCGGCAACTGCTGGGCGAGGAGGCGATGTGGGAGGATCTGCGCGCCCGCGGCTTCGAGCGGGTGGAGATGGAACGGCTGGATTACGCGGCACAGGTCCGGCTGATGCAGGAGACCGCGCTGATGCTGGCGCCCCACGGTGCCGGGCTCACCAACATGATCTTCTGCGCGCCCGGCACCCATGTGGTCGAGATCGCCGATACCGGCTATCCCAACCCGAACTTCCATGCGCTCGCCTCCGCCATGGGGCATCCCTACTGGCTGATCGACGCTGAGGGAGTGGGGCCGGGCCACGCCCTCGACCGGGATCTGAAGGTCGCGCCGGAAGCGGTGCTGGACGTGGTGGCGCGGATCGAGGCCGAGATGCGATGAGCCTGTCGGTCGTCATCCCCTGTCGCGACGCGGAAGCCTATCTGGCCGAGACGCTGAACACGCTCGCCCTGCAGACCCGGCAGCCCGACGAGGTGATCGTGGTCGACGACGGCTCGACCGACCGCAGTGCCGAGATCGCGCGGGCTTTCGGTGGGGTCGTCCGCGTCATTGCCGGGTCCGGGGCCGGTGGATCGGCGGCGCGGGCACAGGGCACCGACGTGGCCACGGGCAAAAGGCTCATGTTCCTCGATGCCGACGACCTGTTGGGCCCGGACACGCTCGCCTCCCTCGAGGCAGCGCTCGACGATCATCCCGACCAGCTCGCCATATGCCCCTGGCAGCGATGGGAACGGGGCGAGGCCGGGTTCTGGCACGCCCAACCGGCCTCGTGCCGGCCGCGCCGGAAGGGCGACGACGATCTCGCCGCGTGGCTGCGCGGTTGGTACCACCCGCCGGCAGCCGTTCTGTGGTCGCGCGCGGCGCTGGAGCGGAGCGGCGGCTGGGACGCCGACGTGCGGATGAACCAGGACGGCGACGTGATGATGCGCGGCTTGATCCGCGGCAACCGCATCGTCATGACGCGCGCAGGCACGGCCTATTACCGACGCCTGCCCGACGCCGGACAAAGTGTCAGCGGCCGGCGGCGCAGCGCTGACGGTCTCGACTCGCGTCTTGACGTGCTCGCGCGGCTTGCGCGGATGCTCCACGAGCGGGGCGATCTGACGCGGTACGCCGAACCGTTGCAGGTGGCTTACCGCGACGTGCTGGACGATTGCCCGCCGGATCCGCCCGGCCTCGCCGCCCGCGCCCGGGCCGCCCTTGCCGCTCTTCCCGCCCAAGAGCGGCGCCCGCCTGCGACCCGGCTGTTTCATCCCGGCCGACCGGGCGGCACGCCCCGGTCCGGCTTCGGCCCGCCCGCTGCCGTCGCGCCCCAGGCTCCGGCCGTCAGCGTGATCATCCCGGTCCACAACCGGCCCGAAGCCTTGAGACGTGCGATGGACAGCGTGCTGTCGCAGGATTTCGCCGATCTGGAACTGATCGTGGTCGACGACGCGTCCGACGACGAGACCCCCGACATGGTCCGGACCCACGACGACCCGCGGATCCGCCTGATCCAGCTGGCGGAGAATGGCGGCGTCGCCAATGCGCGCAACCGCGGGATCGCCGAGGCGCGCGGGCGATACCTCGCCTTCCTCGATTCCGACGATGTCTGGCTGCCGGGCAAGCTCGCGGCGCAGACGGCCCTGCTCGACGCGGCGCCCTCCTCGGTAGGGCTGGTCTATGGCGGCCTCAGGGTTCTCGGACCGCAGGGCGAAAGGGTCTGGCATCCTCAATTCCGCGGCTACATCTTCCAGGCGATGCTGGCGGCCAACCGGCTGTTCGCGGCATCTTCGACGATGCTGGTGCGGCGCGAGGTGTTCGAGCGGATCGGCGGCTTCGATCCCACCCTGCCGGCGATCGAGGACTACGACTTCCTGCTCCGAACCTGCCGTTTCTATGCGGTCGACGCATTGGACGGCCCATTCGCGATCTACGACGACCGCGAGGTGGAGGGTGCAGCGCGGCGCTCCCGGCGGTTGGCGGCCAATCTGGCGGCGCGGGACGCCCTGGCCCGACGCTACGGCGCCGACATGCGCCGCGCCGGGGTGGAGCAGGGGTTCCTTCTCGACACGTCGCTCAGGGCATTGCGGGGAGGGGACCGCCGCCATGCCATGCAGGCGCTGGCCGGCGCGATCCGACGCGATCCGCGACGGCTTCAGCTTTACGGCTGGGCGTTCCTGATGCTGCTGCCCGAAGCCCCGCGTCGCGCCTTGCTCGCCGGGGCACGCCGCCGTCTTCCGATCGGGGTCCATCGCGAAAGCTGAATCCGGATCCTTGCAACCCTGTTCGGGATGCCAGAAGCGGCTCCGACCGCAGGCCGGCAAGCCTTTGGATCATATCGGGTTCTCGCCCGGATACGTTATCGCCTATAAGGCGCAGACACCATTTTGAAGGTCCACATCCATGACTCGCACCGCTCTTTTCTATACGATGGTCGATCCGCGCCAGCATGGGGGTGTCGAGGAAGTCATGCGATCGGTCATGGATAGATGCCATGCCGAGGGCCAGCGAGTCGTCGAAGTGCGCCTCGCCCGCACGGCCGAGGCCAGGCGCGAGATGCGGACCTTGCCCCCTGCGCCCTGGAAGCGGATCGTCCTCTCGGGGCCCAAGGCCCTGCGCGGCGTGCAGATGGCGGCGATCCTTGCCCGTTGGCGTCCGGACGTGGTCAATGCCCATTTCGTGACGGCGGGCTTGGCCATCCTCGTGCCCTTGCGGCGGATCTTCCGTTATCGCCTGGTCCTGTCGGGTCACGGCAGCGACATCTTCAGGGCTTCTGCAGGATCGATGGACCGGCTGGCGGCCTTGTTGCGAAGCGGCGATGCCGTGACCGTCGTATCGGCCGGGATGAGGGCATTCGTCGAAACCCGTTACGGCGTCGCGCCCGACCGTCTGACCCTGATCCTGAACGGGGTCGATCATGCCTATTGGGCGCAGGCCGCGCGGGCGGATCACACCGGCAAGTCGATCGTGGCGACGGCGCGGCTCGAGCCGATAAAGGGTTTCGACATTCTTCTCGAGGCGATGGCACTCCTCCGCGACCGCGGCGAAACATGGCAACTGACGCTGGCAGGCGATGGTAGCGAACGCGGCGCGCTGGAGGCCCGGGCCGAAAGGCTCGGGATTCGAGACAAGATCGATTTCGCGGGCTTCATGCCGCATGACGAATTGCGCAAGACCTATGGGCGCTCCCGGTTGTTCGCCATGCCATCCCGGGGGGAAGGCCTGCCGGTGGCACTCCTCGAGGCGATGGCCGCGGGCCTTCCCTATGTCGTCTCGGACGTGGACGGCAACGCCGAGATCGCAGTTGCCGAGGCCGGACGGCTGGTCACCCCCGAGGACCCGGCGGCCCTGGCCGACGCCATTTCCGAGATGGGCTTGCCCGGCGTGGCCGAGGCCGCCGGAATCGCGGCCCGCGCCCGCGCCGCCGTATTCAGCCGCACCGAGACTGTCGGCAGGTATGTCGACGTTCTCAATGGCCGACCGGCATGAGCAGGAGATTTGAGCATTTTCCTGCAGACGGGGACGTGAACGCCATCAGAGCCGTTTCGACACCATAGACGTTTTGATTTCCGGGACGAAGGGCTGCGACCAATTAAGATTGACCGAATGTATTTGCCCTACCTTTCAGACCCGCGAATTACCCCCCGTCCGATCGTGAAGATGACGCCCATGCGGGGGTATTCTCGAACCTGACGCAGCGGGATCCGCAGGCGGTGCGCGATGCTGTCTTGTGATCTGGTGAACTATCCCGATCGCATCCCAGTGCTGCGCGGTCAGACGGCTCCGGTCTCGAAACGGAAGCGGGCCTTGGCGTCCCACTAGAATGCCCCGTCAGCCCGAGCCGACGTCGATGACAGCCTGTTCGCCTCTGGCGGTCCAGACGATGCCCCTTGCGCGAGCGGACAAGAAAGACGTGCCGATCCTCCAGCGGACGCCGGACGGCTGGGGTGCCGACTCTCTTTATTTGAGATCCCCCTATTGACGGCATCGACACCGGGGATGAGGCGGGGATGCGCAAACGGGATCGCCGCGACCTGCCGGCCGATCTTCAGGCCTCGCGCGCGTCCGCGACCCCTTGGCGGCGCCGACCTGGCCGTGCGCGTCGCCGTCGGTGAGGCGCTTGTGGATATGAAGGACGAGGATATCGAGATCCTGCATGGCCAGTGCCACTTCATGCCGTCAACCTCGTCGTACCGAACGTCGAGGGCAACGATCCTCCTTGCTGGATGGCGGTCGAAGATCAAGGGAGCCCCATGCCCTCAACGTGGTCTATCCGCAGGGGCCCGTGTGGACGTTCGAGCGGTTTCAGCCGAACAGCAGGCCCGCGACCGAATTTCTGGAGCGGCTCTGCCAGAACGGCACCGAGGCGGGCATGTCCGCCAGGAACATTCGACCCGCGCGGCCACTTCCGCCGGCCCGTGTCCCGATCTTGTGCGACCTCGCAACTGACCATTGGAAAGGTTGGATTGCGGGACAGTCGAACCGCTCATGACGGGATCACCTCCAAGGGCCGTCTCCGGTCGCCGCACTCACACCATCGAACCCGCCGCCTCGCAGCCTGCAGGTCCATGCGGACAGGGACGCCTGCCGACTGTAAAACAGGTGGCCAAGCGCTGCCACGAAGTGCCGCGGACACGATCGGGGCAATCTTGCTTCGGCGCGTGCAGCCTATAAGCCGCGTATCGTCGGGCGGCGAATGCGGCGCTATCGTCTCGTCCGTTTCGATGCCGGATGGTTCGAGGACTACAACGAAAACCACCCGCACTCGGGGCTCAAGATGCGCTCACCACGTGAGTTCATGGCAGCTCAAACCGCAACCGCCCGAGTGATGGTGTGGATGCCCCCGCCCGGCGGCAGCGATGTGCCAGAAGGGTGATGCAGATATCACCGATCAGGAGGAGGCATCCATGGAAGAGGTTAGCATCGTCGGCATCGACCTGGCAAAGCAGGTGTTCCAGGTTCATGGCGCAGTTTCAGACGGACGGGTTTTGTTCCGCAAGAAGCTGACACGGTCTCAGTTCTCGCGCTTCGCTTCCGATCTGCCGCCCTGCGTGGTGGCCATGGAGGCCTGTGGGACTGCGCATTACTGGGGCCGACGGTTCGGCTTTCTCGGCCACGACGTCCGGCTGATCCCCCCGATCTACGTCAAGCCGTTCGTAAAGCGGCAGAAGAACGATGGTGAGAAGGACCGTGGCTGCGGTGCAGCCGCGCAAGCCGACGAACGACGCCGAAGCGATCGCCGAGGCCGCGACGCGACCGACGATGCGGACGGTACCGGTCAAGACAACTGACCAGCAGGCGCGCGCGATGCTGTTCCGCACACGCGAACTTCTCGTCGGACAGCGCACGCAGCTGGCCAACGCACTGCGAGCGCATCTTGCCGAACACGGCGTGATCGTCCCGGCGGGCCTGGCCAATGTCGAGCGTCTCTCCGTCATCGTCCGTGCGGACGACGACCGACTGCACACGCTGGTTCGCAAGATGAGCGAGGTCTACCTCGACCGGCTCCGCGAGTTGACCGACGCGATAAGATCTCTCCAGTTGCGGATCTCGACCGAGGCGAAGAACAGCGCCATCGCCATGCGCCTGCGCGGCATGCCCGGGATCGGCCCGATCTGCGCCATGGCCGTCGAGGCCTTTGCGCCGCCGATGCTGACCTTCCGTCGTGGGCGCAACTTCGCGGCCTGGCTCGGTCTCGTCCCCAAACAGCATTCGAGCGCTGGCAAGCAGAGGCTCGGACGGACGTCGAAGATGGGGCAGAGAGACATCCGCCGGCTGCTCATTGTTGGCGCCATGTCGGTTGTGCGCTGGCGCGGTCGAGATGGAGGTCGGCCCGGAAGCTGGTTGGCCGCCATGCTGACCCGAAAGCCGAAAATGCTCGTCGCAATCGCTCTGGCCAACAAGATGGCGCGGGCAATCTGGGCCATGCTCGTGCGCGACGAAGACTACCGGGTTCCCGACGGCGCCGTCTGTTGAGACGACGCTGCGACGGAACGTCGGCGATGTGAGGAGGACGACGACCCGCATGGGCAAATGATCGACAAGATCGGGATCAGGAAAACCAGGACCGGACAGTGAGCTGACAGAAGCTCGCCTGAGTGATTTGGACCTGATTCGCGCATCACCATACCGGCCCGCGGCATGTGAAACGCCGCACCACGAGGCCTGACACATGTACGCACCCGATCACACGTCCACGAAGTCAGAAAAATCCTTGCTTCGAGAGAGGCATCCACACATGGCCGGTCGAAAGGGGGCAAGATCAGTCTGACACCCACAATGTCTGGCACCAACAATGTCCGGCACCCACAATCGAGCAGGTGCCGACGTGGGATCCTGAGTGGATGAGGAGACGGCCGCTTGCGGTGTCGAGGACGCTCGGCTGAACAGGCGGCAGGGCTTGATGCTGGCAGCGATGGGAGAGAGGT
>JBBQDX010000140.1:0-11443 GCA_038320125.1 Rhodobacterales bacterium | reverse complement strand
CCGGCCCCAGTGATGCGCACTCGCGCAGGCTTCCATTGCCACGATGCACGGCGGCGGCTCCCCCATGGACTTCAACGGCTGCGCGCGCGACAGCTTGCGGCGGAACACCACAGAACCGTCCGCCCCGGCGCCATGCGCCTGAAACACGGTCTTGGCCTAATCCAGGCCGATGATGCTAACCTCCTGCATGGACGCTCTCCCTCGTAGCGGTGCTTCGACACCCGCTATCCTGGCACACACGATGCCGCCGGGGGGGGGCGTGCGGAACAGATTGGCGACGTCGCGGCCGCGCTCGTTGATTACCTCGGATGTCGGCCGGCGGGTGCGGCGCAGAAAGATGCCGCCCATCCCGACGAAGGGCTCGGCGTAGGTCTTGCAGTCCACGCGGTCCAGGATCGCGCAAATGCGCTTCGCCAGATTGCGCTTGCCACCGAGGTAGGCGGCCGGCGGACGGGCGGGCGAAACGGGCGTCAGTTTGGGGCTATCCATCGGGTTGAGAATCACTCTAGGAGGCCACGCCCGAGCTCGGGTGGGAGCGGCCATGAAATTCAGGTGGTCGGCGGGGCGTTTCGATATGTCCCCGTGTCGGCGGGCGTTTCAGCGCCCGTCGGCCTCCCTGTTGGGAGGCCGTCAGAAGAGCGGGATGCGCGCGATCGCGAAGCTCCTCGGCTGTCGGGTCAGGGTGAGGGTGACGTCGATGCGGGCGAAGCTGCCGTCGGCGCGCGCATGCGTCCCCTCGGTCGTCACCTCCTCGATCAGGAAGAACCCGTAGAAGGCCGGGGCCAGGGCCACGAGCGGCAGGCGCTCGCCAACCCGCATCGATTGGCCCATGAGCTCGATCTGCGGCGGCCCGCCCGGTGACAGCACCTCCTGATAGATGATCGCGCGCAGCTCGATCTTGCGGTCGCCGGGGCCAAGAAACTGCTTCGCGGGCATCGCGCCCGCGCGGTCCATCGAGGCGATCCGCGCCGTCTCGCGGTCGGTCAGGCTCTGCAGGATCTGGGTGTCGATGTTGAACCGGAACGGTCCAAGGGCCATCAGCATCGGTTGCCTCCCAGCCGCGCGAAGATACGTCGCCACCATGAAAGGCGCTCGTGCCGTCGCCACCAGTCGTGCTTCCAGTAATCTCCATCGGCTCCTTTCGGCATCCGCCTCTTGTACCTTGGCATTTCGACCTCCTAGTCCACGGCCGCATCATCCAGGCCGCGCCGGACGGCGCGCACTGTCTCGGCTCCGGCCTGCCGCGCTGCATCGCGCCGCGCCTTGCGACCGGCAGCCCCCGCCGCCGCCTGGACGTTGACCGGCATGTTGACGGAGACGGCGACGTTGTAGGTCGGCGAGCTCTCGAAGCTGCTCTGAACCTCGACGTTCGGTTGCGGCGCGACGTAGTCCCGGGGGCGCGGCTCCGGCCGGGACGACGAGGGGATCGGCCGGGGTTCGGGGCGCATTTCGCCCGGTGGAGGTTGCCGAGCGGCCGAGACGCCCTCCCGGATTGCGGTGGCGATGACCTCCCGCCCGACCGAAAGCGGCATACCGCCCGTCGACCCGGCGCTCGGGCCCTGCCGCGGCGCGACGCGCTGGCCCCGAATGCTCCGCTGCCGCTGCTCTTCGAGCGAGAGCGACCCGGACGAGAGGTCGATGGCGGGGCGACTTGGATCGGGGGTGCCGGCTGCGGGTGATGCTGGACGGCTGCTCTCGGGCGACAGGCCGGGAACGAACTGGGGTTTGAACCCCATCCCCTCCATCTTTTCTCCGAACCACTCGTAGCCGCTCATCAATTGGCTCAATCCCGGCGTCGAGCGGAATGCACCGTCCATGCTCTCGCGATTGCGTGCTTGGAATGCGGCCTGCACCTCCGCGCCATCGGGGATCTGCGAAAGGGCCAGACCCATTCCCAATGCTCCGAGACCGGCCGTCAGCCGCATCGAATTCATCGTCCGCGAGATATTGCGTGACGCATTGCGCGCGAACCTTGACACCCGTCAATTCCGTCGAGACATCCCGGCGGAAACCCTGGAAGCGGGCCAGCGTCGGGCCGAAGCTCGGGAGGAGCACGGCCGTCCACCGGAGCGGAACGATGAGGCTGGCGAGCGCGAGGCGGCCCACGAACTTCGCGCACGGGATCGACGGGATCAGGTTGCGCGTCCACGTGAGACGCGAAATGAAGCGTGCCAGATCGAGACGCGGGATGAACCGGCTCCAGCGCAGCGGGCTGGCGACGGCCGAGGTGAGCGCCGCCGCCCCGCGCGCCAACCCCCAGACACCCCGACCGGCAAGGCGGCTGGCCCCGCTGACACCCCGAAGCGCGCGGCCGATGATCGACACGTTTCGCCTGGCCTCGTTGAACTTCAGGAAGAGGCTGGCCGTGCTCAGAAACCCGCCACCGAGGAGCGCGAAGCCATAGCGGGCCACGGTGGTGCCGACGCTGAGTGCTACGAGCGCGGCCGCGCCCTTGACGATCGTGCCGGTCAGCTCCGGGTTGGCTTGCGTCCAGGCATTCACCTGATTGACCAGCACCGTCGTCGACTGGATCAGGTCGGTGAAGATCGGCAGGAGCGCGCCCGACCCGCCGAGGAGTGATGTCACGCTCGACCCGAGCCCGCGCAGCGACTGGTTGAAGCCCTTGATCACCCGTTCGTAATCGGCATCGATGACGCCGCTGGACCCGAGCGCGGCATCGCGGATGCGGCGGAACTCTTCGAGGTTCGGGATGGCGGCGCGCAGGAAGCCCAGCACCTGCTTGTCGGCGAAGAGCTCGCCCATCTTGAAGCTGTCGCCGCCGGTGATCTTGTTGATCACGTCAAGCATGTGCTTCAGCGGATCGGTCCCGCGCTCGATGGCGAGCTGCAGCTCCTTCTCCACGTCGACGCCGAAATCGGCAAACTTGTCCAGCGTGTCGGGCGCCGTGAGCTTGCCGAGGAAGTCGGTCAGGTTGTTGGCCGCCTCATCCTCGGACCCGGCCGACTTCATCGCCACCTGCAGGGCAGCCGACAGCGACGCCACGCCCTGGACGCCTTCCACGCCGAGGGCGCGGGCCGAGGCGGTGATCGTGGGGAAGTTCCGCGCCATCGCGCCGAGCTCGAACGACCCGAGCTTGCCGGAGGCGGCCATGATGTCGAAGGCCCGCCCAAGGTCGTTCGCGCCGACCTTGAGGTTGTCCATCACGGCGAAGCCGCTGGTGGCGCTCTCGGCGATGTCGGACCTGGCCGCCGTCGACAGCCCCGAAAGCCGAAAGAGGACACGGCCCCCGGATGTGTGGAGACACCATGCGCGCGCGCGGCATTCGGAAGAATTGTAGCGCCGGCTACCCGGGGGCGTCAGTCCTCGAAGAGGTCGGATTGGCGCGTGTCCCGTTCGTCGTTGCCGTCGCGCAGGAGCGCCTTGCGGCGAAACACCTTCGTGCGGTGGACCCGGACCGTGCGCGCGATGACGTCGGGCGATGCGCCCTCCGCCAGCATCTTGTCGACCTGACGGCGCTGCGTGTTCAGCGGGCTGTTCGGGCCGACCGGCAGGTCGATCGACGCGCCCCGGCCGTCCACGCGGAAGTGGTCGCAGATCGCATCCGCCGCCGTCTGGCCCACGGCCTTCGTCAGCCAGTGCCCCGGCTTGGCCCAGGCCGGAATGCGCACCCGGCTTCCTCCGCGCGCCTCGGCAAGCGCGATCGCCGCCTCGACGCCCGCGGCGTCGGCGATCTCGTTGAGCAGAGGGGGCAGGAAGCTGTAGCTCACCGGTAGGGGTCCGCCTCGGCTTCGAGCTGGGCGACCCGCTGCCGTAGCCGGTCGCGCTCGGCGATCAGGTCTCGGATCGACCGCGACGCCCGCGCCAGCGCCCGGACGAGGAACCCGTTCTTGCTCACCGCCCGATCCTGACGCCACAGGTCGAGGTTGTCCGCGACCGCCGCGTCGTCCGGCGGGATCGCGCCCCTGAACCACCCGCTCATGCTGTCCCCGCGACGTAGAAGGCGAAGGCGAGGACGGCCAGCATGGCGCCGGCGAACAGCGTACGGCCGCGTCCGACGCCGAGCTCGGCATATATCTCCTTGCCGAACAGGATATCGACTGCGACGAGGGCAAGGGCGGCGGCGTTGAGCAGCGCCACGACCTGCAGGGCCAGAAAGACCGCCGTCATCCCCGCACCTGATCGGCCCGGATCAGCCGCCCGAGATTGTTAATCACGACGATCCAGTCCCGGCGGTCGAGGTCGCGCGGGTGGCGCGCGGTCAGCTCCTGCGCGAACTGCACGAAGCTGGTTGGCTCCTTCATCGGCGCGCAGATGATGCGGAACTGGGCGACGGCGACGCGCGCCTGGTCCATCCGCACCCACTCGGATCCGGCTACCGTGGTGATCGACCCCCAGTTGACGCCGGCTCGGGCCAGCATGGCCTTCAGCGCCTCGATGACGGCGACGGCGTCCTGGTGATCGCGAAGCCAGTTCGCGTGATCGACCTGCGCCTGACGGACGGCGAAGGCCATCAGCGCCCCGTCCGTCCGGTCGGTGATGAAGCCGACGTTCCAGCACGACAGCCAGAGCGCCTGCAGCTTCGCGGCATAAGGCCCCTCCAGACGCTTCTGAGAGCCTTTCGAGGAGGCTTTCGGACCGCCTCTGGCACCGAGCCGTCTCAGCTCGGCGATCACTGCGTCGGACTGCGCCTGGGTAAGGCCACGCGAGGACCGCCCGCCGGTGACCCGCTCCAGCATGTCGCGCCAGTCGTCGTCGCCGTCGAAGCCGACCTCGCGGCGAATCGCGTGGATCTTCGCGAGCGCGGTCACGAGATCGTCCCCGAGAGCGCGACGGTCTCGAGGCCGACGTAGAACTCCAGCTTTGCCTCCAGCCGGTCGATATAGGCCGCCATCGCGGCCCCCTCGGCCGGGGTGATCGCCGCGCCATGGCCGAAGGTGCGGAACTTGCCCAGGGCGCTTGTGACGCACTCGGCTTCTGTTGCGGAGCTCCGGAGGGAGCGGGTGTCAGACATTGCCGAACTCCCTGGCAACCTGCCGCTCGAGAAGCTGGCGGCGCGCCTTCAGGACATCGACGGAGCGTCCGAGTTCGAGAGCGATCTCGGGCAGCTCGTCTTCGCGGGAGGCGGCGAAGCCGCGGGCGCCCGCGACGTATTCCACGATGTCGAAGAACGGGATCGCCATCAGACCGCCCCCCCGCCGCGCCGCTCGCAGGCCATCTTGAGGTGGTCGCCCGAGAGCGGCCGCGACTGGCCTCGCGCGATCATCGACCCCGCCTTGATCGTCTCGACCAGCGATCCGAACGCGCCGGGCTTGGCGGCGATCGCCGTGGCGACGGTGCGCGCGCCCTCGTCGGTCACGTCCCAGGCATCGAGAATTGCGGTGACGTCCTCGGCATAGGGCTGCATGACCGTGAGGCGGTGGCCGACCCTGCGGGCGACCTGCGGGCTGTTGTGGCGCACGTCGGCGCTGGCGCAGGGCGTCGTCGTCTCGTTGTTGCCGAGCAAGACAAGGCCGCAGTTGGCCATGTCCCGGAAGTGGCGCAGTTCGTTGATGCATTCGTCTCCGAGGTTCCGCGCCTCGTCGGTGATCAGCAGCGGGTCGAAGCCGGGCCGCTTGAGCGTCTTCCGGATCGCTCCCTTGAGCCTCGCCGAGTTGGCGGTATCGATCCCGATCTCCTCGGCGATGTCCGTCATCATGACATGCGGACGTGCCGACGACGGGCTCATGGTCACGTGGTAGACATGCGGGCTGATCGCCTGGAACTGCCGGGCGGCGATGCTCTTGCCCAGGCCAGCCGCCAGCGTCATCACCGAGATCGTCGGCAGCTGCTGGGCATAGGTGAAACCGTCGAAGAGCTTGCGCGTGATCCGCGTTTGCACGAGGCCGGGATCGGTCGGCAGCCCACCGGTCAGCGCGGCCGCGTCGAGCACGGCGGCGAGGAAGGTCTCGACCTTCGCGGTCTGGGTGTCGAACCGGCCGGTATAGCTGCCGTCGTACCAGGCCGAGAACGTGCCGAGCGGCACGGCGGCGCGACGCGCGATCTCCGACTTTCCCCAGTCGTTGCGCTGGGCAAGCATGGCGACATCGGCCGTGGCCCTGGTCCACGGGCGAGGAGGTCGGACGGGACGTCCGGCGTCTGGCGTGGCGGCCCCCAGGCGGCTTTCGCGGGGGTTGATCCGAGATGCTCGACATGGGCATTCTCCGGGTGCAAGTGCGACTTTCAGGGGCGGTTCATCCGTCCCTTTTTCTTGTCGCGGGGGTGAAGGGCGTGACGCTGCGGAAGCTCGCGGAGACACCGCGGCTGAATGCATCGTCGATCTCGTCGGCGGACGGTCCGCGCATCGCGGCGTCCTGATACGGGTGCAGGCGCACCACCTTGGGCAGCGCCGTCGGCAGGTTGCCCGGCGCAGGGATCAGCGCGGCGACCTCCGACGCCATCAGGCGGCGTTCGGCATCCAGCAATTCCCGTTGCTTCCGCTGGAACAGCTTGCGTGCCTGGGCATGACGACGGGCGGCTTCGGCGTCGTTGAAGCCGACCGCCTCAATGCAGGGCGCGCGGGCGATGAAGCGACCGTCGAGCATGTAGACGAAGATGTCGTCGTGCAGATGATCGGGATCGAACCGGACCATCAGTTTCCGGCCCTTGTGGGCGATCAGCTCCTCGGCCCAGTACCGGTTGCGGAACGGCTCCTGGCCGAGAGCGATCTCTCGGTTCGTCGATTTGGCCGTGATGCCCTCGCCTGCCAGCAGGCAGTACTGGCGCTGCATCTCGGTGGCACGACGAACCAGAGTGCCGGAAGCATTGAGGCTTTCCTCGAAAGTCGCGGCTAAGATTCTGCCGCGACAGGCCTTCGCCCGGCGTCCGTCGCGCAGGTTGTGGCGGGAGATTTCCTTAGCTACGAAGGCGCGGAAATCGGCGATCGGTATCGCCCGGCTGCCGTAATTCTCCGGCTTCGCCAGCGGCGTGTTGCGCGTGAAAGCGCCGTCCATCTCCGGGTGGCGCTAGATGCGGTCCACCATGTCGCGCCAGGCGCGCTCGATCGGCTTCGACTGGCCGCTATACGGACGCACCGCATGGACCTTCACGCCGAGCTTGGTCAGGACACCTTCAGGCTCCTCGTCCTTTACCTTTAACCGGAAGCGGGTTTTCATCCCGCCAGTAATCCATTTCGACATGAAGGCGCGCCCATTGTCGAAATAGACGTGCTCGGGAATACCCCAGCTTTCGATCATGTCGGCAATTGCGAGGCGAACCGTTTCCTTGTTCTCTATTTGGCTGATCCGATGCGACAGGACGAAACCAGAATAGAGGTCCTGAAATCCGACCAACGCCGGACGCCCGATTGATCCGTCTTCCCATTTCACGAAAACGTCGAAGACATGGCCGTCAGAATTGACCGCCTCCATTGCGTGGAAATGGGAACGGTCCTGCGTTTGCGCTGGGTAGAGCCGGGTCGCGGCATCCATTCCCTCGCGGGCGGCGATCAGGACGGCGGTAGGAAGCTCGCGGTCCACGCGGCGCTTCATCGTCGGATAGGACGGCATTGGACCCCACCCGTGGGCCTCGGTCGCTTCGACCGTCGCGTCGTAGCAGGCCCGGAAGCTCTGCCCAGAGGCGCGCAGATAGTTGCTAGCGAGATGGTTCCAGGCACGGCAGTCGGACATCAGGTAGAGCACCAGCGCCAGCATGCAGACGTCGAGCGCCAAGGTCGGCTCGTCGCAGACGACGAACTTCGGCTCGGTGGCAAGCGCGCAGGCCAAGCAGATGCGCTGCCGCTGCCCGCCCGGAAACCGATGCGGATACTTCCGCGCATCCTACGACGAAAGTCCGCCTTGCTCCAGAAGTCGGTCCAACAGCCCCGTCACGTCGCCGCCGCGCGCCGCCACCGGCTCCGCGATGATGTCGCGCACGCGGCAGCGCGGATCGAGCGAGGCGAAAGGGTTCTGGAAGATCATCTGGATGTCGGAGCGGATGCACCGGATCACGTCGGAGTCAGGTTTCGCGAACAGGTCCAAGCCCTTGATCTCGACCTGCCCCTCCGTCGGTCGCGGCAGCCCCACCACCATCTTGCCGATGGTGGATTTGGCGGAGCTGGATTTGCCTGCGAGGGCATAGATCGTTCGCTCTGGAATTTCGAAACTCACGTCGCTCACGGCTGTTAGCATCCGCTTCGGCAGCCACTCGATCACCCAGTTGAGCCAGAGTCTGGAGACGTCGATAACGCGGGTAAGGCCCTCCATCGAGACGATCGGCGTCGCGGTGCGCATCTGCGGCCCTTCATCTTCGATGGGGAACCGGCAGGCGGCGCGCCTCAGCCCCGCCCACGCGGGGACGGGGGTCGTGGCGGCATTTCTCCGCGACGTAGGGGCAGCGCAGGCTGAAGGCGCAGCCGTCCGACATCCCGTTCAGACGCGGCATCGCGCCGGGTATCTGCCGCAGGCGCGCCTGACCGACACTGGCGGCGGGGGTCGAGGCCATCAGCCCGTTGGAATAGGGGTGGCGCGGCGCGACCACGATCTGGCTCACCGGCCAGATCTCGGCCAGACGCCCGCGTACATCACCGCCACCCGGTCCGCCGTTTCCGCGATCACGGCCATGTCGTGCGTGATGAGCATCGCCGCCATCCCCCGATCCCGACACAGACGCTTCAGGAGTGCGGTGATCTGGGCCGGCTCCGAGACGCGCAGCGCCGTCGTCAGCTCGTCCGCGATGATGAGCCTCGGCTCGGCGCACAGGCTCGGCGCGATCACCACCTACTGCCGCATGCCTACCGAGAACTCGTGCGGATAGGCCCCCATCCGGTTCTTCGCGCGCGGGATTCCCACCTTGTCCAGCCCCCGGATCGCCCGCCTCGCCGCCACGTCCCGGATCACGTCCAGGTGCCGCAGGACCGTCTTCTCCAGTTGCGCCCCGATGATCTGCGGCGGTTCAGCGAGATCAGCGGCTCCTGAAACACCATCCCGATCCGCCTGCCACGGATCCTGCACATCCGCGCCGGGGAACGGTCGTCCATCCGCTCCCCCTCCAGCAGCACCCGCCCGACCGAGATATGTGCGGCCTTATGTAGCAAACGCACCAAGTCTTCCGAAGGGGAGGTGAGGGTGCTTAGTTTGCTTGCCGTTGTAGCGACGTTTTCATGTTCCGATAGCGTGTCGTCGCATAACTAGTTTGAGATTGTCTCCCGACAGAGATTTTCCATCCACCGGGAATGGGTCGCCAAGCGCGCCCTTGTTTCGGTCTCTAATGAAAATATCGAAAATGGTGGCTGTGCAATGCCATTCTTTATCTGTCGGAATTTTATAGACAGATATAACGCAGGCGACAGGAAAAACACCTCCCAAGAAAGGAATGAGAAGAGATTTATCAATTAGAAGAGATTCAGCTCTGTCTTTATAAAACGTTTCTTTGGGAAAAACAGATCCGGGGCGCTCATGTTTCGTTTCGTTGCGGTTGATGAGACTATCCCGCAGGTTTTCGAGCTTAGCCTCGTCGTTGTGGTCGAAATTCTGAAACAGAAAGACATCTGCCAGCATATTCATAGCAGTACTGTTGCCAATATTCGTGATGCCTAACTTCATTACGAACGGCAAGCTATCCTTAGAAGACAAGAGTCCTCCCGGAATATCCAGACCACTTACAAGCCAAGGCCTGTTTTGCATGTAGCCGATCTCTCTAGCATCTCCGGCCATTCGTCTAGTCTCGAGAAGAGTAGCCCAAATCAAGCCAACCGAAGCAATACCCGCAAACAAGCCGACAAAAGCGGTGAGCATCATCGCTCTCGTGGATCGAGCTACACTTTCTTGGGCATCGAGATCGCGTTCGGATCGTTTTTGATCTTCTGCGGATTCTACTTCTCGAAAAATGCACCCGCGCAACGCCGTAGGCGTGAGCCCGAAGCCACACCTTTCCTCAATGCGGTTAACGGCTTGCTCGGCGTAGCGGCGGGTGGACTCATCATAGCGCACGCGCTGTTCGGTTAATGTTGCTGAATAATCCCATACGAGCCATGACAGAATCAATACGGCGAGAGTTCCAAAGATCAAATATGAAGCTGACCCACGGCCAGGGCGGTTAAGGATTTTAAGAAGAACCCCGCAGTGAACCTCCCGCGGCTGACCTTGTTACGTAGGTTCCGCTCGTTCTCGTCAACGCCAATGTCTGCCAGCTGGTCAACAAGCTGCGCGTACGTCACGCTCTTACGCGCCATTTCAGCGCGCAGCAGCCCCTTGGCCTTTTCTTCCCGGGCGGTGCGTTCGGGCATGTCATTCTCCATAATTCTCAAATCATCATATAGCGTGCTAATGCCATTAAAAAGGTAGCAGTTATCATGAAATATGATGCAACAGCACGGGATTCGGTGATAATTGCATAACACTACCTCCTCTCAGCCGCTTCCCGCACCCTCAGCCTTCGTTCGCTCTGAAAGGCCGGCGAGGAAACGGCTTATCAGACGTTCTGCCAGATGCGCTGGTCCGAGACGAAGATCCGGGCGACGGGCAAGCGGCGGATGGAATGGGCGATGGCGGTGTCCCGGGCGGCGCGCCGGCGCGAGGGTGCGGCCACCGGCACATCGGGAGAGCCTGGCACTGCGAGGCGGTCGCACGGACCGATGTCGGGGGCGGCGGGTCATTCGGTCGTCCCCGTCCGGTGGTGCCATTCGGCGATGCTCTGGTCGGGCCAATCGTCGGATGTCCTGTCGCCCATCTCGACCTGCGGCACGGCCCATTCTGCGCGGAAGGCGAGCATGGCGTGGGTATGCTCCTCCGGCACCGGCAGGTCGGTGTCGATCACCGATGCGTGCGGGTGGATCAGGTTGGGCCAGTCTCTGGAGAAGACCCAGAGCGCGCTGCCGCAGGTCCGGCAGAATGCCCGTTCCGTGCCTTCCGTCGCCTTATAGATCGAGACGTTGTCGCGCCCCTCGATCACCATGTCATCGATCTCCGCTGCGATGTTGATCGCGAAACCGCCAGCTCCGGCCGTCTTGCGGCAGATTGAACAATAGCAGCGCTGGTAGGGCACCGGATGCGGCGAATCGGCCGTGAAGCGGACCGCGCCGCAGTGGCAGGAGCCCTCGAGCCTCATGCGTGCCTCCCACCGATACGCACGCGCGGCTAAACCGAGACGTCGCGGATGTCGACCGCCACATTGACCAGCACGACTATCACCGAAACTAACATCAGGTAGGCGATCCTCACCGGAATATCGACGAACTGCACGGCGTCGATGCGGGCTTATGTATCAAACGCACCAACACGGATAGTCGATTTTCGCCTTCTGCGCCAGTACCTTGACCGTATGTCAAACATGCCTAAGGCCGAGCGGCCCAACACCATCGCTGGCCTAAAGCGGTTTGTCTTCGACCTGAATCATTGGGGATTCCCGCGAGGTCTTTCGTCTGGTTCACTTCCTGCAGGAGGTGATGAATGGGCAAATTCTACTCGATGGATCTTCGCGAACGGGTCTTCGGCCACATCGACGCCGG
>JBBQDX010000139.1:0-11467 GCA_038320125.1 Rhodobacterales bacterium | reverse complement strand
GGACCGTCGCGCCGCCCCCATGGGAGCGCTGGAGCGGGAGGCTGCCGCCTTCGCCAACCCCGACAATCTGCCGCTCCTCGCCATTGTCCTGATCGAGGAGGGCGACGGCGGCGTAAGCAGCGAAAGCCTCGCGGCGCTCGGCTATCCCGTCACGATCGCGATCGACCCGACGCGGCCGGACGCCGCCGGGGCGGCGCGCGCCTACCGCGCCGCGGGGCACGAGGTGGTGTTGCAGGGCGCGGCCCTCGCTCCCGGTGGGGCGGCGCAGGATGTCGAGGTCGCCATGGGCGCGGCGCGCGCCGCCTTGCCGCAGGCGCTCGGCGTGCTCGACCCGGCGGCGGGAGGGTTCGCCACCGACCGGACCGCGCTCAATGCGCTGCTGCCGCCGCTGGCCGAAGCCGGGATGGGGTTCCTGGCCTATTCCAGCGGCCTGAACTCCGGCATCGCGACCGCCCGCCGCGACGGCGTCCCGGCAATGCCCGTGTCGCGCGCGCTCGACGGCAACGGCGAGCGCACCGCCGCCATCCTGCATGCCCTGACCCGCGCGAGCCTCGGCGCGGCGCGCGACGGATCCGCCGTCGCGGTCGGCCACGCCCGCCCCGAGACCCTCGCCGCCATCGAGTCCTGGCAGCAGGGGAACAGATCCGGCGATGTCGTGGCGGCCCCGCTCTCGGCGGTGCTGACCGGCTTCGGCCGATGACACCGCGTGGCTAGAGACCGCTGAGGCAGTGCCGCTAGAGACCGGTGTCCGGCAGCTCGATCTGCGCCACCTGCTCGGCGATCGGTTCGACCGACAGCGGATGCGTCTCGTCGGCGTGGTCGGCGGGGTCGCCGATCGCCCTCCACTCCCGGTTCTTGAAGATCTCGAGCGAGGAATACTGCGCCTTGTAGCCCATCTTCGGCGATCCGGGCACCCAGTAGCCGAGATAGACGAAGGGCAGCGTCGACTCCGTCGCCAGCCTGACATGGTCGAGGATGATCTGCGTGCCCAAGCTGTCGCCCGCGCGGTCGGGGTCATAGAAGGAATAGACCATCGACAGGCCGTCGTCGAGCACGTCGGTCAGGCAGACCGCGCGCAGCACCGGCATGCCGCCGGTCGCCGCGGGCCGGTCGTCCCAATATTCGATGACGCGGGTGCGCACCGGCGTCTCCTCGATCATCGCGGCGAACTCGAAAATGTCCATGTCTGCCATGCCGCCGTCGGCGTGGCGCGCCCCGAGGTAGCGCCGGAAGAGGGCGTATTGCTCGTCCGTCGCCCAAGGCGAGGTGACCTCGCGGCGCATGTGGTCGTTGCGCGCCAGCGTCCGGCGTTGCGACCGGGTGGAACGGAACCCGTCGATGCGGATCCGCGCCGAGAGGCAGGCCGTGCAATCGGCGCAGCTTGGCCGGTAGAGGACGTTCTGGCTTCGCCGGAAGCCCTGCTTGGAGAGCTTGTCGTTGAGCGCGGCCGCGCCCGAACCTTGCAGCGCGGTGAACAGCTTCCGCTCGCGCCGCCCGTCGATGTAGGGACACGATTGCGGCGCAGTCACATAGAACTGCGGCGTCAGCGGAAGGCTGTGGCGCATGTAGATCAGACTATCGCGTCGGGGGTCATCGCCGGGATGATTAGCCGACGAGCAAGGCGCGTCAACGCAAATCGCGTCCTCGGCACCCCGTCGCCTGTCGCAGCCGTCACGACGGCCGGTTGATCGCGGCGGTGCCGAGCAGCATGTCGGTCAGCCCCTGCCGCCGGTCGGTCAGGAACATCGCGCCGATGGACACGAGGATCGGCACGAAGAACGCCACCGACAGATAGTAGCCGCCGACATGCAGCGCCGCCTGCAACGGGTCGAGACGGTCGCCGTCATGCCCCCTGAGCTCGATGCCCATGAGGCGCATGCCGAGCGTGGCGGAGCCGGCAGCCAGCGTCGCGATGCGGTAGAGCAGGCCGATGCCGACGAAGAACAGCGGCCAGAGAAAGAAGCCGACGGTCAGCGTCAGCACGCCGGCAAGCACCGTCAGCAGCGTGATGACGGCGAGGTCCACGACCCAGGCGAGGCCGCGCTTGACGAGAACGCCGGAATAGAACTCCGGCTGACGGGCGGGGTCGGGCAGGGCGGTGGCGGGCATGGTCATGCAGGTCATCGGTCGGATCTCCGGGGCGCGCGCGGGGCAGGGGAGCGCGGGGCGGCCCGGAAGAGCCGCCCCGTTCGTCGTTCAGGCCTCGACAGGGCCGGTATCCGCGCGCTTGGCGCGGTCGTCCATGAACTGGTCGAACTCGGTCTTGTCCTTGGCCTCGCGGAGGCGGTTCAGGAAGCTCTCGAAAGCCTCCTGCTCATCCTCGAGGCGCTTGAGCATGTCGACCTTGTAGGCGTCGAAGGCCGTGTTGCCGGAACTGCGGAACCGGGCCGGCGCCATCCGGCCGACGTTGCGGGAAATCATCGAATTGTTGCGGGAAAACATGCGCTTGCTCCAGATTGTATAGGCCAGGACGGCGAGGCCGACAGGCCAGACGAAGATGAAGCCGAGGACGATGGCGGCGATCCAGGCGAGCTTGCCACGGGCGTCGAGCCAATCGGTCATGCGGGAAAACCAGCCGCCGAAGGCGGTGCCGGCATAGGTGGGGGCAGGGGTCATGCGGTTTCTCCTCAGGTGGATGTGAATGTCGTTCACATGATCGAAGATGGGAAGTGCAAATGGCGGCCGCAAGGGGAAGGCCGCCAAAAAGTTAAGCCGCGTAACATCGACCCCGGGACGGATCCCCCCCCGGTGCGCTCCGCCCCGCCCCCGCCCATCAATAGCCGCGCCAGATCCAGCCGCCTCCGAACACGCGCGTCCCCTCGAGGTCGTAGAACACGCAGGCCTGCCCGGGCGACACGCCTTCCTCGGGCGACAGGAGCTCGACCTCGGCCAGCCCGTCCGGCTTGGGCCGCAGGATCGCCTCGCGCGGCGGGCGGGTGGAGCGGACCTTGACGCCGACATGCCATTCCTCGCGCGACCGAAGCGGCGCGTCGCCGAGCCAGTTGATCTCCCGCAGCGGCACGATGCGGGTGGCCAGCGCCGATTTCGGCCCGACGACGACCTGCCGCATCTCCGGATCGAGCCGCACGACATAGAGCGGCTCCGTCAGCCCGCCGATGCCGAGCCCGCGCCGCTGGCCGATGGTGTAGCCGACGATGCCGTCGTGGCGTCCCAGTTCGCGCCCGTCCATGTCGACGATGGCGCCGGGCTTCGCCGCGTCGGGCCGCAGCTTGCCGATCACGGCGGCATAATCGCCGTTCGGCACGAAGCAGATGTCCTGGCTGTCGGGCTTGTCGGCCACGGACAGGCCGTATTTCGCCGCGAGCGCCCGCGTCGCCGCCTTGTCCGGCAGGTGACCGAGGGGGAACCGCAGGTAGTCGAGCTGCTCGCCGGTGGTCGAAAACAGAAAATACGATTGATCGCGAACCGGGTCGGCCGCCCGGTGAAGCTCCGGCTTGGCGCCGAGCCTGCGCTGGATGTAGTGACCCGTCGCCATGCAGTCGGCATCGAGGTCGCGCGCGGTCTCCAGCAGGTCGCGGAACTTCACCCGCTCGTTGCAGCGGATGCAGGGCACCGGCGTGGCCCCGCCGAGGTAGGCATCCGCGAATTCGTCGATCACCGCCTCCCGGAAGGTGTTCTCGTAGTCCAGCACGTAATGCGGAAACCCCATGGTTTCAGCCACCCGGCGCGCGTCGTGGATGTCGCGCCCGGCGCAGCACGCCCCCTTCTTGGCCAGCGCGGCCCCGTGGTCGTAGAGCTGCAGCGTGACCCCCACCACGTCGTAGCCCTCCTCCTTGAGCATCGCGGCCACGACCGAGCTGTCGACCCCGCCCGACATGGCGACGACGACGCGCGTGTCGGCGGGCGCCTTGGGCAGACCCAGGCTGTTGAGGCGGGCATCGAGCGGCATGGTGGCCTCCGGTGGGGAGCGGAACGCGGTCAGATATAGGAAAATGCGAGATATTCGCAAGGTGCCGGTTCACCGCCGCTTAACGACGACGCGGGCAGGAAGTCCTCCATGAACACGCCAAGGAGGACGAGATGTTTTTGCGCAAGGGGACGGGCCCCAGGGTCGTCACGCTGCCCGACGGCACCCAGATGACGCGGGCGGACCTGCCGTCGCCCGGCACCACCCGCTGGGTCGCCCGCCGCAAGGAAGCGGTCGTGCGCGGCGTTCAGGCCGGCCTGATCCCCCGTGAGGAGGCGCTGGCGCGCTACGATCTGTCGGGCGAGGAGTTCGAGAGCTGGGAGCGTTCGATGGCCCAGCACGGAACCAACGGCCTCAAGACCACGTTGATTCAGCATTTCAGATAGTCTTAAGGTCCTTATCTGTATTGTATCGGCCACGGTAACTAAAAGTTAACCATTTGCGGTGAGTGTCGGGACAGTTCCAAAGTCCTCGCGGAGACAGACATGAGAATCCTGCTGGTCGAAGATGACCCCACCACATCGAAGAGCATCGAGATGATGCTCGGCACGGCGAACCTCAACGTCTATGCGACCGACCTGGGGGAGGAAGGCATCGATCTGGCGAAGCTCTACGATTACGACCTCATCCTGCTGGACCTGAACCTGCCGGACATCCACGGCCACGATGTCCTGAAGCAGTTGCGCATGAGCCGCATCGAGACGCCGATCCTGATCCTGTCGGGCTCCGACGACATCGAGAACAAGATCAAGGGCTTCGGCGTCGGCGCCGACGATTACATGACGAAGCCCTTCAACCGCGATGAGCTGGTCGCGCGGATCCATGCCATCGTCCGGCGCTCGAAGGGCCATTCGCAATCCGTCATCCGCACCGGCACCGTGGAGGTAAACCTCGACGCCAAGTCGGTCGATGTCGACGGCAAGCCGGTGCATCTGACCGGCAAGGAATACCAGATGCTCGAGCTTCTGAGCCTGCGCAAGGGCACGACGCTGACCAAGGAGATGTTCCTCAACCATCTTTACGGCGGCATGGACGAGCCCGAGCTCAAGATTATCGACGTCTTCATCTGCAAGCTGCGCAAGAAGCTCTCGACCGCCACCGGCGGCGAGACCCACATCGAGACCGTCTGGGGCCGCGGCTATGTGCTCCGCGATCCCGAGGGCGGCGCCGCCTCCCGCCGGCTGGTCTCGGCCTGACGACAAGCCCGAATGCCCAAGGACTGCGGGAAAACCTAGCTCGGACTTCGCAAGACCCGGAAGGCACGCTGTGGCGTGCCTTCTGCTTTTGCGTCCCCCCGCACCCGCCCCACGCGCGCGGTCGCCCGAATCACTGGCAAGGCCAATGGCAGGGTCGTATCACCCGTGTCAGATGCGCAGACAGGGGAGGCGGTGATGCCGGAGGGCGGCACGGAGACGGCAGGAAATAACGCCGACGTCGCGGTGGCGGATCTCACCCGCGACACGGCGACCGTTGAGCTCGCCCGCCTGGCCGACATCCTGACCGAGGCCAATGCCGCCTACCACCGCGACGATGCGCCCGCCCTCACCGACGCCGACTACGACGCTCTCAAGCGCCGGAACGCCGCGATCGAGGCGCGGTTTCCGGATCTCGGACGCGAGGACAGCCCGTCCGAACAGGTCGGCGCCGCTCCGGCGGAGGGGTTCGGCAAGATCCGGCACGCCCTGCCGATGCTGTCGCTCGGCAACGCCTTCGACGCCGCCGAGGTGGCCGATTTCGACACCCGCATCCGCCGCTATCTCGACCTCGAGCCCGACGCGCCGCTGGCCTATGTGGCGGAGCCGAAGATCGATGGGCTGAGCCTGTCGCTGCGCTATGAACACGGCGCGCTCGTGCATGCCGCGACCCGCGGCGACGGCACGGTGGGCGAGGACGTCACCGCCAACGCCCGCACCATCGCCGACATCCCCCAAACTCTGACCGATGCGCCCGACATCCTCGAAGTGCGCGGCGAGGTCTACATGAGCCACGCCGATTTCGCCGCGCTCAACGAAGCGCGACCCGGCGGCCGCGTCTTCGCCAACCCGCGCAACGCCGCCGCGGGAAGCCTTCGCCAGCTCGACCCCGCCGTGACCGCCGCGCGCCCGCTGCGCTTCTTCGCCTACGCCTGGGGCCAGGTCTCGGAGCCGCTGGCCGACACGCAATTGGGCGCCATCGACCGCCTCGCCGCGCTGGGCTTCCCCACCAACCCCGAGACCGCGCGCTGCGACGGCCCGGATGCTCTCCTTGCCCGTTACGCCGACATTGCTGCGCGGCGGGCGGAGCTCGGCTACGATATCGACGGCGTCGTCTACAAGGTGGACGACCTTGCTTTGCAGGCCCGCCTCGGCTTCCGGTCCACCACCCCCCGCTGGGCCATCGCCCACAAGTTCCCGGCCGAGACCGCTTGGACGCGCCTCCTCGGCATCGACATCCAGGTCGGCCGCACCGGCGCGCTCTCTCCCGTCGCCCGGCTGGAGCCGGTGACCGTCGGCGGCGTCGTCGTCTCGAACGCGACGCTCCACAACGAGGACTACATCGCGGGACGCGGGGCCGACGGCCAGCCGATACGCGGGTCGGACCTGCGCATCGGCGACCGAGTCGAGATCTACCGCGCCGGCGACGTCATCCCCAAGGTCCGCGACGTCGACCTGACCGTCCGTCCCGCCGGCACCCAACCCTTCGTCTTCCCCGACACCTGCCCCGAATGCGGCAGCCCGGCGCCGCGCGAACCCGGCGAGAGCGTGCGCCGATGCGCCGGCGGCCTGATCTGCCCCGCGCAACGCGTCGCGCGGCTCAAGCATCTGGTGGCGCGCGGCGCGCTCGACATCGACGGGCTGGGAGACAAGGAGGTGGAGCGGTTCCACGATCTCGGCTGGCTGCGGGAGCCGGCGGACGTCTTCACGCTGGAGGCGCGCCACGGCAGCGGCCTGCAAACCGTCGCCAATCTCGAGGGCTGGGGCGAAACCTCCGCCGCCAATCTCTTTCGCGCCGTCGCGGCCGCACGCCGCCAGGCCCTGCCGCGCGTCCTCTTCGGCCTCGGCATCCGGCACCTCGGGGCCGCCGCGGCCCGCGACCTTGCGCGCCACTACCTCAGCTGGCCGGAGTTCGCCGCCGCAGTCGACGCGGCGGCACCAGCCGCCCGCGCCCACCGCGCTGCCGAGGAGGCGGTGCTCGCCGAACGCGCCGCAGCGCAGGCCGAGGACCGCCGTGCTCGTCTGGCCGAGGTGCGCACGGCGCAGTGGGCCTGCGTGCCCGAGGCCGCCCGCGCCGCCTGGGACGAGCTGACCGGCATCGACGGGATCGGCTCGACGCTGGCCCTGGCGGTCTGCGACGCGCTGCAGGCGCCGCAGGAGCGCGCGGCCATCGACGCATTGCTGGCCGAGCTCGACCCCGCCCCGCCCGAGGCTACGGCCGACGCCAGCCCCGTTGCGGGCAAGACCGTCGTCTTCACCGGCACGCTGGAGAAGATGACGCGGGCGGAGGCCAAGGCGCGGGCCGAGGCGCTCGGCGCGAAGGTCTCCGGTTCGGTGTCCGCCAGGACCGACCTCGTCGTCGCCGGGCCGGGCGCCGGGTCGAAGGCCGCGAAGGCCACCGAGCTTGGCATCCAGACGCTGGACGAGGACGGCTGGCTCGCCCTGATCGCGGGCGCATGACAGCCCCGACCGGGAGAGGACGCCCGGAGCCGCTCTTCCCGCTCTTCGCCGGGCTCGAGACGCTGCCCGGTGTCGGCCCCAAGACGGCGAAACTCATGGCCAACCTTGCCGTCGCCACGCCGAAGGACCTGCTCTTCACCCTGCCCACGAGCGGCATCGACCGCACGCCGGTGGCCTCGGTCCGCGACGCCGTGCTGCCCGGCGTGGTCACGGTGGCGGTGACGGTGGGGCGGCACCTGCCCCCGGCGCAGCGCGGCCGGCCCTACCGGATCGAGGTGGAGGACGCGAAGACGACCTTCCAGGTGGTCTACTTCCGGGGTGCCGCCGAGCAACATTCCCGGGCGCTGCCCAGCGGCCAGCGGCGCATCCTGTCGGGCAAGGTGGAGCTCTACGACGGCGTGGCACAGATGCCGCACCCCGATCACGTCCTGCTCGAGGGCGAGCGCCTGCCGGCGTTCGAGCCGGTCTATCCGCTGACGCAGGGCGTGACATCGCGGGTGATGGCGAAGGCGGCGGAGGGGGCCCTCCTGCGTCTGCCGGACCTCGCCGAATGGATCGACCCCGCGCTCATGGCGCAGCGCGGCTGGCCCGCCTTCGCCGATGCCCTGCGGCAGGCGCATCATCCGGCGGCACCGGGCGACCTCGCCCCGGGGGCGGTCGCGCGCCAGCGGCTGGCCTACGACGAGCTCTTCGCGCATCAGCTCACGCTGGCGCTGGCGCGGGCGACGGACCGGGCACGGCGCGGCGTCGCGACGGTGGGCGACGGGCGGCTCAGGCGGCAGGTGCTACAAGCTCTGCCCTATCGGCCCACGGGCGCGCAACGGCGCTGCATCGACGAGATCGGCGCCGACATGGGCCAGCCACGCCGGATGAACCGCCTGCTGCAGGGCGACGTCGGCTCCGGCAAGACGCTGGTGGCGCTGATGGCGTTGCTGACGGCGGCGGAGGCGGGCGGGCAGGGGGTGCTGATGGCCCCGACCGAGATCCTCGCGCGGCAGCACGCAGAGGGGTTGCGGCCGCTGGCGGAGGCGGCGGGCGTCGTGCTGGAACTCCTGACGGGCCGCGACAAGGGTCAGGAGCGCGAGGCCAAGCTCCGCGCGCTGGCGGCGGGCGACATCGCGATCCTCGTCGGCACCCACGCGGTGTTCCAGCGCGACGTGGCCTTCGCCGACCTGCGGCTCGCGGTCATCGACGAACAGCACCGCTTCGGCGTGCGCCAGCGGATGCTGCTGGGCGACAAGAACGCGGCCTGCGACGTGCTGGTGATGACGGCCACGCCGATCCCGCGCTCGCTGGCGCTGACGCAATACGGCGACATGGACATCAGCCTGCTCGACGAGAAGCCCCCGGGCCGCACCCCGGTGCAGACGGCGACGGTGCCGGTGACGCGGATGGACGACGTGATCGCCAAGCTGCGCGCCGCCGCGGCCGAAGGCCGGCAGGCCTACTGGGTCTGCCCGCTGGTCGAGGAATCCGAGGTCGTCGACATCACCTCCGCCGAGGAGCGGTTCCGCAGCCTGCGCGCCGCCCTGGGCGACGGAGTGGTGGGCCTCGTGCACGGCCAGATGCCGCCGGCGGAGAAGGACGCGGCGATGGCCGCCTTCGTGGCGGGGCGCACCGCCGTGCTGGTGGCGACGACGGTGATCGAGGTTGGGGTGAACGTGCCGAACGCCTCGATCATGGTGATCGAGCGGGCCGAGACCTTCGGGCTGGCGCAGCTCCACCAGCTCCGGGGCCGGGTCGGGCGGGGTGCCACCGCCTCGACCTGCCTGCTGATCTACAAGCTCCCCCTGGGCGACGCGGCGGCGGCCCGACTGCGCATCCTGCGCGAGAGCGAGGACGGCTTCCGCATCTCGGAGGAGGACCTCGCCCTCCGGGGCGCGGGCGACGTCATCGGCACGGCGCAATCCGGTCTGCCCCGATTCCGCATCGCGGATCTGGAGCGGCAGGCGGGTCTGATGGAGGTGGCGAGCCGCGACGCGCGGGCGCTGCTGGCGGCCGACCCGAGGTTCGATGGCCCCCGGGGAAGGGCCGCCCGAATGCTGCTGTGGCTGACCGAGCAGGACCGGGCGCTGCGGCTGCTCTCGGTCGGCTGAACCACGGAAAGCCAAACAAATGCGCTTTGTTCGTTAATGTTCTCTTAAAGTTCTTTACAGCGCCCCCGGAATGTGAGAACAAAGGCGCAACCACAAGCGGTCACTCAGGAGGTCACGATGGCTCGACGGATCAAGACGCGGCTGGCCCGTGTCGAACACGAAGCGCTCACCGACATTCTGGGCGGCATCTGGCTGGTGACGCTGATGATGGGCTTGCTGCACCTGCCGAGCTTCATGGCCTGACCGCCGAACGCGCCGCCCTTCCGTTTCTGCCCGCATCCACGCCGCCCCGCGTCCTCTAGCCCTCTGCCCTGCCGGACGGAGGACGCCGCGCCCCCGTTTCCCCGTGGGGGTGCCGCAGGCAGCCGGCCATCGCCTCGGCCGGTGCCTCTTCGGGCGATCCCGTGGATGCAACTCGACCGCCGCCTCCGCCCCACGGAGCGCGGCGGTTTTTTTCATCCCGCCGGCCCCTCTCATCCCGCCGGCCCCTCGTCGTTGCGGTAGCCCAGCCGCAATCCGCCCCAGTGCCGGCCGCCCACGACGATGGGGACGGAGACATCCTTCATCATGACCACGCCCCGCGACCCCATCTCCCGCCGGTAGACCTGCATCAGGAACGGCGCCCGGTTCGCCCCCGCCTGCCGCCCCGCACGATCGTCGAAGAGACGGCGGTTGCGCGAATTAGCCGCGTTCCACAGCGGATCGGGGCCCTGGGGCAGCGAGAACCGGCGGTTGTGCGTTCCGATGTAGCCCATGCGGTCGCAGGGACAGCAGAAGATGACCCGGGGGTCGAAGTCGAAGGCGGCATCGATGATCGGCGGCAGGATCCGGTCGGTCAGCGCGACATGCGCGGCGAGGCACTGGGCCGGCGCGGTGTTCGCAATCGCGCGGTAGCTGGTGTCGAAGAGGCTCGAGCGACTGATCTCCCCGGCCTCGACGGCCGCCTGCAACGCGGCGGAGATGCGGCCCGCGACGTCGGTGGCGTAGTCGATGAACCCGCGGTCCGGCCCGTCCGGCTCCAGCTCCACCGCATCGCGCAGAAGCCGCTCGCAGCGGGCCATCATCGCATCGGTCCGGTGGCGCGCCTCGCCGACGCCGATGGCGGTCCGCCGCGCGCCGCTCTCGATCACGTCGCAGATGTTTCCCATCTCCTGCTCCGACGCGGCGAGTCGGGCCACGTCGTCGTCGAGCGTCCCGATCCGGGTGCGGGCCGCGGCCATCTCGGCGGCGATGCGGGTGACGGCCTCGCGGGTGTCGAGGGCGGTCTGCCGGCCCCGCGCGAAGTCCGGGCCGAGCCGCTCGCCGTCCTCGCGCATCGACGAGGTCCAGCATTCCAGCGACCGGATCGAGGTCTGGATGCCCGCCGCCGCCGTCGCGGTCTTGCGCGACAGCTCGTTCACCGCTTCCGCCACCACCGCGAAGCCGCGCCCCGCATCGCCGGCGCGGGCGGCCTCGATGGCGGCGTTCACGGCGAGGATGTTCACCTGCCGCGCGATCCGCGCGATCTCGCCGTTCGCGGCGACGACCTTGCGCAGAACGATCTCCAGCTCCTCGGTCCGCGCGGCGATGCCGGTGCCCCATTCCGCCAGCGTCGCATAGCGTTCGCCGTTCTCGGCGACGGCGGCCATCCGGTCGGCGGCCATCGCCTCGGTATCGCGGGTGGCCCGCCCCAGCGCGTCGAACCCGTTCCGCAGGTTGGCGACGGTCGTGCCGAACCCGTCGCGCAGGCAGCGTAGAGATTCGATCTGGTCGAGGGTGTCGAGCGCGGTCCGGTCGATCCCCTCCACGAA
>JBBQDX010000138.1:0-11473 GCA_038320125.1 Rhodobacterales bacterium | reverse complement strand
TCCGCATTGTAGCGGTGAACCCAGTCCCGAAGCGTCTGCCGGTCCATGCCGCAGTTCTCCGCCGCGTGCCCCCGGCTCCCCCCGTCAAGCACGAACGCCAGCGCCAGCATCCGCCGCGACGCCTTCGCGTCCCGCGTCCGGGCGGCCTCCCGTCGAAGCTCCGAAGCCGAATGATCTGTCCGCCTGATCCCTACCGCCATGCCGATCCCCCCAAGCTACGACAGCCAGTGAATCAGAAAACGGTCAGCTTGAGAATCCCATGTGAGTCAGCGCCTCGCGCCGTTGGTATAAGACAGTCATTGGAGCCGGGAATGTTGCATTGCCGACGGATTGGCGAGGATCCGCAACCGTTGGGGTGCCGTCAGCTTCACGGGGTCGACGATTAGCGAGACGACGTAGTTGGGAGCATACCATGCGGCGCTACCTGTAGCGGCTTGAGATCATCCGCGCGCGGGCGCGAGATCATCAAGGGTTCCGGTTCGAATTGCTTGCGACCGTCCAGCGGCCTGGGCTCGGATTACGTGAGATCGGGCTGAGATTAACTGCGACGGCGCAAGATGATGAGACCGGCCGCGGGCTGACTCGGCAGGACCTCACATCGGCAGCCCGGCGGTGCTCATCATGTCGGCCAGCTCGCGGGTGCGGCCGACCTCGAGGTGGCCGTCGAGCAGGCGTCTGACCTCGCCGGGCCTGGCGCCGAACTGCTCGGCGAGGGCCTTCATGGTATAGCCTTGCCGGGTGAGGCGGGGTTCGAGATCGTCGAAGTCCGGCGCCAGGGTGGCGGCGACGATGTCCGCCCCGATTGGCTTCTGGCCGAGGCGGAAGCCCTCCTCGAAGGCGCGGCCTAGATGCTCGCAGATCTGCAGCGGGGTGGTGAGGCGTGCGGCGAGTACGTCGAGGGCGTCCGGCGCGATCATGTCGTCGACCTTGGCGCCCTTGGCGGCGCACTCGCCGAGAAGCCAGTCGAGATAGGCCCGTGCCTCGTCCGCCAGACCGTCGAGGCTGAGCACGTCGGTGCGGTAGCCGACCTCCTCCATCACCGGGCGGCGCAGGTCGTTGCGCAGCTTCGTGTGACCGGCGAGGACCACCGAGAGGACGCCGCCGCCCTGGGCGATCACCTCCATCAGCCGCTTGATCCCGTTCAGCGTCTTCCGATGTAGGTCGTGCGCCTCGTCGACGAAGAGGGCGACCGGCTTGCCGGCGCGCGAGACGAGCTTCTGCAACTCGCGCTCGCGGCGCTCGCCCTGGGCGGGGATCCTCGGCTCCTTGTCGCGGGAGAGGTCGTAGAACAGCGCGGTGATGAGCGTGGGCACGGTGGTGCGCGCCTTGTCCACCGCCAGGCTGCGCGCGACGATGATCTTCTTCTCCTTGGTGATCTCGCGCTGCAGGCGGTTCAGGAACATCGTCTTGCCCACGCCGATCAGGCCGGCGATGGCGATCAGCCGGCCCGAGCCGAGCCCGCCGCGCAGGGCGCGGGCGATCTGGCGATGCGTCTCGGTCTCGTATAAGCCCGCGGCGCGCCAGTCGCGTGCGAGCCCGTACCGCTCCATGATCTCGGCGGTCAGCATGGGGTGTCCTTCTCGATGTCGGGAGGGCGGGAGAACCGCGACCGCACCGCCGCCGCGATGTCGGCCGTGTCGCGCGTGCGGTCGACCAGCGCGTTGACGAAGGCGAGGTCGTCCTCCGCCAGCCGGGCCAGCGGACGCCTGAGCAGCGCCGAGACCCCGCGCAGCGCGTCGAGCCGGTCGGCATAGGCGAGCTGGCAGTAGGGATCCGGATCGAGGAAGGGCTGGCTCGGGAATGCCAGCACGGTCGCCGTCGCCACGCTCGGACCGGTCGCGACGCCGGACGCGCCCGAGAGCGCCGTCCTCGGTAGGGCGAGACGCGCCGCCAGGTCGTCGATGCGGCCGGCGCGTCTCTGCACCGGCGGCTTGGGCGGCCTGCGGTATCGGTGCAGCGGGATCGGCCCGCCCGACGGGGCGTAGGGACCGAAGCGTCGGTCGCCGAACGCGACGAACAGCTCGTGGTCGAAGAGGCCCCACCAGAGGGTCACCGTCTCGCCGGCGAGGTCGGCGTCAACCTCGTAGAAGGCGCCCTCCACGCGGATGCGGGCGTCGCCGCCGACCTTACGGACCTCGGGCTCCCGGGCAAAGGCGCGGAAGCGGTCCCAGGAGCACATGCGCCGGAGGCCGCCCTCGGGCAGGCGCATGATCCAGTCTTCGATGCGGCTGCGCGCTCGCGCCGGTGGGGCTGGTCGTTGTAGCGGTCGAGGAACCGCATCAGCCAGACGTTGGCTTCCGCCTCGGTGCGGGGCTTGTGGAAGTGGTAGAGGGTCTCGTGCGCCTCCTTCACCGTCCGGAATGGCCGCTCGACCTTGCCCTTCGAGCGTGCCGTCACCCGGCGGCCGTCCGATCCCGCGGGCGCATGGGTCATGACACGCACCCCGAGCCGCTCCATCACGGTGCGGCACACGCCGCTCTTCGCGATCGGGCCGTTGTCGAGGTAGAGCGCGTCCGGGATGCCCTGGAGTCTCGGCATGTCGTCCGCCTTGGGCGCCATGTCGTCGAAGAGGAAGCGCAGGCCGCTCTCGACGTCCTCGCCATGGACGCAGCGGTACTGCTGGAAGGTCGCGCCGCTGCGGTCGTCGACGACGCTGAACAGCATCGGCACCGGCGGGCTGCGGCGGTTGGCATCGACCCAGCCGGGCTGCTCGATCTCCTTGAGGTCGGAATGGCTGACGTCGAAGTGCCAGAGCGCGTTGGCGGTGACCGCCTCGAAGCGCACCGCGGCGGGCGCGCGCGTCACGCGGGCGTGATCGTAGCCCCACAGGGCCAGATACCGGTTCACCGTCGCGCGGTGCAGAAGGCCCGGCTCGGCGCGGACCTCCCCGTCGGGCGTCTCGACGCCGTGCGCCTCCAGGATCTCGATGGCCCGCACCGTGGAGAGGTGCCGGCCCTTCCTGTTCGTCGTGCGGATCTTGAGTGCCGCGATCACCTCGCAGAACCGCTCCAGCTCCGCCTGCGGCATCTTGCGGGGCCGCCCGCGGTCCGCCCGGTGCCGTCCCTCGGGCCGGCGCTGCCCCCGGAGCGCCCGGTAGAGGGTGGCGCGCGAGACGCCGAACAGGGCTGCGGCGCCCTCCACCAGGACGCGGCGCTTGGGGTAGCGCGGCGGCAGGGCGTCGAGGCGGCGGCGCAGATCGAGGAGGGCTTCGGCCGGGACACCGCCGCCGCGGGTCCCGGCGCAGTCGCGGCATCATGGCGAATGTCGGTTGCGAAGGCACCACGTTGGCACTCCGCCCAAGCTGGACGGTAGCAAGGCTAACACTCCAACCTCAGTATCCGTATTTCACCGCTTGAGCTCGAACGCCGCCTGTCCGACTTGGGGGCGGCTCCTCTCATCGCTCCCGGAGGATTTCCCCCGCCGGACGTGCGGCCGGCGGCTGCCTTGTGCCATCACATCAGTCGAGCGGAATCGCGGCATCGCAGCCCGCGAAGTCGTGCGTCTCGCCCGTCGCGGCGTCGACGTATTCCCCCATCGTGCAGAGCTCGGTGTCGCCCGTCTTCAAAAGCGTGCTCGGCACGTCGATGACGTGCACGATCAGGTCGAGGTCGCCGTCCTGCGCCGTCTCGGGGGGCACCGGCTCGAATGTGTCGTCGTTCGAGATGTCGGCGTAGCGATCAGTGCCGGGCTCGAGGCCCTCCACCATCCGCCGCGTGCCGATGCGGATCGAGTCCCGGACGATGCTCGTCGCATCGAATGCCTCGGCGCGGCCGTACTCCCCCGGATCCGTTGTCAGGATGGCGACGTTCAGGTCGCGTGAGGTGAGCGCCACCCGGTTCGGCCACATCCCCGGCTGCACGTTGATGATTACCTCGTCAACGCCAAGGCAGTTGACGACGAGCTTCTCCCCCGCCTGGTCGTTGCCCGCAGCCGGGTCGGTATCCGGCGTCCGCGTCGGGTCGATCCGCTGCGAGAACGCCCAGACATGCTCGCCCGGCGTGCGGCACGAAAGGGTCGCGTAGCCACGCACCGCCCGCCGCTCTCCGATCCGGAGCGCCGGCTGCCGCGTCCTGAGCCACGTGGGCGAGACCAGGGCGCCGGCATCCGCGGTGGCGGTCAGTGTCAGGTCGGTGTCCATCGGACTCGACGGCCCGGCGCTGTCGATCAGGGAGGAGAGCGCGATCACCACGTTCTCGCCCGTCCGCATCTCGAACGGCGGGTTCTCGACCGCGAGCCCCGAAACCGACAGGTCGGCCACCGCGACCGCCTGCACCGTGACGGAGGCGGTGTCGTTCGCCGGGACGGCATCGGGTCCCGCATGGTTGCCGACGCTCGCCGTCGCCGTGATCGGGAACGGCGCGCCGGCGTTGTAGACCAGATCCGCCGGCAGCGCCGCCTCGAGCGTCACCGAACGGGTCTCGCCGGCCTGCATCACGCCGAACTCGCATGTCACCGTCCCCGGCGCGGGCTCGGTGCACTCAGCCGGCAGCGCGCCAACGCGGTTCGTCTCCACCGGCAGTACGATCGTCGCGAACGCGCCGTTGGCGGGGTTCGGGCCGTCGTTGCCGATCGTCGTCACGTAGGTGGCCGAGGTTCCCGAGGCGACCGGGTCGGGCATCGCGGTGAGGCCGGCCTGCATGTCGGTGGTGCGCAGCGCGAGGTCGAGCTGCTCCATTTCCTCCTGGGTCGGGTTGTCCTCGGGCGGCGGCGGCACCACGGCGCCCGCGGCCGACGCGGCGAACTGCCGGAACGCCAGCACGACGCGGCCCCAGTCGTTGTCGCCGTTGAGGGGCTCGCTCGACGACGGATTCGCGCAGCCTCCCTGGCCCACTGCGGGAATGGCCGGCGCTGGCGGCGCGGCGGGTACCGCGGGGATCCCGTTGTTGACGTTGGCCGTCACCGGCACCTCGAACGGCGGATCTGACAGCGCGCCGTCCCCGCTGTAGTTCGGGTTGGCGTTCGCGGGCACCGTCGACATCAGGTTCGCCGCGTTCATGAACACCGTCTGGTTGGCGCCGTCGGCCGGGTCTATCAGCACCGTCTCGTCCAGCGCGTCCTCGACCAGTTTCGCCAGCGGCGCGGCGCTGCGGGTCGAGCCGTCTAGCGCCTGGCGCGGCGGCGAGTAGTCGAGGATGAAGCTGCCGCCGACGCGCGGGATGCCGAACTGGAGATTGTAGTTCATCACCGAGAGGTAGTTGGGCTTGCAGTTGGTCGGCTCGCTTCCGCCGTGGTCGAGGTTCAGGTTGTGGCCGAGCTCGTGCATCAGCGTCCCGCCGTCGAGGTTGTGCGAGATGAAGTCGTCGCCGCCGAGCTCGCCCTGTCCGCCCCTGCAGTTCAGCGGCGGGGCGGGCGGCGGCGGGTCGGCGGGCGCGGCGGCCTGGATGGCATAGTGGAATACGCGCTGCCGGCGCGGATCGAATGACGCCGCCTTGGCCGCCACGTAGACGGCGTCGAGGCCGCAGGCGCCGACCGGCGCGGCGAGCTGCTGGCCGCCGCCGAGGTCGTCGCCGACGCGGCATTGCGGGTCGGTCGCGTCGGGGCCGTCGCCGTCGGTGTCGGCGCCGTCACCGCAATCGCCCGTTACCTCCTCGCTGAACTCGGCGAACCGGCACGACGTGTCGAGCAAGTCCACCTGCCCGTCGCCATCGTCGTCGATGCCGTTGGTGCAGGTGTTCCGGAACCCCGATTCGAAGGCGAAGGGATCGACCAGCGGCCCAACGTCGACGTGGAGCGTGATGCCGGTGGTCCCGTCGGGGTTGGGCCACGGCGCCGTCGCGAAGGCGCGCTTCATCGCGGCGACCGCCGGCTTGCTCGGCGACCGCCCCGCCTCGTAGTCGAGCTCGAGGAAGACGTCCGCGTGCGTCGGGCTTGCGCCCCAGGCCGGCAGGTCGAGATCGATCGTGCCGTCGCCGTCCACGTCGACACCGTTTGTCTCCCAGGCGTCCGAGAGGCCGTCGTTGTCCTGATCGGTCCCTACCGTGATGTCGAAGCAGATCTTCATCGGGTAGTAGTCGTCCTCGTCGGTATCGACCCCGTCGCCCTGCGCGCAGGACGCTGTCGTCTCGCCCGACCACGAGCCGCTGGCGAGGTCGACGACGATGTCGAGGCCGTTCTTGTCGCGCACCGGCGAGAGGTCGCCCAGGTCGTCGCCGCTGGTGCTGTCGTGATCCCAGAGCTGGATGCCGACCGGCAACGTCGGCGTTACCGCATCGTCGACGGTCGTCGTGACCACCCAGTCCGTCGGCTCGTATCTCTCGAGGTCGTCGGGCGCCCGGTTCGTCTGCGCCTCGGTGCCGTTCATGAACACCTTGGCGTAGAAATCGGGATACGACTCCCCCGCCGCCTCGATTCCTGCGGCGTCGCAGTCTTCATCGACACACTCGACGCTGGTAATCCGGATCGTCACCGGAACGGGCGCCGCCAGAGTCAGACCTGGAAGGATGAGCATCGACAGGAACAGCAGCGTCATTGCCAATCCGGGTGTGAGCCGCGCGCCCTCCCTCGGACATGGACGCTTCGTCCTTACGCTCACGTACAGCCGAACCGCGCGCGAAAGGGATGGGACAAGAGTTACACAGCCGGCAAGAAGGCCGATCTTCATTGTCATCTCGGCGTCCCCGACCATGCCGCCGACCACTGCCGCCCACGCGAGAAAGATCGGAACGATGCCTAGGCAAGTCGCCATCGTGGGCTGGCGGAACGACAGGGAGGTAGGACCAGCCGCGTGGAGGATCCGTTTCATGATCTGTCCTTGGGAATGGCCGCGCCAGCGGCGTTGGACGGCGGCAGGGGATTCTGCCCGGCGGTGAGGAGAAGCGCGTTCGGACCCGTCCAGCCGCCCTCCGTCTGGAAGGCGTCGAGCTGGGATTCGATGTCTGCCCAAGCGGCTCTGCTTGACGGGGCGTCCAGGGGGGCGAGGATCTGCGCGACTGGCGAGGCCGCATTGCGCACGAAGTCCAGATAGTCGGAGGTCCGCCGCAGGTGAAACGGGGCATCCAGCCGCGTCGTGGCCACGTTGATGAAGCCGGCCTTCAGGAAATGGGCGTCCATGGCTCCCGGCCTGCCGAGACTGAGAAGCCCGCCTGGCTGGAACGGATCGCGTGGGGGGAGCCCTGCGTGGCGCAAAGCGGTCGAGATCAGGATACGGATGCAAGGGTTCGCCTCGGGTCCGGCGAAGACCATGCTGCAGAGATGGCCACCAGGTTTCAGAACGCGGTTGATCTCGCGAAGGCCAGCAAGGGGGTCGGGCAGGAACATCAACCCCAGCCGGCAGACCACCGCGTCGAAGCTGGACGACTCCAGCATCAGGTTCTCCGCATCCGCCACGTGCGTGCGGACATTAGAGATTCCTCCACTGGCGGCATTGCGCCGAGCAAGATCCAGCATGCTTGGAGATATATCCGTAGCGACAACCAGACCCGACCGCCCGATGCGGCGGGCGATATCGAGCGTCTGATCGCCCGCTCCGGCGGCGACATCCAGGACATGCTGCCCGGAACCGATCTCGGCCATCTGGAGCATGGCCTCCGTGGCGACGCCTAACCAGGCCCGGATCTCGGGAGCGTGGGAGCTCCACCCCGACGCGGCGGCGTCCCAATCGGCGCGAGCTTGGGTCTTGTCTGAGGCCGTGATGGTCATGGCACCGGGTCCGCTCTCATGACGGGATCGAGAAACGGCGTCTCCGGATCGCTGACGTAGAAGATCAGGACGCTCAGCGGATGATCGGAGCTGGTATTGTAGCCCGTCATCCTGGCGTTCGGCGGTTCGACGAACGTCGTTCCGGTGGCGTGCCGAACCGGCGCCTGGCCTTCGATATCGAGGCCGAACTCGCCATCGAGAACGTGGACCGTCACCGGGAACCGATGGGTATGGAAGACGGTCCGCTGTCCTGGCGCGAACGTCGCGGTCAGCATGCGGATTTCCTGTGTCGGAGAGACGGGCATTCCTTCCACGACCTCGTCCAGAAGGACGATCGGCTTGGCCGGAGCCGCCTCCTGGGCGAATGCGGGTGACAGGTAGAGCGCCATCGCCAGACACGCCGAGATCCTTCCTGCAGATTGGACAAGCTTGTTCATGGTCAACTCCTCTTGGGGCGTGCGGATACGCCTGTCCCTTCGCGACCGAAGCCGCAGGGCGTCTGCTCTGGCTGATTGGACATTTAGGCGGGCGAACCTGCCTTCCTGCCCCTTATACGCCCGATCGCATCGATCGAGCATCAGCAGACTTGCATAAGGGGGCCGCAAAAGTGCAGAGTCGATCATGTTCGATTGGGATGATCTGAAGGTCTTTCTTGCTGTCGCCCGGCATGGCAGCACGTTGGCCGCCGGTCGCGCGTTGCGGATCAATCAATCGACGGTCCAGCGCAGGCTCTCGGCGCTTGAAGACCGTCTCGGGCAGCGGCTCGTGGAGCGGCTGCCTTCAGGCTATAGGCTGACGGAACTGGGGGCCGCGATCCTGCCTTCTGCCGAGAATGTCGCTCTGGCAGCCGAGGCCTTCGCGACCGAACTCGGGGATCTGGCGCGGGACCATACCGGCCTTATTCGACTGACCTGTCCCGAGCCGATTGCGTTCCGGCTGAACCAATCCGGCCTCCTCGACAAGTTCCATGCTGCCTATCCCGATCTGATGGTCGAGTTCGTCCTGAGCGACCGCTACGTCGATTTAGCCAAAGGAGAGGCGGACGTCGCGCTGCGATCGGGCGAAACGGACGCGGGCACCCTCGTCGGACGCAAGATCGCGGACTCGCTCTGGGCAATCTATGCCAGCCGTCAATACGTCGAACGGCATGGAGCCCCAGCCACCATCGCCGAACTCGCTCGACATCCCTTGATCGGATTCGAGGAAAGCATGGGCAAGCATCGCATTTCGGTCTGGCTCAAGGAGGTGGCCCCGAATGCGCCCTATGCAGCCCATAACACCAGTGTCCTCGGGCTGATCTATGCTGCAAAGGCCGGTGTTGGCATCGCCCCACTACCGATGTCGTTGGGTGACTTGGAACCCGACCTTGTCAGGGTGCTCGGTCCCGTGCCCGCTCTGACGCGGCCATGGCGTCTGCTCGCGCATCCCGATCAGCGCCATACCCGCCGCGTTGCGGCATTCTTCGACTTCATCAAAAGAAACATTGAAGAGTTGAGACCTATCCTGACGGGATGACCCGTCGTTGTCGCCGCCAAGTGCATCTGTTACTTCGGCCCGATCACGCGACCGAGGATCGATCTGCGACGGCGAAATCCCCGATTCCGGCCTTGTTGCGGGTCCGGACATTCGAGCCGAGAGCGAAAAGGTGAATAATGTCCCGCACCGCGGCTCGGCTCTCGGATGTCATCGAACGACCGGTTTATCAATCAATCCCAATCTCGCGGCCAGGGGAATCGCATATGGCTTCCGCGGTGTAAGCGCGGCCCCTTGCGGCTGATGGCTAGCTGGATTCTGGAGGGGGATTCAGCCAACGGAGTCTGTCGCCGCCATGCACATCTTCCTTTCCGCCTTCGATGACATCCCCGATCCCCGTGCCGAGAACACGCGCCATGATCTTGGCGAGCTTCTCGTGATCGCGTTCGTGTCGGTGCTCTGCGGGGCGACGTCCTGCGCCGAGATGGCGGCGTTTGGCTGCGCAAAAGAGAGCATCTTCAGAGGTTTCCTGAAGCTGAAGCATGCCATCCCGTCGCATGACACCTTTTCGGCAGTCTTCCGGATGATCGATCCCAAGGCCCTCGATGCCGCCTTCGCGCGGGTGCTGGCCGATGTCGCTGCCCTCCTGAGCGAGGGGGACGTCATCGCGATCGACGGCAAGGCGCTGCGCGGCGCCCGCGACAGGAACGAGAATGCGCGAACGCGGATGATGGTGTCGGCCTACGCCTCCCGGCTGCGCCTGACGCTGGCCAGCGTGGCCGCCGACCGGGGAACGGAACTGGATGCCGCCCTCGAGGTTCTCGAGCTGATCGCGCTCAAGGGCAAGGTCGTGACCGCCGACGCCTTGCATTGCAATCGCCGTACGGTTGCAGCGATCAACGCGCAGGGCGGGGACTGGTGCCTTGCACTGAAGGCCAACCAGGACTCGCTTCTGTCCGATGCCCGCGCCTGCTTCGGGACGCTGCGCGCCGATCATTCCGTCGCCCGCCACGAGGAGACCGGCCATGGTCGCCACGAAACCCGCACTGCGGTGGTCGTCTTGGCCAGAAGATTGGCGGAACATCACGAATTCCCCGGGCTGAAGGGGTTCGGCCGGATCGAGGCGACACGCGGGACCTGTGGCAAAGTCACCTCCGAGACGCGCTTCTTCGCGCTGTCCTGGATGCCGACACCAGAGGTCCTGCTGGACACCGTGCGGGCCCACTGGGCCATCGAGAACGCCCTGCACCCCCTCTCGGGCATGAAGCCATACCCTGCCGGTCAGCGAGCAACTCGACGTCTCGTTCCGGGAGGATGCCGCACGCAACCGCAAGGATAACGGCCCTGGCAACATCGCCATTCTGCGCCGCCGCGCGCTCGATGTCGTCCGCAGAGATACTTCGAAAGGTTCGCTCTCCATAAAGCTCAAGCGCGCAGGCTGGGACGACACATTCCTTCGCAGAATTCTCAATGGCTTGGCTGAGGTATGAGTTAAATGCGATTGCCCTGACGCTGATGCAAACTGAAACGATCCGTACCACCAAACACGGCCAAATCCGAAACAAGCAGCCCGGCGTCCGCGGTGAGATCAAATTTGTCCGGAATCTACTCGGCGTGACGGTGTAAGAAACGGACGCAACAGGTTGGCTTGGCCTACTCCAGAAAATGCAACAGTCCCATTAGACATGAGAGGCTAATACAAACTTATCATTGGCGGCAGACGGCGGTAAGCCGCTGCGTTTGCGGGCCTTGCAGCTTGCCGCAACCGCAGCGGCGGTGCTGGACGATGGCCATGTCGCGCCGGTCTCCTTCCCTGTCACTCTCCGCATCTGGCTCCGAACCCGGCCCCGGATTTGGCCCCGGGCCCGACCCATTTGCGATGCCGTCCTGGATCGGCCGGGCGCCCGCGGCGGAGCGCGGGGGTGCGGCGGCCGCGTTCCACGCCGGGGCGGCGCTGGCGCATCTGCCGGCCACCGCGACGGAGCGGGCGGGCGGCGTTCCCCTGGCGCTTTTGCGCGACCGGCTGGCGCTCGGGGCGGCGGAGGCGGGCCTCGTGCGGGCCGGGGCCCGCGCGCGGGCGGGGGATCTGCGCGACCGGCTGTGCTTTCTGCCATCGGGGGCGGCGATGGACCCGGCGACGGCACGGCTGGCCCTGTGGCGGCGGGCGGGGAGCACCCGGCTGCGCGGCGGCGGGCTGGCGCGGCACCTGGCGGAGGTCGGGGGCGGGGACGGGGCTGGGGCCGCGGACAAAAGCGGGGCCGCGGCCGATCTCGCCGCGGTCGTGGACGGGGGCGGAAGCGAGGGCCGGTGCGGAAGCGGTGCGGTGGAGGAGGGCGCGGCGGCGGGCGATCCGGTGGCCCGC
>JBBQDX010000137.1:0-11486 GCA_038320125.1 Rhodobacterales bacterium | reverse complement strand
CCTGATGGTGGGCTGCACCATGTGGTTCAACGCGGGCCTGATCCCGTTCATTCCCAACATGCGCGATCTGGGACTGCTCGACAGCTCCTTCGGCATCATCATGGGGTTCGCGGTCAACGGCTTCAACATCATCCTGCTGCGCAATCTCTTCGAGGCCATCCCCCGGAGCTTCGAGGAGGCGGCGCGGATGGGCGGCGCCAACGAGTTCCAGGTGCTCTGGAAGGTCTGAATGCCGCTGTCCAGACCGGCCATCGCCACGGTCGCCCTGTTCTGCATCGTGTCGCGCCGGAACGGCTTCTTCCGGGCGATGGTGCTCTTGCAGGACGAGGACAGGATCGCCCTGCAAGTCTACCTGCGCCAGGTCATCGCGGAGCTGTCCGACGACGAGGAGGTCGCCAACACGCTCCAGACTGCCGCGTAATCCTTCGAGACGGAGAGCGCCGCCATCATCGGCTGCTCGATCATCCCGATCCTGCTGATCCATGACGAGACCTGTCCGGTCGAGATCGCCGCCTGCGGGATGACCGGTATCTGCCTCAGGGACGCGACCGTCGTCACCAAAGCCACGAAGCAGCGCGAGGCGTTCAACCTATTGGCGACGGGCGAAATCCCCGACATCGTCGGGGGCGGCGCGGCCAGGGACTTCGTCAAACGATACGGACCGAAGGGCGCGTTCCTGCCCCAGGGCGACCTGATGGCGGAGCGCGCTCCGAACATCACGGCCTTCTTCGACGAACATCCCGACCTTCTGGAGGCCATCACCGCGGCGGACGGCAACATCTGCTACATCCCCTATCTGCCCGACGGGGAGTTCGGCCGCGGCACCTTCATCCGGCAGGACTGGCTCGACGCCCTGGGCCTTGAGCAGCCGCAGACCGTCGAGGAGGTGAAGGCCGTGCTCGAGGCCTTCCGCGACGACGACCCGAACGGCAATGGCCGCAAGGACGAGATCCCCTGCTTCAACCGCGACCGGGAGAAGATGGTCCGTCTCGTGACCCTTTGGGACGGGCGCACCTCCGGGTCGGACACCTCCCACGACGTCATGGCTACCGACGGCGGCAAGGTCGTCCGTCCCGACGCCCGGGAAGGCTACCGCGACGGGATCGCGGACCTCGCGGAGTGGTACGCGGAAGGGCTGATCGACCCCGAGATTTTCACCTGCGGCGCGGCCTCGCGCGATGATCTGCTGTCCGAGAATCCGGGCGGCATGACGCACGACGGGTTCGCCTCGACATCGGGCTACAGGACCGCGCTTGCCGACCAGGTCGAAGGTCTGAACCTGGTCGCCTTCCCGCCCCCCGCATCGACCGGCGGCGTGCGCCTCGAGGAGCATCGCCGGATCCCGGTCAAGCCGGACGGCTGGCCCATCGGCGCGACCAACGCGCATCCGGTCGAGACGATGAAGTCTTTCGATTTCTGGTTCACGCCCGAAGGCAGCGCCCCCGCGAACTTCGGCGTCGAGGGGCAAGCCGACCTATACCGAGGATGTGCTGGGCTCGGACCGCGCGGTCAACAGCCGGATGGACGAGATCGGGGCCCGGATGTACCGGGGCTATCCGCAGGACCACGGCGACGAGCTGCAGGGAACCAACCCGCGCAGGACGGCATCGCGCTCCACGAGTCAGGCGACGACATCACCGACCAGTTTCCGGGCGGGGCCTTCACTCCCGAGGAGCAGTCGGTCTACGACCGCTACCGGCCGTCGCTGCGCCCCTACATGCTGGAGCGCCAGCAGGCCTGGATCCTCGGAACGGGCGACGTAAGGGAAGGCTGGGACGGCTATCTCGAGACGCTCGACGAGATGGGCTACTCGCAGGTGATCGAGCTGATGAACGCCGCCTACGCACGTCACTACGACTGATCCTGCCGGCGCGTCGACGCGGGTGCAGACGGACCCGGCAGCACCCCGATCCCTTCCATCCCGCCACGAAGGCGCCGCATCGGCGGCGCCGTGAGAGAGTTCAGCTCATGCCCCGACCCGCCTCCCGCCAGGATCCTGCGCCGCTCGACGCACCTGCCGCCGGTCGGCTGACGATCCGGTACGGCCCGGTCGGCGTCGCCGTCGCGGTCGAGAACCCGCCGCGGTTTTTCTGGCTGCCGGTGATCGAGGTCCGCGCCGCCTACGTTCTCCGCGTCGCTCCCGATCCGGCCTCCCCGGCGGAGACGACCCGGACCTTCGCCCCCATCGACCTGAAGTTCTTCACCCCCCGACACGATCCTGCCGGCGGGCGACTGACCTGCCGGCGGGCGACTGGCACTGGTCCTGGGCGGTCCGCGACTGCGGGACCGGCACGCCGGTCACCGGCTGGAGCGCGACCCGCGCCTTCACGGTTCCCGAGGGTGTGCCCGAGGCGCCGCTGCCGGGACGCACCGCCCGGCTCGACGGCGCGGGTCGCGCCCCTCCGCGTCTCTGGCTCACGCCCGACCGCCTCGCCACCTTCCGCAAGGAGGTTGCCCGCGACCCCATGCATTGCACCTGGCGGGCGTTCTTCGGGCACTCCGTGCTGCCCTGGATGGACTGCGGGATCATGTCCGAACCCGCGGGCTATCCGGACCACAAACGGGGCGCGAAGATCTGGCGGCAGACCTGCATCGACTGCCAGGAGCTGCTCTACGCGGTCCGCCACCTCGCCGTCGGCGGGCAGGTCACGCAGGACCCCGCCAAGCTGGCGCGCGCCAAGGCGTGGCTGCTCGCGGCGGCGGGCTGGAACCCCGCCGGGACCACATCGCGCAGCTACACCGACGAATGGGCCTTCCGCGTCAACCTGGCACTGGCCTGGGGATACGACCGGCTCCACGACCAGCTTTCGGACGAGGAGCGGACGCGCCTGCGCGAGGCCCTTCCGGCCTGAACCCGAGAGATGGCCGATCACATCATCCGCCATGCGAACATCAACCTCTTTCCCTTCGACGGCCAAGCGGTGCGCGCGGTGTCGGCCGTTCTCGTTCCCGCCGCGGTCGCGCTCCTCGACGACGCGGAGGAGGCCGAGGACCGGCTGCACTACGCCATCGAGTTCCTGTCGACGGTTTCCTCGCCCCGGGGCGACGCCGAGGGCGGCTGGGCCGAGGGACCGCACGACGGGATGACGGGGATGGCCTACCTCATCGACGCGGCCAATCTGATCAGGGGCCATACCGGCATCGACCTCTCCGCCCGGCCATTCTTCCGGAAAACCGGGGACTTCCCGCTCTACACCAAGGCCCCCGACACCCGCCGGGCCACCTTCTGCGACGACAGCACCATGGGCGATCTGCCGGCGGTAAAGATCGGCTTCAACCTGCGGCAGTTCGCCGGCGTCACCTGCAACGGCGCCTGCCAGTGGGACGACGACGAGATCCGCCGGACCAACCCGGACACGGAGATGGCGTTCTACAACGGGGGCTGGCGGGACTTCAACTTCGACGAGCTGGTCTATCGGACCGATTTTCCCACCGTCGACGCGACACCGCCGGACGACGGCCTGCGCCGGTTCGAGGGAACCGGATGGGTCACGATCCAGACGGCGACGGCGGACCCCGACAGACACATCCAGTTCGGGATGAAATCCTTGCCCTACGGGTCGATCAGTCACGGCCACGGCGACCGGAACGCATTCTGCCTCGCGGGCCCCGGGGAGGATCCGGCAATCCAGTCCGGGTACCACGTCGCCATCAACTCGACCATGCACCAGAACTGGCGCCGGCAGACCCGGTTCGGGAACGCCATCCTCCTTGACGGCAAGGGGCAATACGCGGGGCGCGACAAGGCGCGCGCCATGCAGTCGGCGGGCCGGATCGAGGGGACCGGGGATCGCCACGATCACGGCTTCATCCGGGGCGACACGACGCTCACGCCCGAGGTGAGGCGCGTCGCGCGGGACGTCTACTTCGTCGACGCCATCGACGCCGAGACGCCGGTCGCGCCGACCTGGCTTCTGCACCCGAACGCGCCCCTGTCGCCCGGCGGCACGACGTTCCGCTACTCGGGCGAGCGGGCAGGGTTCTACGGCCAGTTCGTCCGGTCGGAGGCCGGCCCGCCCGCGCCGACGCAGGAGACGGGGTTCGCGGACGTCGATGCGTCGGAGATCGAGGGACTGCCGGTCAGCACCTGCCCGCACGCGACCTTCCTGAAGGCGACGCGCCACTGCATCGCGACCCTGCTCGTGCCCTATCCGCTGTCGTCGCCGCGCCGGATCTTCAGCTTCCTCGACGACCAGGGCTACGACTGCGAGCTCTCCTTCACGGATGCCGCCGACCGAAGCTTCCGCACCGTCATCCCGAAGTCGTTCGGAGTCGATGGTGGAGCGCTACACCGGAGGCACGTGAAGACGAGGACGCGGCAGGGAGCTTCGGGGCAAGTCGGTCATCACCACCGACGGCGGTCGCGACATCGGGCGGGCCTGCGCGGTCGCGATCAACTACCACTCAAGCCGCGGGGGCCAAAACTGCGGTCGGGGAGATCACCGGCGCGGGGGGCCGGGCCTTTGCCTTGAAGGGCGACCTCACCACGCGAGCGGGGGCGGACGCGCTCGTCGACCGGACCGCGCCGGACACTTCGGCGGCATCGATAGCCTCGTCAACGACACGGGGGGCCTCAGCGCGCGCAGGATGATCGCCGAGGTGTCGCTCGAGCACCGGACCGCGGTGATGGACCTCGATCTCACCAGCACGTTCCCGATGGCCAAGACCTGCCTGCCGCACCTGACCGAGGCGGCGATCGTGAACCCTGCGAGCCCAAGCGGGCCGCGATGGCGGCGGTCCCGGCTCGGTGGCCCACGCGACGTCCGAGGGCGCCGTGATGACCATGACAAGCGCGCTGGCCAGAGACCCCGGCCCGAATGTCCGCGTGACCGCGCTCCGTCCCGGCATGATCGACACCGATTTCCACAACCTGCAGACCGCCGCCGCAGCCCGCAGAACCTACGAGGCGGCAGCTCCGCCGAAGCGTCAGGGGGCCCCGATGGACGCCGCCAACCTGGTCCTGTTCCGGGCCTGCGACGGCTCCACGTTCCTTGCGGGCTCGAACATGGATATTAACGGCGGATCGCTCGTCAGCCAGGGGCGTCGGCGCGATGCAACCAGGGGCGGCATTGGGCGTTCGAGCCGCCCGACAGTCGCGAGGATCTGCGCCGGGGTATCGGTGGCGATGTCCGCATCGGGCGGCAGGAAGTCGCGGGTCTGGCTAGCCAACTGGATGACCGGGGTCGGGATCGAGCCCCGCGGGCACGATGGCTTCGACTTTCCGGGGCTGTCGATGCGACCGGTCTTCTCGAAGTCGCTTCTCGGGGGGGTCGCCGTGGGGAGCGGCATCTGCGGCGGCCGTTGAGCCGAGGTCAGCGACCATGACATCTTCGGCCCGCGCATAAACGCGGCGCGCGATGGCCGCTTTCTGCTCGATCGTGTCGGAGTCGGCGAGCCCGTCGCGAAAATGTGGGGTTGGTACGAGAGGCGCGCCTATGTGCTTGCCGAGGAAGGGTATTTCCGGCGGAACGGCGCGCGCGCGGTCGTCGCCGACGAACTCGGCATTCCGGGTTTCCCTGTGGCGTTTCCCTGTAATCTCTTGCTGGTGGAGGCGCGCGGACGCGACGGGCCGGGCGGGGAGGAGTTTTGTGCATGGCGTCCGTCCGGAGAGGCGCAGGGGCCGACGACTCGGTTCGGCGGGACGGGTCCGGTCCATGCCGAGCGGGAAGCCAACCCCGCTGCATCAAGCGCGCGGGTCTGGCGAGGCGCGCAGCTCGTGCCGACGCCGGCCGTGGCGTGCTGCCGGCTACCGTCCGCGAGCTGACGGCAAACGCCCGCCAGAAGTTCTCCGCCGCCGGGATCCGTTCCGCCTCTCGCGGCGAAGCGGTTCGGTTCTTTTGGCTGGCGCGATCCCGCAATTCCTGGCTGCAGTCGCATCCGGATCCCATCGGTCGCAGGACGCCGAACGGGCGTTGGCGTTCTTCTGACGGGCTCCGATGGCCGCATCGGTCCGGAGCCTTGCCGCCTGCATGACCGTGGCTGTCGGGCGCACCGCCACGCCTTCGCCATCCCTATCTCGCCCGAGGTCAGCCTCCCCGAGGTCAGCCTGCCGGTATCCCTGATCGAGGGCCGGACGGCCGTATCGTATCATCCTTCCTGATCGACGAAGACCGCTCGGCGACCGGCAGGCTTGCTCTGATGGCGGTCATTCGGGGTTGGGGACATTCAGATGCTCCATCCACGTCAGCGTCTCCACGGTCGGCCGCGCATCCTTGTATTCGGCGCCGACGGGCACCGTCCATTCCAGCCGGTCCAGCTCGGCGACGATGTGGCGGTAGTCGAGCTCGCCGTGATCCGGCGGGCCGCGATCGGGCACCGCGGCGATCTGGACGTGGCCGATCAGCGGGAGGTGCGCGGCGAGGCGGCGGGTGAGGTCGCCCTCCATGATCTGCAGATGGTAGCAGTCGAACATCAGCTTGAGGTTCGGCAGGCCGAGATCCCGGATCAGCCTGGCGGCCTGATCGGAGGTCGTCAGGAAGTATCCCGGCGCATCGTAGCGGTTAAGCGGCTCGATCAGGATGGTGAGGTCGGGGGCGGCTTCGCAGGCATGGCGCAGGGCATCGCGGAAGGCCGCCTCGGCCGGCGCTCCGGTGGCAAAGCCGGCCATGACGTGAACCGCCGCCGTATCCGTCGCCCGGGCATAGGCGATCGCCTCGTCGATGGCCGCGCGGGCCTCCGCGTGTCGACCGGGGAGCGCCGACATTCCGTTCTCGCCCGCCGCCACGTCGCCGCGCCGCGTGTTGAGGCCGAGCATCCGCAGGCCGGTTTCCGCGAGCGCCGCCGACACTTCCCCGGGCGGGGTGTCGTAGGGCCAGTGGCATTCCACGGCGTCGAAGCCCGCGGCCCTGGCTGCGCGGATCGCCTCGGGCAGCGGTCGGTCGGTCCAGAGGAAGCCGAGGTTGGCGGAGAACTTCATGCCTCCCACTCCACGTCGAAATGCGTGACCAGATCGCGGATCTGCGCGTCGTCCAGCAGCCGGGCGGGGGTGCCGCGCATCAGCATGGCGAGCCGCGCGGTCGCCTCCAGCTCCTCGATCGCGTTGCAGGCCGCCTCCACGTCCCGGCCGGCGACCACGGGGCCGTGGTTCGCGAGCATCACCGCGGACCGTTTGCCCGCGAGGCCCCGCACGGCATCGCCCATGGCCGGGTCGCCGGGCCGGAAATACGGCAGCAGGCGGACGCGGCCGAGCTGCATGATCGCGTAGGGGGTCATCGGCGGCAGGAAGTTTTCGGCATCCGCGTCGGGCATCATCGAGAGCGCGACCGAGTGGCAGGAATGCAGGTGGACGACGGCGCCCGCCGTCGATCGCGTGTCGTAAAAGGCGGCGTGCAGCGGCATCTCCTTGGTGGGCCTGTCGCCCTCGACCTGGGTGCCGGAGGCATCGAACCGCGCGAGGCGCGCCGGGTCGAGCCGACCGAAGCTGGTTCCCGTGGGCGAGACGAGCAGGCCGCCCTCGGGCGTGCGGGCGGAAATGTTGCCGGTGGACCCCGCCGTGAGGCCCCGGTCGAAGAGCGACGCGGCGAGGGTGCAGAGGCGCTCGCGCAGGCGCGCGTCCTCGGTCATGGGGCCATCGCCGCGGCGGCCCTGGCGAAGAAATCGGGCCCGCCGAAGTTCCCCGACTTGAGCGCGAGGACGAGGTCGGGACCGGCGCGCAGCATCGGCACGCCGGGATCGATCTCCGGCCCGATCTCGAGCGCGCCGAGCGACAGGCCCTCGACCACCGCGCCCGAGGTTTCGCCGCCGGCCGTGATTAGCCGGGTGACGCCGCGCGCGACGAGGGCGCGGGCGGTGGCGGCGAAGAGCGTCTCGATGGCGGAGGCGACGGCGTCCCGGCCATGGCGCGCCTGCGTCGCGCGGACCACGGCGGGGTCGGCGGAGGTGGTGATCAGCGGCAGGCCGTCCTGCCCCACCGCCCAGTCGGCCAGCGCCTCGGCGGTCGCGGTGCCATCCATCGCCGCGTCGGCGGAGACCTCGCGGACCCGGTGGTCCCTGGCGTGCAGCGCCACCTGATCGCGCGTGGCCCCCGAGCAGGAGCCCGACAGGATCACCGCCGGCCCCTCCTGTGCCCGCCAGGTGCCGGCGGCGTCCGCCAGCAACCCCGCGGCGCGGTAGACGCCCGGCAGGCCGAGCGCGATGCCGGAGCCGCCGGTGAGGAGCGGCTGGCCCTCGGCGGCCTGTCCCAGCGTGACGAGGTCGGCGTCGCGGATCGCGTCCGCGACCATCAGGCGGCACCCGGCCGCCGCCTCCGCCGACATGCGGTCGCGCACCGCATCGACGCCCGCGAACACCGTGCCGGCGGGAACGTGGCCGACCTTGCCCGCGACCTGGAGCCCCAGCCAGCGGCGCAGGTCGGGATCGGTCATCGGGGTGAGCGGGTGATCCTGCATCCCGCTCTCGCTCAGGAGCCGGTCGCCGACGAAGAGGTGACCGAGGTAGACCGACCGCCCGGTGGCCGGAAAGGCCGGGCAGACCAGCACCTCGGTCGCGTCCAGCGCGTCGGCCAGCGCCTCCGCCACGGGGCCGATGTTGCCGTCCGGGGTGGAGTCGAAGGTGGAGCAATACTTGAACAGGAACTGGCGGCAACCCTGTGCGCGCAGCCAGTCGAGGGCGCGCAGCGAGAGTGCGACGGATTCGTCAGGAGGGATCGAGCGGGACTTGAGCGCGACGATCCCGGCCTCCACGCCCCCGTCCGCCGGGGCGTCGGGAATGCCGACATATTGCACCACCCGCATCCCGCCCTTCGCCAGCGTGTTGCCGAGGTCCGAAGAGCCGGTGAAGTCGTCGCCGATGCAGCCGAGGATCATGGCGCGTCCCCCGGCAGGACGACCCCGCCCGCCTTCGCCACCAGCCGCGCGATGGCGGCGTCGTCATCGCGCCCCATCCCGGCGGCGGAGGCGGCGCGGAACTGGGCGAGCGCCGTCTCGACGACCGGAAGCGGTAGCCCGGCCTCCGCGGCGATGGCGGCGACGATGCCGAGGTCCTTGGGCCAGATGTCGATGGCGGAGCGCGGCGCGTAGTCCGCCTCGACCACATGCGGCGCGCGGTTGGCGAACATCCAGGAATTGCCGGCGGAGACGCCGATCACCTCGACCACGCGGGCGAGATCGAGCCCCTGCGACGCGGCGAAGGTCATCGCCTCGCCCATGGCCGCGATGTGGATGCCGGCGAGAAGCTGGTTGACGGCCTTCATCGCGGAGCCGGGGCCGGCGGCGTCGCCCAGCCGGTGGACGGTCTCGGCCAGCGCGTCGAGGAGGGGGGCGGCGGCGTCGAAGGCCTGCGGTGTGCCCGAGGCCATGATCGAGAGCTTGCCCTCCGCCGCCCTGGCCGCCCCGCCCGAGATCGGCGCGTCGAGATAGTGCAGACCGCGCGCCGTCGCCTCGGCCTCCATCTCCACTGCGAAGGCGGGCGCCACGGTGGCGCAGGCGACGATGACCGCGCCGGGCCGCAACCCCTCCGCCAGCCCGCCCGGCCCGTAAAGCGCGTCGCGGGTCTGGTCGGCGCTAAGCACGACGCAGACGACCGCGTCGCCGCGCGGCGTCCCGGCGCCGAAGGCCCGACCGCCCGCCGCCACGAAGGCCTCCACCGACGGCGCGTGGGGGTCGCGCCCGTGCACCCCGTGGCCCGCGCGCAGAAGCGCGCCCGCCATCCCCGACCCCATGGAGCCGAGCCCCGCGAAAAGCACGATCATGGCGTCAGCCTCCGAACACGAGACGGACCGGCCAGAGCGAGATGGCCGGAACGTAGGTGATGACCATGAGCGCCGCGACGACGGTCGCGACGAACCAGACGAGTTGCGGCACGATCCGCTCGACGGAGATCTCCGCCACGGCGCAGGCCGCGAAGAGGTTCACGCCGAGCGGCGGCGTGATCATCCCGAGCGCGAGATTGACCACGATGATGAGGCCGAAGTGCACCGGGTCCACGCCATAGGCGACCGCGATCGGCGCCAGGATCGGCGCCAGGACCAGGATCGCCGCGGAGGTCTCGATGAACATGCCGACGAAAAGGAGCAGCACGTTGACCGCCAGCAGAAAGGCGGCGCGGCTCTCGATCATGTCGCGGAACCAGGCGGCGATCTCGTTGGGCAGGCCGGAGCGCGTGATGAGGAAGGAGAAGAGCGCGGCCGCCGAGATGATGATCATGATCGCGGAGGTCGAGATCACCGTCCGGGTCAGGATCGCCGGCAGGTCGCGGGGCTTCAGCTCGCGGTAGAGCAGCATGCCCACGACGAGCGCCGCGGCGACGGCGGCGGCGCTGGCTTCGGTGGGGGTGAAGATGCCCGAATAGATGCCGCCGAGGATCACGACGGGGACCAGCAACGCCGGCAGGGCGGCGGCGAGGGCCGCAAGCACCGGGCGGCGTCCGTCGCCGTCCTGTTTTCCGATCCCGCGGACCCGGCAGATCACGAGGACCAGCGCCATCAGGAAGCCCGCGACGACGAGGCCGGGGCCGATGCCGGCGATGAAGAGCTGCCCCACCGAGGTGTCGGTGGAGACGCCGTAGAGGATCAGCGGGATCGAGGGCGGGATCAGGACGCCGAGTTCCGCCGAGGAGGCCTGGATCGAGGCGGCCAGCGGCTTGGGATAGCCATGCGACGCCATGGCCGGGATCAGGATGGCGCCGATCGCGAAGGTGGTCGCGACCGAGGAGCCGGAGACCGAGGCGAATAGCATGCAGGTCAGCACGCAGGTGCAGGCGAGCCCGCCCTGGACGCCGCCGACGATGGATTTGGCAAGGTCGACCAGACGGAGCGAGATGCCGCCGGCGGACATCAGGTTGCCGGCGAGGATGAAGAGCGGGATCGCCATCAGCGGGAAGCTGTCGATGCCGGTAAACATCCGCTGCGCGATCAGCAGGAGGGGCAGGTTCCCCTGCGCCCCGATCCCGATGACGGAGGCCAGACCGATCGCCACGGCAATCGGGACGCCGAGCAGGAACAGGATCGCGAGGGAGAGGCCCAGGGCCGCGTTCATGGGGCGACATCCGCGGCCCGCGCCGCGTCCCAGCCCCCCTCGAGCCCGCGGATCGTGGCGGCGACGATGGCGACCATGATGAAGGCGGAGCCGATGGGGAGGGCGGCATAGACGTAGGCGATCGAGATCTCGAGCGCGGCGAGGTTCTGGGACGCGACCCGCAGCGCCATCGCCCAGCCCTGCCAGAAGAGGATGGCGAAGAAGACGAGCGAGGCGGCGTTGGCCAGGGTGAAGAGCGCCAGTCCGAGGCGGCGGGGCAGGGCGTTCTGCACCACGTCGACCGAGATCATCGCGCCGTGGCGATAGGCGACCGCGACGCCGAGGAAGACCGACCAGATCATCGAGGAGCGGGTGATGACCTCGGACCAGGTTGACGGCGCGTCGAAGACGAACCGCGTGATGACCTGATAAAGGGCGAGGCTTGCGGCGAGCACGAGGAACGCGATGGCGGCGCGGAGTGCGAAGCCGGTGGCGAAGTCCTCGAATCGCAGGAAGAGGCGCGTCATGATGTTT
>JBBQDX010000136.1:0-11530 GCA_038320125.1 Rhodobacterales bacterium | reverse complement strand
GGTCCGCTTCCGCCACTTCCGAACCGTCTTCTCGTTGAGGCTGTAACGCTCAGCCAGCTCCGTGACCGAAGCTTGCAATCGCTGTATCGCCGCTCGGACGGCGTGCGTGGTCTTGGCGCTGCCATGCAGTATTTGTCCCATAGAGCATCCTTCTCGGCCGCTGTCGGCAGAATGCCACCACACCAGGGGACTGAACACCTAGTATCGGACAGGCCGTAGACCGGATCCTGCCGGCGCGGGATAGTCGGGAGCGTCGAATGGTTCCTCTGATCGGGTCGAAGGGCCACGGGCTCTCGCAAATGGCGGCTCTCGGCCTGCCGCACGGGGCAGTGGCGATGTGGGCTTGCCGGAGATCGCTGCCCGGTTTTCTCGGGGTCGAATCTGGTCGGATCGTTGCGGCAGGTCCGATGGCCGCACCGTTTGCCGGCGAAGGCGAACCGACCCTGCATCGATCCATGAACCTCGTTTGCGAGAACACGGCATGAGCGTCGAGTTCGACCTGATCTTCCATGACGTGACGTTGCATGATGGGACTGGCACCGAGGGGCGCGTGGCGAACGTCGGCGTAAGGCAGGGCCGCATCGCGCGGATTGGGGGCGAGATCGCGGGACGGGCCGTGCGGGAGGTGGATGGCGCGGGCTTGGCGCTCGCGCCGGGCTTCATCGACGTCCACACCCATGACGACCGCGCCGTGTTGGCGACCGACATGGCGGCGAAGTTGAGCCAGGGAGTGACGAGCGTCATCGTCGGCAATTGCGGCATCTCGCTCGGGCCGCTTCCGGGACGTGCAGCTGTCGTGCCGCCGCTCGATCTGATCGCGCGCGGGCGGGAGGATCTGTTCGCGCGCTACGCCGACTATCTGGCCGCGGTCGGCGCTGCGGAACCGGCGGTGAACGTGGTGGGGCTGGTCGGGCATTCCACGCTCCGGCTGGCGGCAATGGACCGGCTGGACCGTGCCGCCACGCGGAGCGAGGCGCGGGCGATGCGCGACCTGCTGGACCGTGCGCTCGATGATGGGGCCATCGGGCTCTCGACCGGGCTCTACTATGCGCCGGCGAATGCCGCGTCGACCGCCGAGCTCCTGATCGTTGCGGAGCCGCTGGCGCGGTATGGTGCGCTCTACACCACGCACCTGCGCGACGAGGCGGACGGGGTTCTGGACGCGATGGAGGAAGCGTTCGAGATCGGGCGCGGCGCGGACGTGCCGGTGGTGCTGTCGCATCACAAGGTCACGGATGCGCGCAACCGGGGACGCACGGCAGAGACGCTGCCGGTGATCGCGGCGCGTGCCGCCGAACAGCCGGTGACGCTCGACGTCTATCCTTACAATGCCTCCTCCACGGTGCTGGAGGCGAAGCGGGCGGGGGAGGTGGAGCGCATCATCATCACCTGGTCCAGGGCGCGCCCCGATCTGGCGGGGCGGGAGTTGGCCGACATCGCGGCCGAGATGGGTTGCTCGCGCGAGGAGGCAGTGGCGCGGTTGCAGCCGGCGGGTGCGGTGTATTTCTCGATGGCGGAGGAGGACGTGCGTCGGGTGCTGCAATTCCCGCTGACGATGGTGGGGTCGGATGGGCTGCCGCATGACGTTCGCCCGCATCCGCGGCTCTGGGGGACGTTTCCGCGCGTGCTGGGACATTACGTGCGCGACGTGGGCCTCTTCGGGCTGCCGGAGGCCTTGCGGCGGATGACGTCGCTGCCGGCCGCGCGGTTCGGGCTTGCGGGGCGCGGGGTGCTGCGCGAGGGAGCGTTTGCGGACATGGTGCTGTTCGATCCGGCCACCGTCGCCGACCTGGCGGATTTCGCGGAGCCGGCGCGGGCGTCGGCGGGCATCCGGTCGGTCTGGGTCAACGGGGTCGAGGCCTGCCGCGACGGGGTGACGACGGGCGCGCGGGGCGGCCGGGTGCTCAGGAACGCGGATCTGGTGGCAAAGGACTTCGGCTGAAAGCGGCCAGGCCCGCGCGGGCGATGCGGTCGGCGTGGCCTGCGCGCGGTACGATGGAGTTGTGCAGGACGGCGAGCCCCACGCCGGGCGCATGAACCAGCGCCTGACCGCGGTCCCTGCGCCGCAGCACGCACGCCGTATCGGCCAGTGCGATGGCGCTCTGCGTCACCGCGATCAGGCCGGCATCGACCTCCGGGTCGGCATCCACGAAGCGGCGCACGGCCTCTTCCGGCGGAACCCCCGCCTCCATCAGGCGCAGGGCGGCGACGTTCAGCGGCACGCCGTCGGCCCCTGGCCGGTGCGGCAGGCGGTGACCGGTAACGAGGCCCCTGCGGCCCGCCGGGAGGAACTGCGCCAGCGGCACCACGCGATCCGGCCCCGAGGTGATGACCCCGGCGACAGGGGCGCTCGCCATCACGTCGAGCAGCCCGGTGGCGGCCCAACCGGCGCGGATCGTGGCGAGGCCGCCGCGCTGGCATTCGACCGTGACCGGGCCGGCACCCTCGGGGATCGCCACAAAGACCGCGAAGCCGCCGATATCGCCGGTCGCGCCCCGCTCCGCCTCGGCCCATGCGGCGAGGATGGCGGCCCCCGCATTCGCGCCGAACGCGCCGATGCCCACGGTCACGGCAGCACCAGCGCTTCGACGTGCGAGGGCCGGCCCGTGCGCGCGTCGAACCCGTCCATCGGACCCGCTACCAACAGGGAGTTCAAGATTGCTTCCTCGGTCGCGTCTATGGCGGCGACGAAGAGCGGCGACATCGCCTCGTCGGAAAGGCGCGCGCCGTCCGCCGCGGTGGAGAAGGCCAGCGCATAGTCGCCGGAGCCGTGGCTGAGTGCTGCGCCGCTGCGGGCGAGGCCGCCGAAGCAGCGTCGCGCCAACCGTTTGAGGTTGCGCGCGCAAAGCGGCGCATCGGTGGCGCAGACGATGACGATGGAGCCATCGACATCCGGGCTGGACCGCGCCACCGTGCGGCCGTCGACCCGCAGGTCGCCACCGAAGTTGGACTGCACCAGCACGCCCACGACATGGCCGCCGGCGATGCGCGAGGCGGTGCCGATGCCGCCCTTGAGCCCGAAGGCCACGGTGCCGGTGCCGGCGCCGACCGCGCCTTCGGCAACCGGGCCGGCGCGCGCCGCGTCGATGGCGTCGCGCATCTCCTCCACGCTCGGTCGGGGAGCGCGGATATCGTTGAGGCGGCCGTCGTTCGTCTCGCCCACCACCGCGTTGATCGACGTCACGCGGGCGTTGTCGGGATGCGCCAGGGTATGCGCGATGAGCGCCTCGACGGCGCGCCCCGTCGCCAGCGTATTGGTGAGCAGGATCGGCGTCTCGAGCGTGCCGAGCTCCGCGATCTGGGTGGCACCCGCGAACTTGCCGAAGCCGTTCAACACGTCGAGCGCGGCGGGCACCTTCTGCGCAAAGAGGTTGCCGCCGTGCGGCAAGATCGCGGTCGCGCCGGTGCGGGTGCGATCCCCGGCGATCAGCGTGCAATGGCCGACGCGGACGCCCGCCACGTCGGTGATCGCGTCGAGCGGACCCGGGGGCAGGCGACCGATGTGCAGGCCCCTGTCCCGGGCCCGGCGGCCAGACCCGGGCGGCGGCCCGATCACGGGCATCGGGAGCTTAACCGTTTGATCTTTGCATCCATGCCGTCCAACTATCACGCGACATCAAGATCCGCCAAGGAGCCGCCCGCATGACCGAATCGTCCGTCCGCGCCGACACCATCCTCCATAATGGCTCGATCTGGCGCGGTTTCGACGACGGCACCTGCAGCGCGCTCGCGACGTGGCAGGGGCGCGTTCTGGCGACCGGGACGGACGAGGAGATGCTTGTGCTGCGCGGACCGGACACGCAGCTGATCGACCTCCGGGGGCGCTTCGCCTCGCCGGGGCTCAACGACAATCACCTGCACCTGATGGCCTTCGGGCTGGCTATGGACTGGGTCGATGCGAGCCCCGCCGCGGCGCCCACACTGGCCGCGTTGCAGTCCGCGCTCCGCACGCGCGCCGCCGCCACGCCCGAGGGCGGATGGGTGATGGCGCGCGGCTACGATCAGGTCAAGCTCGATATCGGCCGCCACCCCGACCGCAGCGAACTGGATGCAGCGGTGCCCGACAGGCCGGTGGTGCTGGTGCGTGCCTGCGGGCACGTCACGCTGGGCAATTCGCTGGCGCTGGAGATGGCGGGCGTCACGATGGACACCGAAGCCCCCTCGGGCGGGGTCATCGAGAAGGTGAATGGCCGCCTCACCGGCCTTCTGGCGGAGAACGCGCAGCGCCTTCTGCGCAACGCGCCGCCCGCGCCAGGCGTCGACGATCTGGTGGCCGCGGCGGAGCGGGCCGGGCATTACCTGCTCCGCCACGGCATCACGTCCTGCATGGACGCGGCGGTCGGCATGATTGCCGGGTTCTCGGAAATTCGGGCCTACCACCTGGCCTTGCGCGACGGGCGCTTGCCGGTGCGCGTCTGGCAAGTGCTGCTGGGCGATCCGGGGACGTCCATCGTGGAGGAATGCCACGCGGCGGGACTCGTGTCGGGCGTCGGCTGCGACAGGTTGCGGGTCGGGGCGGTCAAGATCTTCCTCGACGGCTCGGCGGGCGGCCGGACGGCTTGGATGCGCGAGCCCTATCCGGGGGAGGATGCGACGACCGGCGTGCAGATCCTCGAGACGGAGGTGCTCGAGCGGATGGTGCGCGAGTATCACGACATGGGCTACCGCCTCGCCTGCCACGCGATCGGGGATGCGGCCATCGAGCAGCTCATCGGCGCCTACGAGACTGTGCAGGAGCCGCAGCGCCATCACCGGATCGAGCATTGCGGCTTCTCGGATGCGCGCCAGCACGAGCGGATGCGCGCGGCGGGCATCCTGCCCGTGCCGCAGCAGGTCTTCGTCCACGACTTCGGCAACAGCTACATCACCGTGCTGGGCGAGGCGCGAGCGAAGTCCTGCTATCCGATGCGAACCTGGACGGACATGGGTTTCCGGCCGTCCACGGGCAGCGACGCGCCGGTCTGCAAGCCCGACCCCTGGCCCAACCTGCACCAGATGATCACGCGCGAGACCTGGAACGGTACGGTGATGGACGCGGACCAGCGCCTGAGCCCGGCGGAAGCCCTGCGCGCCTATACCGAATATGGTGCCCATTCGCAGGGGGCCGACGGGGTGAAGGGGCGGCTGGTGCCAGGAATGCTGGCGGATATCGCCGTCTTCTCGCGCGACTTGCTCAACTCGGAACCGGGTGACATCCTCGACGATACCTGCTGCGTCATGACACTGCTCGGGGGGGAGATCGTGTGCCGGGCCGATGCCGAGGCGTAGCGGACGTCACAAGACGACCAAAAGGGAGAGAGAGAACATGATGCTGAAGACACTTACACTTGCCGCCGCGTTGCTGGCCGGAACGGCCGGCGCGGCGCTGGCGCAGGACCCGCAACCCGGCGGCACGCTCAACTTCGTGGCGCCCTACGGGTCGAGCTTCGGCACGCTCGACATCCACACCTCGCCCTCGACGCAGGACGAGTTTCCAGCCAAGGCGATCCACCGCAGCCTCTACCAGTGGAATTCCGAGGAGGGGAAGCCGGAGCCGGAGCTGGCGACGGAGGTGACCGCGTCCGATGACCGCCTGACCTATACCTACAAGCTGCGCGAGAACGCGGTGTTCCATGACGGCACGCCGTTCACCGCCGACGACGTGATCTATTCCTACGAGCGGATCGCCGAGCCCGCGAACGCCTACCCCGGCGCGCGCTACTTCGCGGACGTGGCGGGCATCGATGAGTTCAACAGTGGCTCGGCCGAGCATATCTCGGGCCTCAGGAAGATCGACGACCACACGCTCGAGATCACCTATACCGTCGCACCGACGGATCCGGGCTATGCGCTGATGCAGACGAATTCGGCGATCTATCCGTCGGGTGCGGGCGAGGATCCGGGGTTCATCCAGAACCCGATCGGCCTCGGGCCGTTCAAGTTCGTGGAGAACGTTCCCGGCTCACGCGTCGTGGTGGAGAAGTTCGACGATTTCTACGAGGACGGGAAGCCTTACCTTGACCGGATCAACGTCGTCCTGCTGGGTGACGCCTCGGCGCGCGACGTGGCCTTCCGCAACCAGGAAATCGACGTCTCGGTCCTCGGCCCGACGCAGTACGTCGCCTATCAGGCCGATCCGGAACTGTCGCAGAACCTGCTGGAGGTGGCGGAGGTCTATACCCGCCATGTCGGCTTCGACAACACCAAGCCGCCGTTCGACAACAAGGACGTGCGCCAGGCCTTCGGCCATGCGATCAACAACGAACTGATCCTCGACAAGCTGGTCAAGAACAAGGCCTACCCCGCGACCGGCTGGCTGCCGATCTCCTCGCCCGCCTACGATGAGGCCGCCGAACCGACCACCTACGACCCAGAGCTGGCAAAGCAGATGCTGGCCGATGCCGGCTATCCCGACGGCATCGACGTGGCGATCACGGCGACGCAGAACGAAAGCTGGGGCCTGACCATCGTCGAGGCGATCATCCCGATGCTGAGGGACGCGGGCATTCGCGCGACGGCGGTGCCGGTCGAGGCGTCGGTGCTGGCCGAGATCGTGCCGGCCGGCGATTTCGAGGCGTTCATGTGGTCGAACCTCTCGGGGCCAGACGACTACGAGGTGATGAAGTGTTACTACTCCAAGACGCCGCGGAGCAGCTGCGCCTACCAGCAGTTCAGCGATCCGGAGTTCGACGCTTTGTTCGAGCAGGCCGGGGCGGAGATGGATCCCGAGAAGAAGACCGATCTGCTGCGCCAGGCCAACAACGTCGTCCAGGAGGGTGCGCCGAGCTGGTTCTTCAACTATAACAAGGCGGTGATGGCCTATCAGCCTTGGGTCCATGGGTTGCAGGCCAACGCGACGGAGCTGGCGATCCAGAACTACGAGGATCTCTGGATCGACGAGACGGCCCCCGACTCGCGCAGGTGACCACCCGCACGGACACACTTTCGCGGCCCTCCGGGGCCGCGGTTCGGGCGGGGGCGTAGCTGCGTGCTGCGCTTCACCATCCGGCGCCTGCTGCAGGTGATCCCGACGCTGTTCGCGGTCGCGCTCCTGATCTTCGTGATTTTCAGCGTCGTGCCCGGCAGCTTCGCGTCGAGCCTGATGGCGGACGGTCGCACCGCCGCCGACCCCGAGATGATGGCGCGGCTGAACGAGCAGTTCGGCCTCGACAAGCCCCTCTACGTTCGCTTCGCCGACTACATCACGGGGCTCGCCCGCTTCGACCTCGGCACCTCGTTCCGCACCCGCGAGCCGGTGCTCGACGTCATCAACGCGCGGATCTGGGCCTCGCTCGAGCTCGCCATCGCGGCGATGGTCTTCGCCATCGTCGTCGGCGTTCCGCTGGGCTTCATCGCGGCGCTGCGGCCGGGCAGCCTCCTCGACAGCGTCACCATGATCGGCGCGGTCTCCGGCCTGTCGCTGCCGCAGTTCTGGCTGGGGCTGCTGCTGATGTATTTCTTCGCGCTGGTGCTGGGCTGGCTGCCGAGCTTCGGCTATGGCGGCGGAAGCTGGCGCTACCTCATCCTGCCCGCGATCACGCTGGGCGTGACTCCTCTGGCGCTGCTCGCGCGCACCACCCGCGCAGGGGTGCTGGAGATCGCCAACGAGGATTTCATCCGCACCGCGCGCTCCAAGGGCATGAGCGAGGCCCGCGTCGTCCGCTGGCATCTCGTGCGCAACGTCATGGTGCTGGTCGTCACCACGATTGGGCTCCAGTTCGGCTCGATGATGGGGCAGGCCGTGGTAATCGAGAAGCTGTTCTCCTGGCCCGGCATCGGCTCGCTCCTGGTCGACTCGGTCTCGATCCGCGACACTCCGGTGGTGCAGGGGACGATCCTGGTGATCGTGGTCTGGTTCCTTCTCATCAACACCTTCGTCGACATCATCTACGCGGCGATCGACCCGCGGATAAAGCAGACATGAAACGGTTCAACCTCAATCTCTGGCTCGGCGGTGCGTTGGTGGCGCTGGTGGTCGTGGGGGCTGTGTTCGCGCCGCTGCTGACCTCGCTCGACCCGGTCTTCGACGCGAACCTGATGTATGCCGAGGAGCCGCCCGACGCGCAGTTCTGGTTCGGTACCGACGAGCAGGGACGCGACGTGTATACCCGTGTCCTTTATGGTGCGCGCATCTCGCTGACGGTCGGCATCGTGAGCCAGATCATCAATTCGGTGATCGGCCTGAGCCTCGGGATCTCGGCGGCCTACTGGGGCGGCTGGTGGGACGATCTGGTGAACGGACTGACCAACACGATGCTGGCGATCCCGTCGCTGATCTTTGCGCTGGCGATCATGGCGATCCTCGGGCCGGGCCTGCCGAGCCTGCTGATCGCGCTTGGGCTGACGAACTGGTCCTGGACCTGCCGCATCGCGCGGTCGTCCACGCTGTCGCTGAAGGGGCTGGGCTACGTCCAGGCAGCGCGGACGCTCGGCTACGGCGACATCCGCATCATGGCGACGCAGTTGCTGCCCAACATGATCGGCCCGATTCTGGTGATCTCGACGCTCGGCATCGGCGCGGCGGTGCTGGCCGAGGCGGCGCTGTCCTTCCTCGGCCTCGGCATCCGGCCGCCGTTCCCGTCCTGGGGCTCGATGCTCACCGGCGCGCGCGAGCTCATCGTGATCGCGCCCTGGGCGGCGGTATTCCCGGGGCTCGCGATCTTCGTGACGGTGCTCGGTTTCAACCTGCTGGGCGACGGGCTGCGCGACCTGCTCGACCCGCACATGCGGAGCCGGACGGCATGACCGAGACTCCGCTTCTGGACCTGCGGAACCTTCATGTGGGTATTCCGGGGCAGGGCGCATCGGTCGACATCGTCAAGGACGTGGGCTTCACGATCCTGCCGGGCGAAGCCTTCGGGCTGGTGGGAGAAAGCGGCTCGGGCAAGAGCCTGACCGCGCTGTCGCTGATCCGGCTGCTCAAGAAGCCGCTGGCCGTGTCGAGCGGTGAAATCCTCTTCAAGGGCGATGATCTGCGCGGCCTGTCTGACAAGGCGATGCGGCGGCTGCGCGGCGACCGGATCGCGATGATTTTCCAGGAGCCGATGACGGCGCTCAACCCGCTCAAGACCGTAGGCCGGCAGATCGCGGAGATGTTCGTGCTGCATCGCGGGATGGGTTGGGGGGAAGCGCAGAAACTGGCGATCGATGCGCTGGCCTCCGTCCACGTCCCCGCCCCCGAGGAGCGCGTTCGCGCCTATCCGTTCCAGATGTCGGGCGGCATGCGCCAGCGGGTGATGATCGCCATCGCCCTTGCTTGCGATCCGGACCTGCTGATCGCTGACGAGCCGACGACGGCGCTCGACGTGACGGTGCAGGACGAGGTGCTCAAGCTCATCGCGGAGCTCTGCTCGGCGCGCGGCACGGCGGTGCTGCTGATCTCCCACGACCTCGGCGTGATCGCCAACATGTGCCAGCGCGTCGGCGTGATGTATCAGGGCCGGCTGGTCGAGGAGCGCGACACCTACGACCTCTTCGCGAACCCGCGCCACCCCTACACCCGGGGGCTTCTGGGCGCGCTGCCGCGCCTCGGTTCGCGGCACGGCGCGGCGGGACGCCAGCGGCTCGTGGATATCGACGCGCTGATCGCGGACAAGGAGAGCCTGAGCCAGGAGTTCTGCTTCGAGCCGCGCAACCCGGTGCGCGATCCGCGGTTGCGGGCGGGAGGCGGGGCATGAGGGACGGCTCGCCCGCGCCGCTGCTCGAGATCCGCGACCTGCACGTGCATTTCCCCGTCGGCAACAACCTCCTCGCACGCAATCGGCGGCTACTGCGCGCCGTCAGCGGCGTCGACCTGACACTGGCCGAGGGGGAATGCCTCTCCATCGTCGGCGAGTCGGGTTGCGGCAAGTCCACAACCGCGCTGGCGGTCATGGGCCTGCAGGAGCCGACGTCGGGCGACATCCTGTTCGGGGGGCGCTCCATCACCGGCCCGGACGGCCCGAACCGGATGGAACGCGCCCGCATCGCGCAGATGGTGTTCCAGGACCCCTATGCCTCGCTGAACCCGCGCCAGACCGTGCATCGCTCGCTCGCCGCCCCCCTGCGCCTGCACGGGACGCGGACGAGAAGCGAGATCGACGACCGGGTGGCCGACATTCTTGCGAAGGTCGGGCTGCTACCCGAGCACGCCAACCGCTTTCCGCACGAGTTCTCCGGCGGCCAGCGCCAGCGCATCGGCATCGCCCGCGCGTTGATCCTCGATCCGCGCATCCTGATGCTGGACGAACCCGTCTCGGCGCTCGACGTCTCGGTGCGCGCGCAAATCATCAACCTGCTGCTCGACCTTCAGGAGGACCTGTCCCTCTCCTTCGTGATGATCTCCCACGACCTCGGCGTGGTGGAGCACATGAGCGACCGCGTGGCGGTGATGTATTTCGGGCAGATCGTGGAGCTGGGGCCTTGGGACGCCATCTTCGCCAACCCGACGCATCCCTATACCCGCAAGCTGATCGCGACGATCCCCGACCCCGACACCGTGCTCCACCCGGACCGCGACCGCACTGCGGGGGCCGCGCCGCCGCCGCCCGCCGGGTACCGCTTCCACCCCGAAAGCGTGGACCGCCCGGACGTCTACGCCGTCCCCGCGCCGTCAGACCTGCTGGAGATCGGCCCCGGCCATTTCGTCCGCTGCGCCCCGGGCTGACGCGCACTCCGGCAGGACGACCGGTCCTCATTCCCGATAGCGGTCGCAGGGGGACGGGTTCTCCGGATGGAAGCGCCCACCCGGATGCGCGGTCACCCTCGTCGCGGCGTCCGTCGAGGTCTGCACCGCCCCCTTGCCCAGGCCGGTGCCCAGATCACGCCGTCGCCTGCGAGAAAGATGCCGCGCTCGTGGGGGACAGCATGGACTGCCTGAAATGGCCGAACATGCGATGGTTGTAGCGGCAGTGCCCGCCAGCGCGCCCATGAATGCGACGCGGACATTCGGCGCGTTCCCCCGGCAGATCGTGACCGGCTCGCAGGCGATGTGACCACGGATGTCAATGCCCAGATAGATCTGCCCAAGCGCGCCGGACGCAAAGTCCGCCCGCAAGGCGGTGTTCTTCAGATTGCAGGGGAACAGGATTGCGAATCTGCCCAAGCCGAGATCGCGGAGCGCTGCGACACCACCTGCAATTTTCCCCGGGATTTGCGCGGCAATCGGCCCCGGGCGTCGGTGGCACGTCGAACGCGGTGTTGATCGAACCGATCGGCGAGGGGGATCCCGAGAACGGCGCCGCACAGTTATCATTGGTCTCGACCCAGATGGCGGCGTTGTCGGTAGCCTCGATGGTCGTCGCGACGGGCGAGGTCACGAAGCGCGCGGTTTGCGAGATAAGGCCGTCGACCTTCGAATCATTGGCAGAACACGAATGCGAGAATCGCGGGACTGGCAGATATTATTTTATTGGCGGCCCGGCTGCATACATATTGACCTGCCCCCCGGAAGTTCCCTCAGTCTGATGTAGAGTCTGCCCAACCTGTAGGAGCAGACAAGATGAGGAAAAGTCGTTTCACCGAGGCGCAGATTATCGGGATGATCAAAGAACAGGAGGCGGGACTGCCGACC
>JBBQDX010000135.1:0-11586 GCA_038320125.1 Rhodobacterales bacterium | reverse complement strand
CGAATGTTTCAAGCCAATCCGGCATCTTGCCGCTATCCGCCGCCCACCAGAACTCCGTCATGCGCGTGAAACCCTGCGGATAATCGGCCAGGACGGCATCGACCATCTGCTGCGTCTTTTCCCAGCGGCGGTCTTTGCTCCCCAAGTCACCGTCGTTTGCCAAGGACACGCGACTGGTGCCGCTTTCGTGAGCCTCGGAGAAAACGAACTGCTTGCCCGGCACGGCGTAAGCCAGTGCGTTTGCAAGGGCCACCATGGATATGTTGACCTTGGTCCGGTTGGCTTGGGTAAGAACCGTCTTGATGACCGGGCCCGCGAGATCCTCACTTTTCTGCGAGTGATACATCGTGAAGTTCTCGGCCTTCAGGTCGGGAGGGGTGCGCCTGTTATAGTGAGAGCCGGTTTCTGTCGTATATGCAGGCTCCGATTGAGCTATCGAAAGCACGATAGCAGGAACGGTGAGGTCGATGGCCGGCGGATCGATAACCGGGGGTGTGATGACAGGCGGATCGATGACGGGTGGGTCGATGACCGGGGGGGTGACGGGATCTGGATCTGGATCGGAATCGGCGTCTGTTTCTTCTCCCGTGCCGGCGCTCGAGCGATCCTTTCTCCAGGCATTGATGACCCACGGCGCGATGTCGTTGCTGCCGCCATCGGGAAGCGCACCACCGGCAGCGATCCGCGCCGTCATGTGGCGGTCCTGATACTCCAGCCATGCCGACCCCATGAGGCCATCGGCACCCATGAGACGCAGCGCCAGCGCGCCGGGGACGTTCACGCCCGCGACGATGTGGCGATAGGACTGCTTGAGATCTTCCGCCGCCCCGGAGGTATCGACGCCGAGCGTGTTGATCCGCTCGCGGAAGTTGCTGGGCGCGTCGGGATCGTCCCGCGTGGCGTCGCTCGACCATTCCGCCACATCGATCATCGAGACCGGGTAGTTGTACTGGTGTTTCTGGCGACGATCCACGTCGGCTTGCGTGATCCGGAAAATCTGACGGTCCTCGCCCCAGATCGAGGCCGTCCGGCCGCCGGTCGCGAACAGCGTCGTCGTGTAGCCGAGAGCGTCGATGAAGCGTTGATGCCCGGTCAGATGCGCGGCAAGCGCGACGATGGACTTCTGTCCGACGCAGTGCCCGCCGTTCTCCTGCCAGATGCCGCCCTGCTCGGCCCGCGCCGTGATGTCGACGGCCATCTGCACGAAAGCCGTGGCCACCTGCGCCTTTTGCGACGCCGTCCAGCCACTGTAGCACAGCGCCAGCAAGGCCTCGGTATAGATGTCCCGGTCCCCTCCATAGACGGGCGTCGCATCGATGCCCGGCATCAGATTGCGGGACAGGACGTTGTAGGTGTGCTGCCAGGACACGAACCGCAACCTGGCAAGCGTCGCCAAGAACTCGGGGACAGTGAGGCCGTCGGTGGAGAGGTTCGGAAGCTTGCCCATGTCGATGTCGGAGACGTAGAGCCACGCCGCCTTCGACGGGTCCGCATGTCCGGGCCGGAACGCATTCGCGGCGGGCGGCGAGGAGACGACCGTCAGCGGCACCAGCTTGTCGAGCGCTGGCCGCGCCTGCGAGTGCACGCCCGACAGCTTTGAGATGGCCTTGAGGATCGTTCCCTCGGTGAGGGAGATCGGCTTCGACGTGGCACCGGGATCGACGTTGCCGGCGGCATCGAAGCCGAGATTGTTCGACAGCACGTAGCTGTCGTAGCATTGCGACGGGGCCCCCTTGGCAAGGCCATCGTTCACGGCCTGGCGCTGCGCCAGTGTCGCACCGGACGGGGCCTTTCCGGGGTCGAGCATCGCACCGTGCACGATGGTCGATCCGGTCGTGCCGCCGCCGCTTGTCGCCCGGTTCACGCCGGACGCCGACGCGGGCGAGATGCCGGTGATCGAGATCGCGTTGCCGCCGGAACTCACCCAGGGGCTGCCGTCGGCATAGGTGCCTGTCGGATGGGGGGCCGCGAAGACCGCGGTCACCCCGTCGTAGGTGATGCTGGAGACGCCTGCCTCGACCGGAGCCTCCGCCACCGACAGCGCCTCCGTGACCACCAGGACATCCTCTGCGCAGGCCGCGCTGATCGTGGTCGCGATCGTCAGATTGGCCGTCACGGTCAGGTCGGTCACCGCGATGCCGTCGATGAGCACGACGTGGGCGTAGAGCGGCTCCGACCCGTCGCTGACGGTCGCCAGGGGGCGTCCGGTCCATGCGGTCATCACCTCGGTCGCGGTCATGCCGGCCAGCAGTCCTTCAAGACCGGCATTCGATGGCGCCCATGTGATCGCGATCGTCGGAACGACCTTGGCTGCAAGGGTCCGGAATTCCGAGCCTTCATCGTGGTCCACGACCACGTAGCTCGCGTCGGACAGGAGGCCGGAGACCTGATGGTTCGTCACGGGCGTCTTCTGCACCGCGTCCCAGATCGCTTTCGTGATGACATATGCCGACATGACTATCCTCGCTTGATCGTCGCGCCGTCGGCGCTGACGTTGGTAACGAAAAACGTGGGGGAGACCGGTCGGCCCGCGATCGTCACGCCTGTCCGGGTGACCAGAAGATCCCAGACCGGCCTGAAGACATCGCCCAGCGAGCCCGGAAAATTGACCGCGCAGCTGATTCCCAATCCGAAGCCCAGCATCAGGAGAGCGCCACGATGCCGCTGGCGGTGGTGCCCGTCGCCCAGACGCGGACGGTGCGGATCGGGAAGGGAACGCCCGCGGCGATGTAGACCTGCGCGGTCGTCTCGCCGGTGGTCGTCACCCGGACCAGACCGGACTGCGCCACGTTCAGCGCGCGCGAGACCAGCACGAGATCCGCCGTATCGCTGGGCTCGACCGCATGGGCCCGCGTGGCGGGGCTTTCGAGACCGGTGCCGTGGTTCTTGAAGATATCGTTCATATCCATCCACCTTTGTTGAAGGCGATCCGGGACTCCCCGAGGAGCGCCCCGCAGTGATGGAGACGTGACGACGCGGGAATCCCCTCTCGTCCGGTAAGAGGGAAAATCTCAATTCGAGCAGTTAACGATCCGTTAAAGCGGCAGGATCAGTCCGATCCCGTCGGAGACAGGGGCGGCGCGCGATCCGCGATCCGCCCCGCGGCCCATCCCGCGACGAAGCCGCCCAGATGCGCCTGCCAGGCCAGTTGCCCGTCCAGGGCCCACCACATCGCCACGTTGATCGCCATCAGGAGGGCGACCGCGCGCGCGACGGGCCAGAGGTCGGCGTGCAGGGCCCGCCGGTCGGCGTGTCCCCAGCCGACCAGCGCACCAGCCAGCCCGAACAGCGCCCCCGACGCCCCCACCATGGGCTGCAGCGTCACCGACAGCAGCCCGTGCATCGCCGCCCCCCCCACGGCCCCGGCCATGTAGATGGCCGCCAGACCGCCGGGTCCGGCACGCTCCGCCACGGCCCTGCCAAGCGACCACAGGGCGAACATGTTGAAGGCCAGATGCGTCAGCCCGCCATGCAGGAAGGCGTAGGTCACGAACATCGTAAAGGGCTGTGCGGCATAGTTCGGTCGCCAGCCGTGGAGCAGTTGCGACCAGAACCCCCCGTATTCGTAGGCCTGACCCCGCAGGCGCGGAACGCCGAGGAGACCCAGGTCGCCGAGCTGCAGGGTCGCCTCGATCGCGACGCAGAGCACGATCATGCAGATCAGAATGCGCCGCGCGATGACATCCTCGCCCGTCTCGTCCTGCCGCCGCCCGGCGCTCATCTCAACGCGCCGCTTCCTCCGGAACGCCGGGGATGAACCGCGGCAATCGCGGCAGGGCCTCGGCCATCAGGGCCTGGATGCGGGCATCCGCCTGTGCCGGATCCTCGTCGCGCCCGATCGGCGTGACGAAGCGGACGAGCGCCCCGTCCGTGCGGCCGATGGTGAAGCTGTCCCAGACGACCTTCAGCTTGGCGGTGAAATCGTTGGTGAACCGCTGGCCGCGCTGTTCGAACCAGTAATAGACGAGCTGCTTGCTGAGCCCTTTCTGGATGATCGCGCGGTTCACCTCGAAGGTCCCGAACTCGGTTTCGGGAAAGGACAGGCGGTAGGCGGCGTCGAGCGAGAAGATCTCCCAGCCGCCGGCGGGCAGGCAGACTTCGGGCGAATGGATGCCGGAGCCTTCGGTCTGCTTCTGGTAGAAGGCGGAGAAGAAGTTGACCCCCGCGCCGGTGGTGGAATCGACGTAGGTCGCGTTGATGTAGTCGTCGGCCGCCAGGACACGTTCGATGTCAGGCTCCAGCGTGGTGCGGATGCTGGACCATTCCGCGAGGTCCGAGGGAAAGAGGGAGAAGCTGTCCCGCGCCACCGGACCGGGTTCCGGCGTCTGGACCGTCAGGTAGAGCGCGCCGACCGCCGCCGTCATGGCCACGCCCACGGCCAGCGCCAGCGTGGCCGGCAGCGACAGGATCCGCATCGTCACCCGGTTCAGGCCACTGGTATCGAGGTCGATCGCCTCCGACAGCGGCAGCGGGTTCGCCGTCAGCCGCTGCAGCAGGATCGCCATCACGAACAGGATCGCGATGCAGGCCATGAAGATGATCCAGCCCTCGAAGAAGTGCAGAAACCCCTCCGCCTGCTCGATTCCGTAGGAATTGACCAGGATCCCGATCACCCCGATGCGGAAGCTGTTCATGAACACCGTCAGCGGCGCCGCCATCAGCAGGAGCACGGCCTTGTGCCAGATCGGGCCCCGGTAGAGGATCGCGAAGAGGTAGGAGAACGACAGGATCGGAAACAGGTAGCGCAGCCCCGAACAGGCTTCGGCCACCTGCAGCTTGTAGACGCCGAGGTCGATGATGTTGCCGTCCAGATAGACCGGAATGCCGGCCATCGACACGAACCACACGCCCAGCTGCGACGAGACCCCCTGCAGGAAGATGGTCATGTGCCAGTAGAGGAACTGCGGCAGCGGCAGCATGAAGATCAGGTGCAGGACCGGAAGCTGGTGGCGGATGCCGCGCGACCAGCCGAAGACGGTCAGGACGACGCCGCTCGTCCAGACGATGAAGGCGTAGCTCACGATGTCGGGAATGCGGACGATGTTGCCGAGCGCCGCGATGGCGAGCCCCGCGCCGATCACCAAGAGGCCGGGCCAGCGGCGCACGGGCACGGCGGGGTCGACGGGCCGCGCGTCGCGCAGCTCGCGCAGGAACAGATAGAGCGAGATGATCGGGATCAGCGGGCCGTGGCTGTATTCCGGCGTGCTCCAGGCTTCGACGAGGGAGACGAACCCGCGCCAGAAGATCGGCAGGCACGCCAGCATCAGCAGCCCGAACAGGATGGTTCCGAACCCCCCCGTCATCATGGCGGAGGCGCGCCCGGTCCGGCGGTCGGTGTCGATCTGCGTCATGTCGCAACGGTCTCCGCATGCACGAGGTCCGGACCTGGGGAACCGGTCCGGACATCTCGCGGGGGTATAACCCGAATTTCGGTCGGCATTAAGGCCATACCGGCGGAACACACAGTATTGCGATCAGGGACGGATGGTGAAACTGCGGTTCAGGTTGACGAAAACCGTGCTGTCCCTGTCGTCTTCGGCACCGTCCTCGCGGCTCAGCGTGCCCTGATAGCCGAGGTTCAGGGACCAGTTGCGATCCAGTTGCCGGCTGTAGCCGAGCAGCAGATCGGCGGCGACGGTGTCGGCCTCCAGGCCGTCGACCACATCGATCGACGCGAGACCCAGCGACACGGACAGATCGGAGAGCGGCGTCAGCGGACGGCCGTAGCCGAGCGTCGCGCGGGTGCGGGTGACGTTCTGGTTGTCGTTGTCGACGAATCCGTCGCTCTGCAGCGAGGCGGTCAACGTTCCCAGCGGCAGCGGCTGGGAGTAGCGCATGTCGACGGTCGGGATGGTGTCGGAGCCCTCGAAGCTGACGAGTCCGAACGACAGCCGCAAATCGGCACCGTTGGCCAGGTTCAGCCGACGCGACACCGCCAGACGATCGATGTCGCCGTTGGTCGTCAGCTCGCGGCCGACGGACACTCCGGCCGTCCCGTTGCGAAGCTGCCGGGTCAGGGCCAGGTCGCCGACCAGTCCCGTCTGTTCCGAGCTCAGGCGAACTCCCGTGGGGATCCGGTCGATGAGCAGGCCGGTCTCGGGGTCGATCACCTCGATCGTCTCGTTCTCGTGCGTCTCGACGCGGCTGCGTGCCAGCGACAGGTCCAGTTCGGTTCCGGGTCTCGCCTGCCACGTCACCCGCGCGCCATAGGCGGTCTCGACCTCGTCGGTCTCCGTGTCGCCGCCCTTTTCGACGTCGCTCTTGAGCGCCGTCAGCCGGAAGGTCAGCGTCGGGCTGACGGTCAGTCGCAGGGCGCCCTGATAGGACAGGTCTTCCGTATCGGTGAGATCGGGATCGGCGGTGTCGCTGTAGTCGCGCGCCTGGTAGGTCGAGTCGAACTCGAGCCCGATGGCTTCGCGGCGGTTGATGACGAACCCGAGGCCCAGTCGCGTCGTCGCGCGCGTTCCGTCGTCCCGAATGATGTCGGTCTCGTCGAAGGTGAAATCCGGACCGGGAATGTTGCCGTTGATGTCGGCGACGGAATAGGCGGCGGAAAGCCGCAGCAGCAGCGCGCCGGTGTCCCGAACATAGGCCAGATCCGCATCGGGAAACGTGTCGTCCGAGTTGAACCCGTCGGCATCGACGTCGAACGAGGTGCCAAGGCTCAGGTCCAGAATCTGCTCGCGGGTCTCGCTGCGGTACGAGGCCCCGAACGAGTTGCGATTGGACAACTCGCCATCCTCGAGCACCAGGCCCACGCCCAGATTGAGGGTCAGGACGGGCCCCGGCGGAGAGGCTTGGGGGCCTGCCGACGTCGTCGTGGCGGAACCGACCCGGGCCAGCCGATCCTGGATCTGCGTCGCCGGCGCGATCGCCTCGGAGAACACATCTGTCGCTCCCACCGTCTCGACGGGTTCCACGACCACCTGTTCAACAGGCTCCACGACCGGCGATTCGACAGGCTCCACGGCCTCCTGTTCGACGGGCTCCACGACCAGCGGATCGTCCAGCGGGTCGGCGGCCTCCACGACGATCGGTTCGATCGTCGTCGGCAGGGCGGAAATTTCCGGTGCCGGCGCCTCGGGCTCGGCGGTGCCCTGTGCCAGGACCAGCCCGCCGTGACCCGCGAGGACCAGCGCTCCCGTCAGGGCCAGGCACGATGCGACGCGCGAGCCGCCATGAGCCGCCGCAAGGCCGGGCAGTCGGATACGGCCGAGATCCGCCATCATCCTACTCGAAGAGACGGCGCTGCGGCACCAGGATCACGTCGCCATCCGCAAGAACGACGTCTTGCGACAGGGCGGCCCCGTTGGAGATGGCCTTGTAGTTGAAGGTCGTGACGTATTGCCGCTGCGTGGCGGGATCGGTCCGGCGAAGCTGGATCCGCTTGAGCGCGGCGAAGTTGGTAAAGCCGCCGCTTTGCGACAGGACCTGCAGCAGCGTGGATCCGGGGACGACGGCCTTCAGGCCGGGACCGTTCACCTCGCCCAGGAAATAGACGCTGATTGCCGGTGCCTCCGCCAGGCCCTGCGAAGGGGTCACCGGCCGCAGCGTGCGCACCGACACGAAAACGTTGGGCGGGGCGGCGAAGTTCGACGCGATGCCCGCGGTCAGTGTGTCCGCGATCTGGGAGGTCGTGCGCCCCCCCGCCTGAACGGCTCCGACGAAGGGAAAGCTGAACCCCCCGCCGGGCAGCACCAGAACCTCACGGCTCAGCGACGGGTCTTCCAGAACCTCGATGCCCAGAACGTCGCCGGGTTGAACGGTGTATCCCTGCTGTGCCTGCGCCGCTCCTGTCGCGAGAACGAGGAGGAAGGCCGTCAGGGCAACGCATGCAAGCGCGATCCGTCTCGGAAGATGTTTCATGACATGTGCCTGCATCAGTTGTTCCAGGATATCTTTGCGCCACTATTGGAGTGCCCCCCTCCGGCGCGAAAGGGGGATCGGACGAACGGTAGAGATATGTCTCCCGGGCGCAACGCTTATTGCCTGGCCGGGGCCGCTTCCGCGTCGGCATCTGCGGCAGGGGCCTGCAGACGGGCCGTCAGCGTCTCGATCCGGGTCCGGGCCGTCGCGATCTGCGGACGGGAATCGTCCGGGCTCACCATGCCTACGGCTTTTTCGAACTGCGTCAGCGCCTCGGCGTCGCGGCCGAGCGCAAAGTAGACCTCGGCCAGATGGTACTGAACCATCGGGTCGTTCGTCAGGGCGGCCGCTGCGGGCTCCAGATATTCGACCGCGGCCCGTTCGTCGCCCCGGCGATGCGCGATCCAGCCCAGGGTGTCCTGGAAGGCCGGTTGCTCGGAATCCCCCAACCGGCGGGACACCACATAGGCCCGCTCCAGAGAGGCGTCGTCGTCGCGCAGCATGCTGAGAAGGCTGGCGTAGTTGTTCACGATCACCGGCGATTCGGGCGCCCGCTCGTAGAGGGACTCGTAGGTCCTCAACGCCCCCTCGAGATCGCCCGACTGCTCGAGGAAGCTGGCTTGGGCCCAGAGCAGGTTGATCGCCTCGGGCATTGCTGCGAGGCCGGCCTCCAGGGCGGTCTTGCCCCCTTCGACGTCGCCCTGTCCGTAAAGCGCGCGGACGAGTCCGATCCAGGCGTTCTCGACCTGGTCGTCCTGTTCGAGGACCTTGCGGTAATTGGCTTCCGCATCGGCCTGTCGGCCGACGGCCGAGAGGGTGGTCGCGTAGATCATGGTTCTCGCGATGTCGTCGGGTGCCTCGTTGGCGGCCTGCTCGGCATAAGTGACGGCCCCTTCGACATCGCCGCTGGCAAGGCGCGCGCGCACCACCGCGGTGCGGGCGACGATGTCGCTGTCGTTCTCGGCCGCCAGATCCTCGAGGAAAGCAACGGCTTCTTCGGTGCGGCCCTCGGAGGAGAGGCGCGACGCCTGCACGCCGTCGGCGGCGCGTGAGGCCACGGGGGTGTCGAGCCGGCGAAGCTGCGCCTCGATCTGTGCCGTGCGCGCCCAGTCCTGCATGCGGATGTAGACGCCGGCCAGGTCGACCAGCAGGGCCGGGTTGTCCGGCGCCACACGCAGCGCGTCGATCAGAACCTCCTCGGCCAGCGAGAAGCGCTCGTCCTCCAGGAGGAGCACCACGTATTGGCGGGTCTCGACGGCCCCGGAATTGGAGGCCTGCACCGCCAGGGACATCATGTCCCGCGCCAGATCGCGGTTTCCGTTGCGCAGGTGCGCCTCCGCCATCAGGGTCAGCGCATCCACGTCCTGCGGTGCCTCGTCGAGCGCGGTTCTCAGAAGCGAGATCGCCCCATCGGCATTGTCCGCCGCGATCCGCCATCCAGCCTCGAGCTTGAGCGCGGCGATCTGCGTGCGGTCGATATCGAGCACCCGCGCCACCAGACGCTGCGCCCCCACCCGGTTGCCGGTCGCATCCAGCATCCTCGCCAGGATGACCCGGTCCTCGTTGGCCGTCGCGTCGTCGTCGGCGACCGGCTCGAGGAGCGCCTCCATCGCGCCGATGGCCTGATCGGTCTCGCCGCTGTCGAACAGGATCCGCGCCCGGAGCGACTGGAAGGCGTCCGGCGTCTCGGATGTCTCGATGGCGCTCTCCAGCTCGGCCAGGGCCTCTTCGGGCCCCCGCTGGACCAGCAGGAAGCGGACGAGGTCGTTGGTATCCTCCGTGACCGCCTCCGGCCCGGCCTTCGCGACGCGATCGCGCAGAAAGGTCTCGGCCATGTCCAGCTCGTCGCGCGACAGGTAGAACCGGACGAGGTTGTCCACGATGGTCTTGTCCCCGGGGAAGCGGTCGATCATGCCGCGCAACGTCGCCTCGATCTCGTCGGGGCGCCCGAGCTGCACCAGCAGGGACACTTCCGTATCGTAGAGGCTGCGCTCTTGGGGAGCGACGATCTGCGCCGCCTTGACCTCGGTCAGGGCCGTCTCGAGTTCGTTGTCCCTCAGGGCCCCGTCCACCAGGATCCGGCGGAGTTGCAGGTTGTCGGGCTGCGCCTCCGACAGGGCGGCGGCCCGCCGCACCACCTCGCGCCGTTCGGGGGCATCCTCCTCCTCGATCGCGGCCGCATAATCAAGCGTGACGGCGATGACCTGCACCTCGGGCGTGTCCGGCGCCAGCTCCATGGCGACGGTCCCGTGCCGGCGCAGCTCCTCCCAGTCCTGCGACAGGATCGCGATCCGCGACAGGCCCAGCCGCGCGTTCAGGTCGTCGGGGAACTGCTCGGCCAGGCGCAGGTACTGCCCATAGGCATCCCGCATCTCGCCCTGCCCGGCCAGGGTGTCGGCATAGAGCGTCCGCGCCTCGCGGTGGCTGCCGTTCAGGTCGAAGACGTTGCGCAGCTCGACCTTGGCCCGGTCGACATCGCCCTCGGAGATGAGCGCGAGCGCATTCTGGTAATGCTTCTCGGCGCGTTCCTCGGACGACTGGCAGGCCGCGAGCGTGAAAACGCAGGCCAGAACGACGGCGAACCTTGAAAATGTGGAAGCGGACATGAAGGACTTTCGAGATAAGAAGCGTACTGCAGGGATGGCGGCGCGACACCTGAACGGGAAGATTCTGTGAAGTGCATCGGGTGGTCCGGTGCGAACATTAGGGCATGGCCCGTCTCTGGTCCATTGGCACGGTGCCCTCCTGCGCCGTCCTGCGCCGTCCTGTGCCGACGGGCAATGGCCCGGGGCGCTGCGGGGGGCGCCCCCGGTTCTGTCGCTCCCTCGACGGTGATGACCTGCATGGGTCCGGGAGGCGCGGGCCTGGCAGATCGCCCGCAGACATCTGAACGCATGGGGCGGCGTGGATGAGGCAATTTCTGGAACATCGCGCGGAAAAGCCTCCCGAAACCTCTCGAAATGAACGGAACCGCCGGTTTTCGCCGGATGGCGGAACCGGGTCGGCGGCAACGGGCTCGGGATGGGGTATACAGGAAAACGGCTCGTCCATGACGAATTTCGCCTGCGCCGACAGGACTGGCAGACCGCCCGCCTTCGGTTCGCGACAGGACGACGGGCGCGTTCCGCGCATCCAAAAACGGCACCCGGCGTCGCGCTCCGACGATTCCATCGGGCGCAGGTTCCTACGCGGAACGCCCCGCAGCCGGCTGCAATACCGCCCCGCACGGTTGACTACGAGGCAGGTTTTGCCTTGTCCTGGGTCCCGGCCGTCCGCGATCTTAGGGGGGACGCCCGGCGACGCTTTTGCAAGCGATGACAGGAGATCTTCTCTGGGACACATGCAACGGCTGATGGCGACCGCGGCCCTCGCGACCGTGGCATCGTTCGGGACCTCCGCCTCGGCGCAGGAGGCGACGGGCGACGCGGAAGCGGTGCCCGAGATCGACAGCGCCCCCTACGACGCCGGCGTCAAGACGTTCCTGGAGACTCCGAAGTTCGAGGATGCCGTCGCCTTGATGGAGCAGGGCTACGAGCGGCAGATCGAGGAACCTCGTCGAACTGACCGAGATCCCCTCCAGTCCGTTCATGGAGGAGGCGATCTCGCAGCGCTTCGGCGAGATGATGGAGTCGGGGATCGAGGACGTCACCGTCGATCCGGAGGGCAACATCCTCGGCCTCTGGAAGGGGACCGAGAGCGACGGCGAGGTGCTGGTCGTGT
>JBBQDX010000134.1:0-11650 GCA_038320125.1 Rhodobacterales bacterium | reverse complement strand
CCCGCACTCATCGCATGGCCTGCTGACCCCGGCAGAGGCCTATGATACGCAAGAACCGAACGTGAAAGTTGCCGCCTGACATGAAACCAATTCTATAGCTTATCACGGCAAAATGCTGGTCGAATAACCAGGACCACCTCTTTACCAACCCGTTCTGGCCGCGGCTGGACGATTTCATGCGCACCGTAATCGCCGGTTTTTGCGTCGCGATCCTTGCCGTTGGGGGCTATTATTGTTGGCTCTGAAAGCGCTAAATGCCGGCATCGACGGCAACGAAACCCGCACCATGGCAGAGATGGAGGCGGAGGAGGTGGGGATGGCGACGTATTCCTTTTCGCCCGAGCATCCGCACGGCCCGCAAGCGACAGCTACCTTGCGCAAGGGAGACGAGCCGCCAGCAGCGCCTTCGGCTGGTATCGATGCGACCTCCGCGACAGCGGCCTTTCGGCAACCGATAATGGGCATGCACGACGAGATGATGGACGGACTTCGCCACGAAGCCTCCAATGTCGCGTTTGTCCTGGGTATGATCCCCCTTATCAGAGTGCGATAGCCATGACGCGCATCCAGCTTCGCGCCGGTTCGGATCCCAAAACCATTTTAACTCGCCCGGCACATCATCGCCGAGCAGCAACCGGAAATCGTTGCCATGCGCGCTTGGTTACAGGAGCGCGGCGTCGAGCCTTCTGACACCTGAGTCGAACAGCTTTCGGCACGAAGATTTCTTATTTTCAGGGATTTTTCAGAAACTCCAAAAAGAGAGACCTGAACGAGGTGCTTGACCCATAGATCGACACGCCCGAGGACGAAAGGGAGCCTCGGGAGGCGCTGACGCAGCTTGAAGACTGGCTAGGAGCGACCGATGCTGGTCCTGTCGTTCATCTGGCTCAGCCTCGTCACTGTCGAACCAATAGAGACGACATCAGGCGTGTTCGAGCTGCTCGGCACAATCGTCTGGATCGCATTCATCGTCGGGTTCGTGCTGCGCTTCGCGCTGGTCCCACGCAAGATCAGGTTCCTGCAATGCGACCCGATCACCATGATCGCCCGAGTAGCGCCCGCCATCCGGTTCCTGCGCGCCTCGCGCCTGAGCCGTGGGCTGAGGCTTGTCAGGATCCTCGGCACTGCAAATCGCGGCTTCGGTGCGCTGCAGAAAAGCTTTAACCGCCGAGGGCCCGGATATATGCTGGCCACAATCGCCGTGGTCATCATGCCGGGCGCAGATGGAATGCTGGCCTTCGATCCCGCAGGCCACGTCAGCGGCGGCTTCACCAGCTATGCTGACACACCGTGGTGAACGGCGATGTCGGTGACGACGACCGGGTGGGATTTCCGGCCCCTGACGCCCGAGGGCCGGGCGCTCGCGCTGCTCGTGTCGATCCACGGCCTTGCGATCTTCGGCCATATCGCCGCCAGGCCCGCTCCAACCCGCCACGTGATCGCCTGGTCGATCGACCCTGCTCCGACGGTCACGATGACGTTCGCCATGTCGATCGCTTTGCCGGTTGAACGAGCCAGCCTCACATTGCCTGCTGGGTCGGGCCGAACAGGATTTCGTTTGTGTCGACTTCTTCAGGCTGGCTCATTGCGAAGGGCACCGCGCGGGTGAAGCCCGAGGCGGGGATGGCCGCTCCCCGTGATACTCGGCGATGGACTCGGGCACACCCCCGGCCTTTATCCAGCCGGGAAGCTCGGTGTCGACGGCGTCCGGACTCAGGATCGTCGTGCGCAGGCCATCGGGCTTGACCTCCTACGCAACGCCTCGCGGATGGCACGGATGCCGAACTTCGTAGCGCAAACGACCGTGCTTGCAGGTTTCACCACGTAAGCTGCCACCGACGAGACGAAGAGGTTATGGGCCCGACTGCTCCTACATGTCTGTAGCACTCCACCGATGCCGTAGAGCACGCCCTTGAAGATCACATCGATGCAGGCGTCCCATTCCCTGTGCCGGTTCATGCCCAACGGCGCGCGGCATCAGGCCAGGGTTGTGCAGTATCGCGTCGATCTCGCTCTAGCGTTCGTGAGCGCTCTGGAAGAAGGCCTCGACGTGCTCGCGGTCGGTCCTCTCCACATCGATGGCCGAAGCGTTCCCGGTGCCCGGTTCCCCGGCTCGTGCGTCGAGCCGGTCGCTGCGGCCTGCGCCGAGTGCAACCCGGGCGCCGGCTTCGACCGCGTGCCCGGTGGTCTCGTCGCCATGGTCCGAGCTGGCGCCCGCGATGACGACGACCTTGCCTGTCAGGCCTTCCGCCTTGCTTACTCCGCGATTTCGTTCAACGGTTGATCCGGTCTTACGCCTGCGCGCTGTAGCTTTCACCGACAATGTCCGTCTCCGCCAAGGCGCGGGCGACACTACGAAGATCACCGCCAATCAGCTCGACGTTGGCTGCGCAAAGGTTCTTATGGAGGCGGTGCAGTATCGTCGTTCCCGGCATCGAGACGATCCAGGGCTTCTGCGCCAGCAGCCACGCGAGCGCGATCTGCGCTCCGGTCACGCCCTTCGCCGCGGCAGACCACCTCCGAAACACCCGGCCTGAACGACCTTTTTCAACGACACCTTCGCCTTCCCCTCCATCACCAATCGCGCGTCCTGATGCGATTTCGACCGGGTGACGGCGGTGATCCGCTCCCGGAGGTCGGAGACGCTCTCGGGCGGGCGGCCTTCCTGTGTCAGCACTGTGTCGACAACCGGCCCCGTCATCGCCTTCAAAAAACCCGCGCTCGCACAAGAACTCCTGCCAATCCTCATCCGACGACGCGACGATGGTCTCGCGCACCGCGCGGAAGCCCTTGCCCTCTTTCGCGCGATGCCGGGCGCAGACGTCGGGGTCTTCGGTTCTAGCTTTCGCCGTCCTCCAAGGCGGCCCAATCCGTCCAGGCTGGAGGGATGGGCGCCGTCGTCGCCCGCCGCAGGAGGGTGGCGACGAGGCCCGAGGCGCGGTCGGACATGTCGGCCGGGGCCGCGTCGAGAAGGCGGGCGATGCGGGCAAGGACGCCGGCGCCGGTCGGTTTCTTCAGGCCATCGGGCAGGCCCGCGCTCCGGTGGGCGGCAAGGTCGCGCAAGGCAAGGAGGATGCGACGGTCGTCGGCGGAGAGGCCCGGGAAGGCGGGCGGCGGCAGGGGTGCGGTCTCGGCCTCGGCGGCGAGGCCGGGGATGCGCTGATTGCCGATGGCCCAGAGTGCTGCCATCCGGGTGCGCCAGTCGGTATCGCGGAGGGCGGCGGCAACAAGGGCGCGGCCCGCGCCGTGAGTCAGATCGGTGTCCGCGGCGAGGGCCGCGGTGAGGGTCTGCCAGCGGGCATCGGCCGTCACGGCGCTGGCCGGGCCAGCGGCGGGCGGCACCGTCAGGAGATCGGCGAGGCCGGCCTCGGCACCGGGTCCGGCGGCGCCGAGCCCGGCGGACTGGAGAAAGGCGGCAAGGCGGCCCGCGCCCGCTCCCCGCAGGTCCAGCACGAACAAACCCCCCGCCCGGTGGCGATCGACCTCGAGCGAGAGGTCCGGCCGGCGGGTCCAGGAGGCAAGAGCGGGGTCGTCCGGTCCGGCGCGGTCGGGAGCGAGGCCGAGGAGCGGGAGAAGGCGGTCCAGGCGGCGACCGTCGTCGGCAAGGGTGACGCGCGCCTCGTCCGCGTCGGTCCACCCGGCGGCGCGCAGGGCGGGCGGCAGCGGCAGGTCGGGGTCGAGCGCCCAGGCCGCGCGGATCGCGGTGAGCACGTCGGGCAGACCGCCGAGGCGCAGGCCGACCCAGGCGAAGAGCGTCGTGACATCGAGCTCGGGGGCCTGCGCCAACAGCTCCGCCCGGCGCTCGTAGAGCGCGCGGCCGATGCGGAGCGTGTCTGGCATCCTGCCGACGATCTCGGCGATCGGGCTGGGCGGTCCCGCCGGCGTGACGGTTCCGGCCATCGCGGCGCAGACCGCCGCCCCGGGACCGAGGTTCGCGCCGCCGACCCCTCCGGCCCGGGCCAGAGCGCGGTCGTGGGCGAAGGCGGCCTCCCGCCAGAGGGCGGGCCGGTCCTCTCCCGCCATCAGGGCGGCGAGGGCGCGGGCGTGGCGGTGTTCGGCCGCGAACTGCAACGCGGGATCACCCCAGGGCGCGCCGCATTCCGGCGCCGCGGAAAGCCAACGGCGAGCGTCCGCGAAGGGTCCCGCCATCGCGTCCTCCTCGCCGGACCACCAGCCGAGGAGGACCTTCCTGAGTTGCTCCGTCCCGGCCTGCCAGAGCCCTCGGGGACCGAAGCGCGGCAGCGCGTCCTGCGTCAGCGGGTGGAAGCGATCGCGTCGCACGGCGGCGGCGTAGGCAGGGGGGTCGAAGCGGTTCATTGCAGCGTGTGGTTCCTGGCGCGGAGCGGCGGCGAATGGGAGAAGTTGTAGACGTCGTTGGTATGGGACGTGACGAGATAGTAGTCGCCCGCGTCGATGTTCTCGCGGGCCTTCCGCAGCACGGCCGGGTCGAGACCCTTCACCCGTTCCGGGTCGTAGAGGATCCGCCGGGCTTCTGCGGCGGCGTTCCTGCGTCTTTCAGGGTCCGTGAAGGTCTCGGAGTGCGGGGCGGCGGAGCCTTCGCCGCGGTATTTCGAGTCCCAGAGAAAGATGTTGCCCTGCGCGTCGATGGAAATCACGTCGGCCTCGTTGGCGCCGATCGGGTCGCCGAAGTCGAGGACCGTATGGCCGCCGCCGCCCGGCAGGTTGTCGATCCCCTCGGCGATCTTCGACGCGAGCGCGAGTTCGGCACGGTAGCCCTGGCGGTGGGCGACGACTTGCTCGAAGACCTTGTCGAGCGTCTTGTCGCCGAAGGCCGCGGCGATCTCGGGGTCGAGCAGCAACGCGGCGAAATCGTCGGACTGGCCGTATTCGATCCGGTCCATGATCGCCTCCATCAGCTTGCGGCCTTTCTCGTCGCCGAGGAGGCTACGGAACTTCCTCTCGAACGCGTATTCGGGCCGGTAGCCGGGGGGCGCACGCCGCTCGGGCAGGTCGGGGTGCAGTGCGACGTCCATGAAGAAATCGCCGCCGACGTCGCGGTATTCCTGCTGGAGTGCCGCGATGCGCTGCTCGGCGTGACGCGCCTCGCTTTGCAGCTCGGCGCGGGTCCGATGTAGTTCGGCGATGACCTCCTGATAGCCGCCGATCCGGAGGACACGCTCTCGTTGGCGGTAGTCCAGCTTCAGGAGCGCCGCAGCGAAGGCTGGGTGCCGGGCGATCTCGCTGTGGTTGAGGGCCACGCCGGGGGGATACGGGTGGCGCGTGTCGAGGTAGTCGAAGAGCGGGTGGAGCTCGGCGGGCATGTGGTCCCGCAGGGAGCGCATCGCGTCCGCGTATTCCGCGCGGTAGATGCGGATACGGTTCTGCGCGGTGGAGTGGTCGCCCCCCTGCGCGTCCCAGATCGCTTGTTCGATTTCGGCGATCCTGGCCTGCTTCTCGCGGATCTCGCCGGCCATGTCGCGCAGGCGTGACTTCTGCGCCATGGCGTCCACCGCGACAGCGGCGTCCGGGCCCGGCGGGGGGGCGTGTCCGGCGGGGCCCTGCGGCTGCGCGGCGACGAAGCCACGGGCCCCGGGCGAGACGGTGTCGGCCCGGGCGAGTTCCGACGAGAACTGGCGTTCGAGGCTGGCGATCTCCTCCATCACCAGGGCCCGCCGGCGGGGGTCGAGCCCGCGCTCGGAGAGCCGGGACATCCGCTCCTCGATGATCGCGGGGAGCTTTGCCACCTCGAGCGCCGCCTCCCAGCGACCCGGATCGGAAGGGTCGATCCCGTCGCCGCCCAGGCGCCGGGCGATGTCGTTGAGGAACATCCGCACCTTGCCCGAGAGCCCGGCGTAGCGGCGCATCGCGTCGAGGGTGCCGACGTGGAGCTGGATGTCGATGGCGCGCGCGTTCGGGCCGACCTGGAGCGCCACCCCGGTGATGTTGCCGTCCCGGTCGCGCTGCGGCACGGCGCGGACCTCGTCGGCGCCGAACGTCGGGTCGCGCACCACCTCGACCGCCACGCGGTTGCGCAGGCGCGGCGGCAGGCTGTCGGAGGGATTGACGGTGCGGCCCCGGGTGCCCGGGGCGACGATGTCGCGCAGCGCCGGGCCAAGACGGGCGACGGCGGAAGCGGAGGCCCCGTCGCGCACGATGATGACGGCCTGGCCGTTCTGGACGTGGACGAAAGCCTCGCCGTGGTTGCCGCGGTTGAAGCGGCGGAACTGGTCTTCACCGACGTGGAGGATCGGCACGTCGGCCACCGCGCCGCGCTCGCGGGGCGGGATCTCGGCCAGGAGCGACCGGCGGGCTTCCCGCTGGGCGGCACGGAGGATGTCGCCGTGGTCGCTGTTCGCGGCGGCGCGGTTCTCCACGAAACGGGCGAAATCGCCGGGCGAAGTGCCCGGATTGGCATGCAGCCAGTGGCGGATGTCGCGGTCGTGGACCTGCGCCGGCGTCAGCGCGTGGTGCGGCGTCATGGCGCCGAGGCCGCGGTGCACGACGCCGCCGCCCGCCCCCATCAGGACGCCGTCGCGCAGGTTCTGGAGCGTTCTTTCCCAGGTGCCGCGCAGGACGTTGGCGGCGACGTTGCCCTCGCGCCAGGTGCGTTCGTCGAGAACGGTGGCGGTCAGCACGGTGGGCAAAGCCGTCGCGGCGTCGAGCGCCTGCTCGCGGGCGTACTGGCGGCCCGCCCCAAGGAGCCGGTGTCCGAGCGTCGCTTTCGTGCCCTCCCGTGCCGCGGTGGAGGCCGTGGAGCGGGCGGCCTGCCGTCCGGCGGCCTCCATCCCCTCGCGGGCGGCGAGACGGGTTATCGCCTTCACCTCCTCGCGGACGCCGGCCATCATCGCCGCGGCGTTCCTGACGAGCGCGCCGCCCTTCAGAAGCCCTGCTGTCGCCACGGTGACGGCGAGATCGACGACGCCGACCGCGATGTCGGTGCCGACCTCTTCGAGCCCGTAGGCGCCGCCCTTGATCGCGGCCTTGGCGGCCATGCCCGAGATCGTGCCGATGATCGAGCCGGAGATGGCGATGGCCCCGGCCAGCGCCGGCGACAGCGTGCCGCCCGAGGCGACCGTCAGGGCCGCCGCGACGACGATGACGATGGCCGCCACGACATAGCCGATGACGGTGGTCACGATGTCCGCGAAGGCGTCGACACGTTGCCTCTGGGTCTCGATCGCGGTCTCGACGCGCGCGCGCTGTTCACCGAAGGAGAGCGCGATGTCCGACCGCTCGCGGGGCGAGAGGTTGGGATCGCGCATTCGTCGGACCGTCGCCTCCAGCGCTTCGAGCTGGGCGTGGGAGGTGGTGGATTCGGATTCGGAGGCCCAGGCGCCGACGAAGCCGACGCTTTGCTCGTCGCGGTCGAGCCGGCGGCGCAACTCGTCCACCTGCTCTTCCACCGTCTGCGGCGTGCCGTGGTCGAAGAGATCGACGAGGTCGTCCTCGTCGCGGCCGCTGGTGTCGCCCCGGATCGCATTGCGCAGGGTCTCGCCGTCGTGCTCCTGCGCCCAGCGCGCGTCGAGCTGGCGCAACTCCTCCTGCGTCAGCCCCGTCATGCCGCCGCGGACGTCGGGAATGTCGGTGCCCGCGCCCTCGATACCCGAGCGGATGCGGACATAGGCCCAGTCGAGCCGGCGCGGATCCGCCGTCCCGGTCCTGCCCGCGTCGCTGCGCATGATCGCCAGCCGCGCGCGGGCGTTCGACAGGTCGCCCCCGTCGCCGAAGACGTTGTCCGACATGGTATTGGTAAGCATGTCGTCGAGCGTGATGCCGTAGCGGTGCTTCAGGCGGTCGTCGAGCGCGGCGACATTCCGGCCCGCGAGGTCGAAGGAGGCGCTGGCCATCCGGGCGGTCGTCTCGCGCTCGAGCCCCATCCGGTAGTCCTCGATCTCGACGGCGTCCATCGGCGTCCCCGAGGTCTCGCGGCGACCGACCTCGGCCCGAAGCCTGCGGCGGTCGCCCGCGCGCATCTCGGGTCCGCGCTCGAGCTCCACGACCGCGGCGGCGGCGTCGTGCTGAGCGATGACGACGCCGCCCATGACCGCGTCGTCGGCATACATCCCGCGGCGCTCGGCCTGCATCCGGCCCGCGGAAACGCCGACCAGATCGCCCGCGCGCAGGGCGGTGAGCCGGTCGCGCGAGCCCTCGTCCCAGACGAACTGGTAGCCGATGGCGTTCTCGAGCGCGCTGCCGCTGCCCCATCGGTAGTTGGTGACGTTCGCGTAGTGCTGCTGGAACTGGTCTTCCATCGCCGCATTGCGGCGCGCGACGGCGGCCTGATACTCGATGGGGTCGAGCTGCTCGCGCTTCGCGGTCTCGTATTCCTCGCTGTTGATCCGCTCGTAGACCGTGGCCGCCGCGTTCGCATCCCGGTCGGCGAGCGCCTGGTTCATCGTATGGGCTTCGGATGCGGTCATCTGACCGGCGGCGAGCGCGAGCGCGCGGTCCCGTTCCGAACCGCTCAGATCGCCGCGCAGGCGGCTCGACAGGCTTTCGCCGTAGCGCTGGCGGTAGACCTCGTCGGCGCGGGCGAGGGCGCGGGTCCTTTCCGGCTCTGGCAGGCGGTTCAACACCTCGAGCGCGCTGTAGATCTGAGGTTCCGCCGTGCCCGGGCCGAATACGGCGTCATGGACCGCCTCCGCTGCGGCCTCGCCCTGATCGCCCCGTATCAGCGCTCGAGCCCGGCGCAGTTCGTCGCCCGAGAACTCTTCCTCGAGATCGTCGGAAAGCGCGCCGTCGTGCCTGCGCAGCTCGATGTCGTAGGCCCCGGTCACCGCGAGGCGCTCGAGAGTGCTCAGACCGGAGAGCTCGCGGAAGATCGTGCTCTCGGCGGTGCCGGTCTTTTTGTATCCTGCCCCCTCGATCGCGGAGGCCTTGGCAAAGGCGTCGAACCGGGCGTTGCGGGAACGGGCCGCAACGTCCTGCGCGCGCCATTCGGACTTCGGCAGATGCAGGAGTTCGTTCTCCACCAGGACCTCGATGCGCCCTTTCTCGGCCTCGCGGAGGGCGGCGTGGATCGGGTCGCCGACCAGACGCGACAGCCCGGCGTCGTCGCGCACCGTGCGGGCGATGAAGTCGCGCCGCTGGCCCTCGCCGAGGGTCTGATAGGCGGCGAGTTCGGTCACGTCGCCGAGGATCCGCATCTCGATGCGGCGCCGGGCTGCCTCTGCCGCGCGCTGCATCCGGAGCCGGGCGAGCCGGGCCTCGGTCCCCGCCCAGGTCTGCGCGGTGTCGGTGGCGTTCGCGGCCCAGGTCTCCAGATCGTCGCGGGTGGCGCGCCACCAGTCCTCGACCGCGCCGTCCTGGCTCTCGCCCCAGGCGCGCAACGCCCGGAACGCCGCGGCGCCGGCCGCCTGGAGCGCCCCGGTATTGGCGGCGGCGATGCCGTCGATCTCGCGCTTCAGCCCGGCGATCTCGCGGTCGATGAATCCCTTCTGTGCGAGCGCCCAGTCCCGCGCGGCGTTGACGGCGGCGAGGACCGCCCGCTGGTCCGAGTTGCTGGCTGACGGCGGCAGAGTCGCGCCTGGCGGCAGGTTGCGGGCGATCTGGACGTCGAAGCGGTCCTTCCGGGCCGCGAGGTCGACAGCCGACAGCCAGCGGCCGCGCGCGGCGTCGAGCGCGGCGTGGCGCTCGGTTCGCTCAAGTTCGAAACGCGCGAGGCCCTCCTCGACCTTCCGGCGCGTGCGCAGCACCGACGCCTCCGCCGTGCGTCGGAAGCCGAGGTCGGGGGCGTTGCCGGCCGCGCGAGCTTGGCGGCGCGCCTCCGCGGCGGCGGCACGGGCAGCGGCAGCGTCGTCGAGCCGGAGCTGTGCTTCGCTCTCGATGGTGCGAAGCGTGAAGTCGGCGTCGGATTGCGCGGCGCCGGTGCGGTCGCTCGCCTCGCCCAGGATCCGCGCGCGACGGTCGGAGACCGCCTGGTCGAGCACCGCGCCCGCGGTGCCGAGGATCTCGGCCACGCCGTCGACCCGCCGGTCGAGCTCGCCCTCGAGCCCGGGCAGAAAGCTGCGGCCAAGCGTCGCGAGCCCGCGCGGGTCGGTCCGGGCGAGGACGCCGCCGGGATAGGTCTCCATCCCTTCCTTGACGTCCCTCAGCAGGTCCTCCGCCAGGCCGCGGCTCCGTGCCTTGAGGTTCGCGATCACCGCCGTGAACATCTGCTGCTCGGCCTTCGTCATGTCGGCGGCAGGCGGCTCGGCGGAGACGACGATCTGTGGCGGTGGCTCGACGGGTTCCGCCGGGGTTTGGGTCGTTGCCGCGGGTTGCCGACCTGCCCGCACCGGCGCGGGCCGGCTGCCGCGTGCTTGCGTCGAGGGTGGCGGTACGGGCGGGGCGGGGGGGGGCGGTTCCTCGCCGCGGAGCAGCGCGTTGAGCGCCAGGAGGCGACTGCGTGTTTCGCCGGCCTGCCGTTCTCCGGGGAGCGGCGTCCCGCCCTCGCGGGACAGGCCCACGCGGTCCATTGCCTCGGTGCCCTGGGTGATCAGGCGGAGGTCGTCGGCGCTGATCCGGTGGTCCGGGAGCGGAACGGAGTTGCCGCGGGGACTGGGCGGAACCTGCGGGATGGTCTGCTCCGGGAGCTTGCGGGCGGCGATCGTATCGATGGCCTCGGTCGCGGGCCCTACGGGATCGGGGTCGACGGTGAATTCGGGTTCGACGGTCGGAACCGGCGGCGGGCCCGCGATCTGACGCCGGGTCGGGCGGCGGCGGGCTGGCCCGCCTTGCGAGGTCCGCACTGGCGCGGCGCCGGCTGGCGGCACCCCCGGCATCGCCGCCGCGGTCCGGTTCGCCGCCTGCAGCACGGCCGCAGCACCGCCCCCGCCGGCGGGCGACTGCGCACCGCCTCCGCCGGGAAAGGCAGGGCGCCCCGAGGACCGCCCCGGCGAGGGCGGCGGTGTCCCGGCCTGATGCGGGGGCGGGGCGTCTCCCGAAGGCCCGGTCGTGTCGGTCCGTGGCATATCCTCTGCCGGCGTCGCCGGATCGGGTGCGTCGGGATCTGGGAGGAGGTCTTCTTCCTCCTTCTCCCGCGCGTCCTCCGTCGCCTGCCTCCCGGTGTCGCGGTCGGTCGCAGGGCTTTCCGCGGTCGAGGGCGCCTCGGATGCGGCATCGTCCAGGAGGCGCGACACCGATCCGTTGCCGAGGATGTCCTGCGCCTGGAGCGCGGCGCCGGTCGGCAGCGGCGTGGCGGCCGCCCCGGTCCGGCGCAGCAGATCGGCGAGGTAGCGGCGGGTCGCGGCCTCGGTGGCCTCGACGAAGTCCGTGGGCCCGAGGGGCTGGGGCGTCCCCTGCGGCGGAGCGCCGGTTCGGGCGGGGGCGCGGCCCACCCGGCTAGCGCGCCTCTGCGAGCCGGCCGAAGTCGGCGGGAATGGGCGTGCGGCCGACCTTGGCGAGTTCGCGTTCCACCGCCCGCAGAAGGTGGCGCATCCCGATCGGGCGATCCGAGTCGGCGGCGAGGTAGGCGGCCGCCAGCGCAGCGTTGCGGATGTCGCCGCCCGAGAGCTCGAAGGTCTCGGCCATGGCGGGCAGATCGAGGTCCGCCGCGATATCGGCTTGCGGCGGGATCGCCTTTCGCCAGAGCGACAGCCGTCCGGCGGCGTCGGGCAGGGTGAAGGCAATGGAATGGGTGATCCGGCGGGTGAAGGCCTCGTCCATGTTGCGCGGCAGGTTGCTGGTCAGCGCGACGAAACCCTCGTGG
>JBBQDX010000133.1:0-11811 GCA_038320125.1 Rhodobacterales bacterium | reverse complement strand
GGCCATGGCTCTTCGGAAAATACGGGCGAAGGCGCGCCATTTGCGCTTCGGTCAGCCAGAACAGGTTACTCATGCATGTGGACTCCTCGCGGAGCCTGAATCACGACCGCCGTCGGCAATCAATGGGTCCTGAGCCTAGTCTTGCCCCGGGACTGTTGCGTTAATCAGCTGGACGCCTCCGCTTACCGTCTTGTGGCGGCCTTTCTGGATCTTGCCACGAGCACAATGCCCGTCTGGCAAGCGGCCCCGGGGCGTTTCTGGCGCTGATCGGGCCGGACTGGGTGGCGATCTCCATCAGGCGGACGCAGTTCGGCTGTCGAGCCACCGCCATCGGGTCATGTTGTAGACCATGTTCGCCAGCGTGATCGTCGCCCGGGCGCGCGCCAGGCCGATGGTGCGGATGGTCATGCCCATGCGGGCCTTCTGCTGGGCGAAGACGTGCTCGACCTTCGAGCGGACCGCCGACCTGGCGGCATTGGCGCGGCGGGTGCGTTTGGGCATGGGGCGGCCCCGCGGTTTCTTTCGGTGAATGCGGCTGGCCATATCATGGGCTTCGAGCCAATCCTCGTTTTCGGCAGACCGGTAGGCACTGTCGGCCCAGACCGAGCGCGACGTGTTGGTCGGGGTGATCAGCCCCTCGCGCAGCCGCGCCCCGTCATGTCTGGAGGCATCCACTGCCCGGCAGGGCATTGCGCAGCAATGTCCCGATAGGGGGTAACGATCTGGCGGCGAACGACCTCGTGCATGCGGTCGATGGAGATATGGGACTTGTAGCCATAGACGGGGATCGCGATATCGACCGGCTTCGTGCCGTCGGCGCGGACCTTCGCCTTGGAATACTTGACCGTCCAACGTCCATCCACGTCCTTCTGACGTGCCTTCGCAGGCTTGTCCGGCCAGATCTCCGCGGCAGACTTGCCCTCCCTGACCTGGGCCTTCTCGCCGTCGGTGTTGCGCTGCCGTGCGGCCGCGACAAGCGTCGCGTCGAGGATCCGGCCCCCGCGCGGCAGATACCCCGCCGCCGTGATCGCCTCGTCGAGCTTCCCGAACAGATCGTCCCGGGGTCGACGTATACGTCGACGCCGCGATCAGCGCCTCCCGGAAGTCCCACAGCGTGTTCGCGTCCGGCACCCGGTCCTCGGGTCCGAGCTGACAGAACCGCATCCAAGACAGCCGGTCCCGGACCAAGTACTCGGTTTGCTCCTGCGAGAGCCCGTGCAGCGACTGCAGGACCAGCATCCGGAACTTCAGCACTGGGTCGAACGGCGGCCGGCCGCCCTTCCAGCGCGGCGCCCGGCCGAGCGCCGTCTCCAGAACCGGCCGGAATATCTCGAAATCCAGCGTCCCCGCCAGCGTCTCCAGAGGGTCGCCCCGCGCCGATATCTCCGCAAGACGATCCGTGATCGACCAGAACCCCATCTGACCCGCCATGATCTACCTCCGCCCAGTCAGGACGAGTGAATCACGATCCGCCGCTCATGGCGAGGTTTCCGGAGGTGTCCAATTACGCACCCCACCGCCTTTCAGCCCTCGTCGCTGGTTTCGAATCTGGCCCCCCGGTGTTCGCCCAGTCGCGGCGCGGGGCGGCGGATGTCGCCGGGGGTCTTCGAGAACTTCACAGGCAAGCCGATAGTCTCCACCTGACCGGCTGTCGGATGGTCGACGGCGACGATCATGTCGCGCGCCCGCGTCTGGGGGTTGGCGTGCATCTGCCTGATGTCGAGGACAGGGCCCGCGGGCACTCCGCCCTGCTCCATCGCCTCGAGCCACGCCGCCGTATTCCGCTGCGCGAATATAGCGTTCAAAGCCGTCTCCAGCGCGGCCCGGTTCTCCATCCGGTCGCGGTTGGTCGCGAGGCGGGGGTCGCGGCCCAGTTCGGGCGCCTCGATCAGGACCAACAGGCGTTCCCAGTTGCGCTGGTTGGCCGCGCCTACGCAGATCCAGCCGTCGGCGGTGGCAAAGGCCTGATAGGGCGCATTCAGCGGGTGCGCCGAGCCCATCGGTCCCGGAGCCGTGCCGGTGGCCAGCGCGATCGCCGATTGCCAGTAGGTCTGCACGATCCCGGCCTCGAACAGAGATGTGTCGACGCGCTGGCCCTCGCCCGTCCGGAGCCGGTGCGTATAGGCAGCCAGTGCGCCCATGGCCGCGAGGATGCCGGCGGTGATGTCGGAGACCGGTGCACCGACCTTGACGGGCGGGCGGCCCTCGCCTTCTCCGGTGATCGACATCAGGCCGCTCATCCCCTGCGCGATCAGGTCAAAGCCGCCGCGGTCGGCATAGGGCCCGGTGCGCCCGAAGCCCGAGATCTCGACATGCACCAGCGCAGGATTCGCCGCCGCGAGCACCTCCGCCCCAAGGCCGAGCTTCTCCATCGTCCCCTTGCGGTGGTTCTCGATGAGGATGTCGGCGTCGCGGATCAGGTCGAGGAAGGCGGCGCGGTCGCGGTCGTCCTTCAGATCGAGCACGATGCCGCGCTTGTTGCGGTTCATCATCATGAAGGCCGCGCTCTCGCCGCCAATCTCGGGCGGCAGGAAGCGCCGGCTGTCGTCGCCGTCGGGCTTCTCTACCTTGATGACGTCGGCTCCCATGTCGGCCAGCATCAGGCCGCAGACCGGACCGGCCATGATATGCGCGAGCTCGACGACGCGCACCCCCGCGAGCGGGCCGCTCATGTCCCTGTCCACATCGGCTGGCGCTTGCCAAGGAAGGCCTCAATCCCCTCCTTGAAGTCGCGGCTGGTGTAGCACAGGGCCACGAGGTCGCGGTCGTCGGCACGGCCGGCGGCCTTCAGGCGGCGCAGCCCTTCCTTGGTGGCCCGCATCGTCAGCGGCGCATGGGCCGCCAGGGTCGCGGCGAGCTCCGCGGCGCGAGCGTCCGCATCTTCGACGACTTCGGAAACAAGCCCCGCAGCCTGCGCTTCCTCCGCCCCGACAAGGCGGGCCGTCAGCAGCAGCTCCGTGACCCTGCCATGCCCGATCAGCGCCCTCAGCCGCGCAAGGTTGGAGATCGAAAGGCAATTGCCCAGCGTCCGCGCGATCGGGAAACCGAACTTCAGGCCGGGCGTGGCGATGCGGATGTCGCAGGCCGCGGCAATCCCCGCGCCGCCGCCGGTACAGGCCCCCGTTATGGCCGCGATCGTCGGGACGGGACAGCGCTCGACCGCCTCGAGAACCGCCTCGATCCGCTCCTCGTAAGCCCATGCATCCTCGGCCGTCTCGAAGGCGCGGAACTGCGTCATGTCGGTGCCGGCGGCAAAGGCACGCCCCCCCGCACCGCGCAGGATCAGAGCCTTGACCGACCCATCCGGCGGCAGGGCCGAGCAGGTCTCCCGCAGCGCGTCGTACATTGCGAAGGTGAGGGCGTTGCGGCTCTCGGGGCGTTCGAAGGAGAACGTGCCGATGCCGTCGCGAAGCAAGTAGGATGTATCGCTCATCGGTAGACCACCTCCACGAGATACATTGGGATCGGTTCCACGTACGTGCAGAGCATCAGGACGAAGAGGAGGACGCCGACGAAGCCGAGGTTGGCTTTGGACACCTCCCAGATGTTCGCCTTCGCGATCGAGCAGGCGGTGATGAGCACGCTCGCCACCGGCGGCGTCTGCTGGCCGATGGCGAGATTGAGCGTCACAATCAGGCCGAAATGCACCGGATCGATGCCCACGACCGAGATCAGGGGCACCACGATCGGCACGACGAGGATGATCGCCGCCGCCGAGTGCAGGAAAAAACCGATCACGAGGAAGAAGACGTTCAGGATCGCCAGGATCACCCAGCGGTTGTCGGTCAGCTCGAGAAGCCCGTTGGCCAGCTCCTGCGGGATCTGCGCCCGGGTCAGAAACCCGCCCATCAGGACCGAGGCCGCGACCAGAAGCATAACGACCGCCGTCTGGATCGCCCCGTCGAGCATCGACTTCTTAAGCTCCGCGAAGTCGGTCTCCCGGTACCATAGCCCGACCACGATGGACGCGATGACCGCGACGCCCGCCGCTTCGGTCGCCGTAAAGAGGCCGCCGAAGATGCCGCCGAGGATCACCACCGGCAGCAGGAAGGTCGGCAGCGCCGCGATGAAGGTCGACTTGAGCCGCGGCACGCTGAACGCCTCCTCACGCGGCAGGTCGTAGCGTCGCGCGAAATACCAGCAGAGCGCCATCATGCCTGCCGCGCCGATCAGGCCGGGGACCAGTCCGGCGAGGAACAGCTGCTCGATCGAAGCACCCGAGCTGACGCCGTAGAGGATCATCGGGATCGAGGGCGGGATGATGATGGCAAGCGAGGCGGAGGACGACGTGACGGCAGCGGCGAAGGGCGCCGAGTAGCCGCGCCGCTTCATCTCGGGGATCATCACCGAGCCCATGGCCGCCACGTCCGCAACCGCCGAGCCGGAGATTTCCGCAAAGAACAGCGACACGCCCACGTTGACCATCGCCAGACCCCCGCGCACGAAACCGATCAGCGCCGAGACGAACTCGATCAGGCGCCGGGTGATGCCGGCCGCATTCATGATCGCCCCCGCCAGGACGAACATCGGGATCGCGATCAGCGAGAACGACGAGGCGCCGGAATACATGTCGAGGCTGATCGAGATGAGCGCGGCCGTCCCCTCGTAGGAGACGATCCCGAGAACGCCACAGATCGCCAGCGCAACGGCAATCGGGACGTTCAGCAGGATCATCGCCACGAGGGCCACGAAGATGGCGAGAATGGTCACGGGCGGGTCTCCACGCGGGCGCCGGGAACCGTCTCGGGCACGATGTCGGGATGCTCGAAGGAGCGGCCGGCCATCGTCTCCCGCCAGTAATGCGGCAGCGACAGGAGCGACGCCACGATGAAGAGCGCCGCACCGATGGGAATGACGGACTGGGTAAGCTGAACCGGGATGAAGGTGAGGCTGACGAGGTTCATCCCCTCGAGGATCACGAGGACCTGCCAGCCCGACCAGGCCAGGAGCGTGAAAAAGCCCAGGACGAGCGCCTCCGCGACGACGATGCCGACCGCGCGCAGCTTCGGGGGCAGCGACAGGAGGACGCCGTCGAACCCGATGTGCTTGCGCTTCAGGGCGGCGAGCGCGGCGCCGTAGTAGGTGATCCAGCAGAGCTGTATCGCGGCGATCTCGTCGTACCAGCTCAGTGAGGCACCAAGCTTTCGGGAGATCACGGCGTAGACCACCACCGCGGTCAGGGCGATCATCTGGACGATCAGAACCCATTCGAGGATGAAGCCGAGCGTGCGGGATGCTGTCCGCATCTGATACTCCTGAGGGGTTGTTAAACTGGCCGGACGGCGCGGGGCGAAGGGCGGGCGGCGGCCGGAAGTGCCGCCGTCCGCCAGGTCCGTCAGTTCGACGCGGCGCCGCCGGCCAGGTCGCGGACCTGTTTCACCAGGGCCTCGCCCCCTTCGACGGAGGCGGCGAAATCGTCGTAGATCGGCTGCGAGGCGGCGATGAAGGCCTCAGTGTCGGCCTCGTTCACCTCGACGCCAGCTTCCTCGATCACGGCCAGAAGGTCGGTCTCAAGCTGCGCGGCGGTCTCATAGACGAAGGCCTGCGTCTCCTGCGCGGCTTCCGTCAGCGCCTGCTGCACCTCTTCGGGAAGCGCCGAGAAGGTCCGCTCCGCGGTTAGCACGTAGGCGGGCGTATAGACGTGGTTGGTGATCGAAAGGTATTTCTGCACCTCCTGGAACTTGGCGGAGGCAATTTGCGCGTAGGGATTTTCCTGCCCGTCGATGACGCCCGTCTGCAGCGCCGTGAACACATCCGCGAACGCCATCGGCGTCGGGTTGGCACCGTATTGCTGGAACATCTTCAGGCGCCATTCGCCCTGTGGCGTCCGCAGCTTGATCCCCTGCAGGTCCTCGGGGACGACAATCGGGCGGACGTTGTTCGTGATCTGCCGGAATCCGTTCTCCCAGAAGGCGAGGATGCGGTAGCCCTGCGCTTCGGCTGCAGCGTTGAACATTTCCTCGAGCATCATGTCCGACACCGCCTGGATATGGTCACGGTCCTGGATGATGTAGGGCATCTCGAAGACGCCGAACTCGGGCGACACGGAGGACATGACCGAGGAGGGCAAGGCGAACATGACCTGCCCGAGCTTGAGCTTCTGCAGAAGCTCCTGATCGCCGCCAAGCTGCGAGGCACCGTAGGCCACGACCTCGTAGTCGTCGCCGAGTCTGGCGTTGGCCACCTCGACGAAATGGTCGGCCGACATCTCGAAGAGCGAGCCGGGCTCACCCACATGACCCAACCGCAACTCCTGCTGCGCCGATGCTGCTCCCGTGGCGAGCAGTATGGCGGCGATCGCGCTGACGTATCTCATGTCCGTTCCTCCAGTTTCGATTGTAGTGCGGCGCGCGACCTCAGGCTCCCCCGCCCGCCGTTTCGGTCAGGTAGTCCATCGCCACGCGGACTCCGCCCGGCTCGTGCGGGACGCCGGCGATGGCGAGCCCCATCTCGACGCCCGACAATGTCCCCATCAGCATGAGCTCGTTGAAGGCGCCCAGATGGCCGATGCGGAAGATCCGGTCGGTCATCTTCGACAGACCCGCCCCCAGCGACATGTCGAAGTTGCGCAGGATGACCGAGCGCAGCGCGTCGGCGCCCGACTCGCCGGGCATCAGGACGGCCGTGAGCGAACTCGAGTAGTGCCGCGGCTCCTCGCAGAGGATCTCGAGGTTCCAGCCGCGGACCGCGCGGCGCGTCGCCTCGGCAAGGCGGTCATGGCGCGCGAACACCGCCTCGAGTCCCTCTTCCTCCAGCATGTCGATGGCTTCCGCGAGCCCGTAGAGCAGGTTCGTCGCGGGGGTGTAGGGAAACACGCCCCGTTCGTTGGCGGCCAGCATCTCCGACCAGTCCCAGTAGGCGCGCGGCAACCGCGCCTGCGCATGCGCCTCCAGCGCCTTCGGGCTGACGCCGGTGAAGGAGAGGCCAGGCGGCAGCATCAGGCCTTTCTGCGAGCCGGCAACCACCACGTCGACGCCCCACTCGTCCATCCGCATGTCGATCGACGCCAGCGATGAGATCGTGTCCACCATCAGCAGCGCGTCGGAGCCAGCCTTGTCCATCGCCGCCCGGATCTCCGGGATCAGCGTCGCGCAACCGGTCGAGGTTTCGTTCTGCACGATGCAGACCGCCTTCACGTCGCCATGCTCGCGCAGCGCCGCGCCGAGAGCCTCCGGGTCCACCCCGGTGCGCCAGCTCGACTGCACCAGCACCGGCTCCAGCCCGACCTTCTCGGCCAGCTTGCGCCAGAGCATGGCGAAATGCCCGGTTTCGACCATCAGCACGCGGTCGCCGGGCGACAGCGTGTTGACCAGCGCCGCTTCCCACGCCCCCGTCCCGGAAGCGGGATAGATCACCACCTGTCCCGCCTCGGTCTTCACGATCCGCTTCATGCCGTCGAGGACGCGCCGCCCCAGATCGACAAAGGCCGGACCGCGGTGATCGATCGTCGGGAAGTCCATGGCGCGGAGCACGCGGTCGGGCACGTTGGTCGGCCCCGGGATCTGCAGAAAGTGTCGTCCGCTGCGCATGCCTGTCCGTCCCTATCCGTCGCCGTTGCCATCACTAAATTTTGAATTCATAATGCAAGTCAAGGCATATCCTGCAGGCGGGGCACAAATGGTAGATTGGCAGCGGCTCCGGACCGCGATCGAAGGTGACGTGCTGACAGACGCCTTTGATCGCGGGCGCTATGCGACAGATGCGTCTTTTTACCAGATCGTGCCGCAGGCGGTGGTCGTGCCGCGCGGCTTCGACGATGTCGTTGCAACGCTCGCCTTCGCGCGCGAGGAGGGCGTTCCCGTCACCGGGCGCGGCGGCGGCACCTCGCAGGCAGGGCAGACGATCAATTCCGGGATCGTCATCGACTACTCGCGGCATCTGAACGCCGTCACGGCGCTCGACGTCGAGGGGGCCTGCGCCGTCGTTGAGCCAGGCCTCGTTCTCGACAGCCTGAATCGGACGCTGAAGCCGCATGGGCTGTGGTTCCCTGTCGACGTCTCCACCGCCTCGCGCGCGACCATCGGCGGGATGGCGGCCAACAATTCCTGCGGCGGCCGCTCGATCCGCTACGGCCGGATGCGCGAGAACGTGGTGGCCATCGACGCGATGCTGGCCTGCGGCACCCGGGCGCGCTTCGGCGAGGTCGATCGCACCGTTGCAATGGCCGAAACCAGAGATCTTGTGGCCGGGCTCGTGCGGGACATGCTCGCGCTCGGCGCGCGCGAGGCGGAGGAGATCGCCGCCCGGTTCCCAAAAGTGATGCGTCGGGTCGGGGGCTACAACATCGACGCGCTGGTGCCGGACGGCCCGACGAACAATCTTGCGCATCTGCTCGTCGGCTCAGAAGGGACGCTTGCGCTGACCGAGCGCGTGGAACTCGCGCTATCCCCGCTGCCCCGCCACCGCTCGGTGGGCGTGTGCCATTTTCCGACCTTCCGCGACGCGATGGCCGCCACGCAGCACATTGTCGCCCTGGGCCCCGACGCGGTCGAGCTGGTCGACAGCACGATGATTGCGCTCGGCCGCAAGATCCCGGCCCTGTCGCCCTCGCTGGATGACTTCGTCCGGGGCGATCCCGCGGCTCTCCTCCTCGTGGAGTTCGCCGGGGACGATGCCGGGGAAAACGCGAACCGCCTTGCCCGCCTGCACGACCTGATGGCCGAACTGGGGTTCCGCTGGGGCGACGGAGGCAAGGCGGAGGGCGGCGTGCTCGATGCGGTGGAGCAATCGCTGCAGGCGAAGATCACCGAGGTCCGCACGCAGGGTCTCAATATCATGATGTCGATGCGCAGCGAGGGCAAACCCGTCTCTTTCGTCGAGGACTGCGCCGTTCCGCTGGAGGATCTGCCCGACTTCACCGACCGCCTGACTGCCATCTTCGCCCGCCACGGGACCGACGGCACATGGTACGCCCATGCCTCGGTCGGGCTGCTGCACGTGCGCCCGGTTCTCAATCTCCGGCAGGACAAGGACGTTAAGGCCTTGCGCGCCATTGCCGAGGAGGCGTTCGAGATCGTCGCAGAATACAAGGGCTCCCATTCCGGCGAGCATGGCGACGGCATCGTGCGTTCGGAGTTCCACGAGCGCATGTTCGGCTCCCGCATGGTCCGGGCCTTCGAGGCGGTGAAGGACCGTTTCGATCCGGGCGGCGTCCTGAACCCCGCAAAGATCGTGCGTGCCCCGAAGATGGATGACCGCAGCCTGTTCCGGTATCCGCCGGACTATACGCGCGCGCCGATGCCGTCGCGGCTCGACTGGGCAGGCTGGCCCGCGGGGCTGCATGGCGCGGTGGAGATGTGCAACAACAACGGCACCTGCCGCAAGCTGACCGGCGGAGCCATGTGCCCCTCCTACCGCGTCACCCGCAACGAGCGTGATCTGACGCGCGGCCGCGCCAATACGCTGCGCCTCGCCCTGTCGGGGCAGCTCGGTCCCGATGCCCTGACCTCGGACGAAATGGCCGAGACGCTGAAGCTCTGCGTCTCCTGCAAGGCCTGCAAACGGGAATGCCCGATGTCGGTGGACATGGCCGCGATGAAGGTCGAGGTGACGGCTGCGCGTGTTGCGAAGCATGGCCTGAGCCTGCGCGACCGGCTCGTCGCGTACCTGCCCCGTTACGCCCCCATGGCAGCGAAGGCGCCCTGGCTCGCCAACGCGCGCGACGTCCTGCCCGGCGCGGCCTGGCTGTCGGAGCGGGTCACGGGCTTCGCCGCCGGACGCTCGCTGCCTCGCTGGAGCCGCGACCCCTTCACGGCGGCGCCATCCGACGACGACGACGCACCGGAGGTGATCCTCTTCGCCGACACGTTCAACCGCTGGTTCGAGCCTGGCTACCTGCGCGACGCCGTGACGGTCCTGCGGGCCGCGGGTCTGCGCGTCGGCCATGCCCGCGCCCCCTCCGCGCGCCCGCTCTGCTGCGGTCGCACCTACCTGTCGGCCGGACTGGTGGAGGAGGCGCGTGCGGAGATGGCGCGGACGGTCGCCGCCCTTCGCCCCGCGCTCGACCGTGGCGCGTTCGTGGTCGGGCTGGAGCCGTCCTGCCTGCTCACCTTCCGCGACGAGGCGCCCCGTCTGCTGCCCGACTGGAGCGCCGAAGACGCCTCCCGCGTCCAGCTCCTGGAGGAGTTCCTCGCCGACCGCGTCGATCGGCTGCCGCTACGATCGCTTCCCGGTCGCGCCTGGCTACACGGCCATTGCCACCAGAAGGCCGCCAACGTGATGGGATCCGTGACCCGAGTGCTCGAGGCCGTTCCGGATCTCGAGGTCCATCAGATCGAATCGTCTTGCTGCGGAATGGCTGGCGCCTTCGGCTATCAGGCCGAGACGGCAGACGTCTCACGCGCAATGGGTGAGCTTACGCTCCTGCCCGCTGTCCGGGCCGCCGGGCCCGAGGACTGGATCGTTGCGGACGGGACCTCCTGCCGCCACCAGATCATTGACGGCACCGGCCGCCGCCCCGTCCATGTGGCGACCCTACTGCGCGCGGCCTGCGCGGAGGAGGCACGATGACCCAGGCCGGCCCCATCGTTCGCGCCTCGCTTCACGACGAGCTCGCCATGCGGCTGCGGAGCATGATCGTGGAAGACCGCCTCAAGTCCGGCGAACACATCAACGAGCGGGACTTATGCGACCTCTTCGGCGTCAGCCGCACGCCCCTGCGCGAGGCGATCAAGGTGCTGGCCCGGGAGGGCTACATCACCCTCACGCCCAACCGCGGGGCCAGCGTCGCCGTCCTCACCGATGCCGACCTGAACGATGCCTTCCCGATCATGGCTGCGCTCGAGTCGCTTGCGGGCGAGCTCGCGGCCCGTGCCGCGTCCGATGCGCAGATCGCGGCCATCCTGTCGGACCACGCCCGGATGCGTACCGCCTTCGAGGCGCGGGACATGTCCGGCTACTTTCGGCTTAACGAGGCGATCCACCTCGGCATCGCGTCCGCCTCCGGCAATCCGACGCTCGAGCAGATGCAGCGAAGTCTCGACGGGCGCGTCCGCCGGGGCCGGTTCCAGGCAAACGTCAGCGCGGATCGATGGAACCAGGCGATGGCCGAGCACGAGGAGATCGCCGAAGCGCTGGCGGAACGCGACGCCCCACGCCTGTCCGAGGTCCTGCGCCGACATCTCACCAACAAGCTGGCGGCCCTGCGCGAACGCTTGGCAAAAGGGGCAGTTGCCTCGCCGTGTCCCTAGCCGTCTGGCTGGCGAGGCAGAATACATCGCTACCCAGGTCCGCCACCTGACCGGTTGCGGCATTGCCACGGCGGTCCGACCGACCGAAGCAATTCTGCTCCTACATTGCCGCTATCAGGTTTCGCAAATGGCTTGCCGACTGGCCATTTTGAACGACAGACTATTGGCAGTCCGAGCGCGACTCGCCCAGCAGGTCCAGGACCGCCCCCTGCCCCACCACCCGGGCGAGCCGCGCCCGCGGCACCGGCCCCGCGCTGGCGAAGAGCACCGCCTCGATCCGCGCCAGCCGCTCCCGCCACCGGGCCTCGGGCAGGATCGCTAGCCGGCAGGCGTGGCGCAGCGCCTCCCCCGTTGCCGCGAGGTCGCGGCGCCCGAGGCCGGTGGAGAGCAGCGGCAGCAGGACCGGCCAGCCGAGCGCCCGGGCCAGGACCGCATCCGCCAGCAGCACCGCGGTGTCGGGAGGGCTGCCGGCAAGGGCCCCGCCGCGCCCCGAGGCCCGGACCCGCCCGAGGACGGCGGCGGCGCGGGCCACCGGATCGCCCGCCGCCGCGGTCTCCTCCGCGCCCTCCTCCGCCGCACCGCTTCCGTCCCGGCCCCCGCCCCCGCACCGGCCCCCGTCCCC
>JBBQDX010000132.1:0-11917 GCA_038320125.1 Rhodobacterales bacterium | reverse complement strand
TTGCGGCAGCAGGCGCTCGAACTGCTCCTTGAGGGCCGCCAGCTTCTCCTGCCGGTTCTCCTCGAGATCCCACTTGTTGACGGCCACGACCACCGCCCGCCCTTCCCGCTCCGCGAGGTCCGCGATCCGCAGGTCCTGCGTCTCGAACGGAATGTCGGCGTCCAGCAGCACGACCACGACCTCCGCGAACTTCACGGCGCGCAACCCGTCGGAGACCGAGAGCTTCTCGAGCTTCTCGACCACCTTGGCGCGCTTGCGCATGCCCGCGGTGTCGAACAGCCGGCACGGCGTGCGGCTCCAGTCGAAGTCGAGCGAGATGGAATCGCGCGTGATCCCCGGCTCCGGCCCCGTCAGCAGCCGCTCCTGCCCGATGATGCGGTTGATCAGCGTGGATTTTCCGGCGTTCGGGCGCCCCACCACGGCGATTTTCAGCGGCCGGCGTGGCGTGGGTGCCCAATCGGCCTCCTCGTCCGCGTCGTCCTCGGTGACGGCAACGTCGGTCTCGGCCTCGTCGTCCTCGGGCACGTCCTGCGAGTCCTTGGCCTCGATCAGCGGACGCAGCGCGGCGGCAAGGTCGCCCATGCCCTCGCCATGCTCCGCGCTGATCCCGATCGGGTCGCCGAGGCCCAGCCCGTAGGCCTCCAGATAGCCGCCTTCGGAGGCGCGCCCCTCGGCCTTGTTGGCGGCCAGCAGCACCGGGCGGCCCTTGCGGCGCAGGATGTCGGCGAAGACCTCGTCGGACGGCATCACGCCCATGCGCGCGTCGATCACGAAGAGCGCGGCATCGGCCATGTCGACCGCCCGCTCGGTCAGGCGGCGCATCCGGCCCTGCAGCGAGTCGTCGGTGACCTCCTCCAGCCCGGCGGTGTCGAGGATGGTAAACTTCAGGTCGCCCAGGCGCGCCGCCCCCTCGCGCAGGTCGCGGGTGACGCCGGGCTGGTCGTCGACCAGCGCCAACCGCTTGCCGACGAGGCGGTTGAACAGGGTGGACTTGCCCACGTTGGGCCGCCCGACGATGGCGAGGGTGAACATGACGTCCGCTCCGGGAATGACAGAGGCGCGGCCTAGCGCATCGCGCGCCGGACGGCCAGAGCCGTCGAGGAGGCGCTCCGGGGAGGACGGCGCGCCGGGCGGGCGGTCTCAGCGGAAAGCGTGCAGCGTGCCGGTGCGGCCGACGACATAGAGCGCGTCGCCGAAGGCGATCGGCCGGGAGGCCGCGCCGCCGGGGATCTCGGCCTGCGCGCCCAGGGCCCCCGTCGCCGGGTCGAACCCGCGCAACACCCCATCCGACGAGGCGACCCAGAGGCGGCCTCCCGCCAGCACAGGGCCGAAATGCGAATAGATGCCCTGCCGCCGCCTCAGCCCCGCGTCGCGGTAGAACGGCAGGTCGGTGCGCCAGAGCACCGCTCCCGTCGTGGCGTCGAGCCGGACGAGCTGTGCCCGGTCGGTCACGGCGAAGAGCGACCCGCCCGCGACCGCGACCGGCGAAACCGCCCCCTCGTTCGCCGTCCAGAGCCGCTCGCCCGAGGCGACGGAGAGGGCCACCATGCGCCCCGAGGACGTGCCCGCGTAGGCCACGCCGCCCGAAATGACCGGATCGCCGGTGATGTCGCCCACCTCGCGGTAGGCCACCCCGCGCCGCGCGCCAGGGACCGAGCTGCCCCAGACCCGCAGGCCGGACTCGCGCAAGGTCGCCACGATCTCGCCCGACCCGAACGGGAAGAGCACCACGCGGTCGGTGAGGGCCGGGGCGGGCGCTGTGGCCATGACGCTCAGGGCGGGCGCGGCCGGCAGGTCCCAGCGGATGCGCCCGGTGTCCGCATCCAGCGCCCAGGCGCGGCTGTCGCGACTGACGAGGTAGACGATGCCGCCGGCGACCTTGGGCGTGGTGATCGGCGCGCCGAGCCGCTGCACCCAGCGTTCCCCGCCCGAGGCGGCATCCAGCGCATGAAGCTCGCCGTAGCCGGTCGAGACGTAGAGCGTGCCGCCGACGACCGCCAACCCGCCGCCCGAAGCGTCGCCAGCCCGCTCGTAACCGGGTACGAGGCTGCGGCTCCAGAGGGTAGCGCCCGAGAGCGCGGTGGCCGTGACGCCGGACCGCGCGTCGAGGGTGAAGATGCGGCCGCCGTCCGAAACCGGGTCCGCGGCGATGCGCTGGCGGCGCGAGTCGCCCGCCCCGATGTTCGCCGACCAGACGCGGCTCGGCGCGGCCGACAGCGTGGCGTGGCCCGGATCGTTGGCGGCGTTGGCGACCCGCATCGGCCAGTCCGGCAGGCGGCGGGGCGCGGCGAGCGACAGGGCGGGGGTCGCGGCGGCGGACGCGACGACGCCGATGCCGCCGTCGTTGCCCGCGCGCACGGGCAGGCGTTCGCCGGGAAGGATCTCTTCCTTCTCGGCACATCCGGCCATCGCCAGGCCCGCGCAGAGCAGGACGCCTGCAAATTGTCTCATGGGTTCGCCCCCTTCAATCGGCCCTGCCCGGCCGTCACGCGGCCCGCGCCGTCCGTCCCTCAGGCCGGTTCCAGCGACGCCCCGAGCGCGACAATCAACTGCGTGGCCCGTCTGCGCAAGGCTTGCGTCGCCTCCGCATCCTCGGTCAACCTGCGCAGCAGCGTCAGCGCCGTCGCCTCGTCGCCCGCGTCCAGCGCGGCCAGCGCCTGCTGCTCGACCGCGAGCGTGCGGTAGGGCGCGCCGGGTGCGGCCAACTCCTCGAGCAGCGCCGCGTCACGCATCGCGTCGCCGGTGCCGCCCGCCAGCATCGCCTTGAGGACGGCCAGATGGCGATACGTCGCGTCGAGGTCCGTCGCCTCCGACAGCGCCAGCAGCTCGTCGCGCGCCGCTTCGGGGTCGGCGTTCTCGCCGCTCCGCAGCGTCGCGGCGCGGATCAGCGACAGGATCGCCGCCTGCTCGCCGCCCTCGGGCACCACGTCCGCCAGCGCCGCGCGGCGCGCCGAAATGTCGTCGCCCGCCATCGCGGTCAGGAGCGCATCGCCGAAGGCCTGCGCCTGCGCCCGTTCGCGCGCGCGCGACCATTCCGTCCAGGCCGCGGCGCCCACCAGAAGGAGCACCAGCAGCACCGCCACCCAGCCCCATCGGCGCATCAGGCCGAAGAGCCGGTCGCGGCGCACCTCCTCGGTAACCTCGTCGATGAAGCTGTCGGTGTTGGACATCGCACCTCTCCTGCCTGCGTCGGCGCTTCCCTACCGTGCCGGCGGGCGCGGGCCAAGCGTCAAAGGGCTCGGCATCGGCGCGCGCCCCGCGCGGTGCCGCGAGGCTTGCCGCCGCTTTCGCCCCCCGGTCGCCGCGATCCCGACCGGACGGCGGCATGGCCCCGCGCGCGACCCTCGTCGACACACCGCGCCGGCCGCTCCAAGACCGCCCGACCTCCCACATGCGATCTTCGGTCCGCCTCCGCGCCGGTCCCGTCCAGCTCGAGAGCGACGCGGCGGGCCGGCAGCGAAGGCAACGGGAGCCGGGCGACCCGGATTGTTGAAGGTTCCGGCACACTTGCCTGCCGAACGGGCAGACGGAGAACGGATGTGGGCTTCCATCGTGCCCTTCGGGGCAGATTGCGCATCTTATCGCCGCCGGTCCCCGGATTTCTGCGGTTGCACTGTTGCCGATTCTGCAACGCGGCCTAATCTGGAATGTATCGGAACGGGCGGCCTTCTCCTCCTCCCTTGGCAGTCGGTTCCGGGTGACTGAGCGGCCTTACCCGCCTCCTCCCTGGGTAAGGCCGCATTTCCGCCACAATCCCGCCCCATCGGTTCCATTATTTCCGCCTTCAAGACAGTGTCCCCCCGAATCCCCCGGAGCACGTCATGATCATCGGACCTTCTTCCCAGGTGGCCCCCCCGGCGGCCGCCCCGGTCCCCCGCAAGCCGCGCCCGGCGCCGGTCCGCTACACGGACTGGGCGTCGATCTAGCAACCGAGCTCCCCCGGCGGCGAGCGGCAGCACCGCCGACCCGTCACGCCAGTGATCCCAAGCCCAGCGTCCCGTCCAGCGCATCCCTTGGCCCACCGGAGGCGGGGCCGGGATCTACTTCGTGCCGAACATCCTGTCGCCCGCGTCCCCCAGCCCCGGCACGATATAGCCCTTCGCATCGAGCCGCTCGTCCACCGCCGCCGTCACGATGGGCACATCCGGGTGCGCCGCCTTCATCCGAGCGATGCCCTCGGGGGCCGCCAGCAGGCAGAGGAACCGCAGATCGGTGGCACCGCGGGCCTTCAGAAGATCGATGGCCGCGACCGAGGAATTGCCCGTCGCCAGCATCGGATCGACCGCGATCACCAGTCGCTGGTCGAGCTGATCGGGCACCTTGAAGTAATATTGCACCGGCTCCAGCGTCGCCTCGTCGCGGTAGAGGCCGATGAAGCCGACACGCGCCGCGGGGATGAGTTCGAGGATGCCGTCGAGCAGCCCGTTGCCCGCCCGCAGGATCGAGACCAGCGCCATCTTCCGCCCCGCCAGCACCGGCGCGTCCATCGCCTGCAGCGGCGTCTCGATCGCCCGCGTCGTCATCGGCAGCTCGCGGGTGATCTCGTAGGCGAGAAGCTGGCTGATCTCGCGCAGCAACTGCCGGAAGACGGCGGTGGAGGTCTCGCGGTCGCGCATCAGGCTCAGCTTGTGCTGCACCAGCGGGTGTCTGACGTGGGTCAGGTGGTCCATCTCAGGCCTCCAGATGTTCGAGGATGCGCGCGCGGGTCGCGCCGTCGCAGAAGGCGGCCCGGATGGCCGTCCGGTTGATCTCGCGGAACGTGTCGCCGGTCCAGCCGAAAGCCCCCGCGAGGGCGTCGTATTCCTGGCTCAAGGTGGTGTGGAAAAACGGCGGATCGTCGGTCGAGACGGTGACCGGAACGCCGGCCCGTCGCAGTCTTTCAACGGGATGCGATGCGACGTTCGTGTAGATGCCCAGAACGACGTTCGACCTGGGACAGACCTCGAGCACGATGCCCTCCGCCGCCAGCCGCTCCACCAGCGCCGGATCCTCGACGGCGCGGACGCCGTGGCCGATCCGCACGGGGGCGAGCGCGTCGAGCGCGGCGCGCACCGACTCCGGTCCGCCGAACTCGCCGGCGTGCACGGTGAGGCCGAGCCCCGCCTCCCGCGCGCGATGATACGCGGGCGCGAAGTCGGCGGGCGCATATCGTCCCTCGTCGCCGCCCATGCCGAACCCGGTGATGAAACCGCCCGCCGTTTCCGCCGCACAGATCGCCGTCTCCACCGCCTTTTCGGGCCCGAAATGGCGGATGCAGGTGACGACGCCGCGCATCTCGATGCCCGGCACCACCGCCGCCGCCTCGCGCATCGCCGCCACATACTCCCGCCAGGCGCCGACGTCGCGGCCGCCGCAGAAGTCCGGGCTCAGAAAGGCTTCGGTATAGAGGATGCCCTCCGCCGCGGAGCGTTGCAGGACGGCGGTCGTCAGCCGCGCGTAATCCTCCGGCGTCCGCAAAACCCGCGTTGCCGCCTCATAGACCTGAAGGAAGCCTTGGAAGTCCTTGTAATGATATGCACCCTCCGCATCGAAGATGCCGCTCGTATCCACGCCCTTCTCCGCCGCCATCTCCCGGATCAGTCCGGGCGGCGCTGCGCCTTCCAGATGCAGGTGCAGCTCCACCTTCGGCAGCGCCTTCACAGGAAGCTCCTCCCCGGTCCGACCGTCGCCACCCCCAGATGCGCGCAGATAGAGGCCGCCACATCGGCGAAGGCCACCTGCCCAGCCGCCCCCGTGGCCCCCGCGACCAGCACCGGCACCCGCTCCCGCGTATGATCGTTGCCGCGCCAGGTCGGGTCGTTGCCGTGGTCGGCGGTGAAGATCATCACGTCGTCCGGTCGCAGCCCGGCCAGGATCTCCGGCAGGCAGCCGTCGAACCATTCCAGATGCGCGGCATAGCCGGCGGGGTCGCGGCGGTGGCCGTAGTGGCTGTCGAACTCGACGAAATTGGCGAAGGTCAGGCTGCCGTCGGGCATGTCGCGCACCGCGTCCGACAGGTGCCGCATCAGGGCCGCGTCCGTGCCCTTGGCAAGGCTGTCGATGCCTTGCATCGAGAAGATGTCGCCGATCTTGCCGATCGCGTGGACCCGGCCGCCCGCGCCCCGCACCGCGTCGCAGAGGGTCGGCGCGGGGGGCGCGATCGCGAAGTCGCGGCGGTTCTGCGTCCGCTGCCAGGGTCCCTCACCGGTGAAGGGGCGCGCGATGACGCGGCCGACCTTCATGGCGTGCAGGATGGGCGCGAGCGTTCGGCAAAGGTCCAGCAGGCGTTCGAGACCGAAGCGCTCCTCATGCGCGGCGATCTGGAACACGCTGTCGACGGAGGTGTAGCAGATCGGCCAGCCGGTGCGCAGATGCGCCTCGGCCTCCTCCTCGATGATGAGCGTGCCGCTGGAATGGCGGTTGCCGAGGATGCCATCGGTGCCCGCCGCGCGCATCACCCTCTCGACCAGGTCGGGCGCGAAACAGGGCTCCCTGCGCGCGAAGTAGTGCCAGTCCCACGGGACCGGCAGGCCCGCCAGCTCCCAGTGCCCCGAGGGCGTGTCCTTGCCGCGGCTGACTTCGGTGGCGGCTCCCCAGAGGCCGGTGGATTCCGCGTCGAGACCGGGCGTTGCGGCGCCGGACGCCAGCCGGATCGCGGCCCCGAGGCCCAGCCCGTCGAGGTTCGGCAGGCGCAGCGGCCCCTCCGGGCGCTCCGCCGCGCAGAACTGCGCGACATGGGCCAGCGTGTTGGCGCCTTCGTCGCCGAAAGCCGCCGCATCGGGGGCGCCGCCGCAGCCTGCGGAGTCGAGCACGACGAGGAACGCCCGGCTCATCGGCCGCACCTCACCGTATCGTCTCCTGCACCAGCGTCGGCGGCGTCACCGCGCCGGGCTCCAGCCACAGCGCCGCCGCGACGCGCACCGCCGCCGCCTCTGCCGCCTCGGTGGTCGCCGCATGGACGCGGGCGAGCGGCTGGCCCTCGGTCACCGCGGCCCCCAATCGGGCGATGTGGCTCAGGCCGACGGTGACGTCGATGCCATCGTCCTCGCGCCGCCGCCCGCCGCCGAGGTCGACCACGATCTCGCCCAGGGCGCGCGCGTCGATGGCGCCGACCACGCCCGGCTGGTCGGCGCGCAGCTCGGCGACCACGGGGGCGGCCGGCAGGCGGTCGCGCCAGCGTTCGAGAAAGTCCGCCGGCCCGCCCTGCGCCGCGACCATCCGCCCGAAGACCTCCGCCGCAGCCCCCGTGGTCAGCGCCGCCGCGATCTTCGCCGCCCCCTCGTCCGCATCGGCAACCAGCCCGCCAAGCGCCAGCGCCTCGCCGCCGAGCGCCGTCGTCAGCGCCACCAGCCGGGCGGAGCGGCGCAGGCCCGGTTCGGTCAGCGCCTCCATCGCCGCGATCACCTCCAGCGCATTGCCGCAGGCGGTGGCGGCGGGCTGCGACATGTCGGTCACGAGCGCGGAGGTCATGACACCGTTGGCCTGCGCCGTCTCGACGAGGGCATAGGCCAGGGCGCGGGCCGCCACCGGGTCGGCCATGAAGGCGCCCGAGCCGGTCTTGACGTCGAGGACCAGCGCCTCCGGCCCCTCGGCCAGCTTCTTGGAAAGGATCGAGGCGACGATCAGGTCGAGGCTCTCCACCGTGCCGGTCACGTCGCGCACCGCGTAGAGGCGGCGGTCGGCGGGCGCGATGTCCTCCGTCGCGCCCACGATGGCGCAGCCGACGCGGCGCACGATGTCCTGCAACTCGTCGGTCTGCATCTGGGCGCGAAAGCCGGGGATCGCGGAGAGCTTGTCGAGCGTACCGCCGGTATGGCCGAGGCCCCGCCCCGAGATCATCGGGACGTAAGCCCCGCAGGCCGCCAGCGCCGGGGCGAGCAGCAGCGACACGCAGTCGCCCACGCCCCCCGTCGAATGCTTGTCGACGACCGGGCCGGGCAGGTCCCAATCCAGCACCTCGCCGCCGTCGCGCATTGCGCGGGTCAGCGCGGCACGGCCTTCCGGCGAGAGCGGTGCGCGGCAGATGCCCATCACGAAGGCCCCGGCCTGCGCGTCCGACACGGTGCCCTCCGCGAGGCCCTCGGCAAAGGCCGCGAGCGCGGCCGCGGAGGGGTTCTCGCCGCGGCGCAGGGTCGCCAGGAGATCTCGCGGGAAGCTCACCCCATGGACCCCGCGTCGAAGGCACCGGGCAAGAGCTCGCCGATCGTCGTCGCCCGCTCGTCACCCGCCACCGTCGCCAGCGTCACCGCCACGTCGCCCGCGCCGAACTCCGCCAGCTTCTGCCGGCAGCCGCCGCAGGGCGGCACCGGTGCGGGCGATCCGGCAACCACGTAGACCTCCGTCAGGCGCGTCTCGCCCGCCGCGACCATCGCCGCAATCGCCCCGGCCTCGGCGCAGGTGCCCTCGGGATAGGCCACGTTCTCGACGTTGCAGCCGCGATAGATAGCCCCCGAGGCCGCCCGCACCGCCGCCCCGACCTTGAAGTGCGAATAGGGGGCATGGGCGTTCTCGCGCGCGGCCAGCGCGGCGTCTCGCAGATCGGTCATCGGCGCATCTCCCGGTTTCCCTTCTGCTTCGCCCCGGTATCGCCCGGATGCAAGCCCCCGGCCGGGAGGCGGCCGCGTGACGCCACGGCCGCGGGCGTCTCTGCCGCCGCCGGACCCCGGCCCGACGGCGGCACGCCCCGGTCAGAGCATCAACTGATAGCTCTCCGGCACCCAGCGGAAACCGTCGCCCGCCGTCTCGACGTAGCCCACCGCGGGGAACGGCATGTGGTAGCCGATCATCGGCATGCGCTCGGCCGCGACCATGCCGAGGACGCGGCGGCGGCTTTCGGCGGCCGTCGCCTTGTCCATGTCGAACTTCACCTCCCAGTCGGGATGCGCCAGCGACCAGACGTAGTGGTTGGCGAGATCGGCGGCGACGAGCAGCGACGTCTCCCCGCTCGTCAGCCGGTAGACCAAGTGCCCGGGCGAATGGCCGAACGCGGCGACGGCGGTGATGCCCGGAGCGGCGTCTTGCCCGTCCGCAAGAAACGTCATCCGGTCGGCCAGCGGACGCACCTTGGTGTCGAACCCTGCGTCGCCCGTTTCGGCCCAGGCATCGTATTCCGCCTGCCCCGTCACATAGGCCGCGTTGGCGAAGGTCGGCCCGCCGTCGCCCATCAGCCCGCCGATGTGGTCGCCGTGCATATGCGTCAGGATCACGGTGTCGACGTCGCCGGTGCCGTAGCCCGCCGCTTCGACCGCCGCCGCGATGGCCTCGGGTGTCTGGCCGGTGTCGAAGAGGATCAGGCTCTCGCCGGTGTTGACCAGCGTCGGGGTGAAGAAGAACTGGCTGACGTCCGTGGGCAGGAAGGCCGCCTCGCTCACTTGCGCGAAGGTTTCCGCGTCGACGTTCATCCCGAAGATCTCCTGCGGCGGCGTCGGGTTGGTGAGCGTCCCCGCCAACAGGGTCGTCACCTCGAGGTCGCCCAGCCCGAAGCGGCGGATCGTCTGCCGCAACGGCTCCCTGACGGGGGCCGCGGCCCGGGCGGGCAGGGCTACGGCGAAGGGCAGCAGGGCGGCGGAGCCCATGGCGGCGCGGCGGGACATTCGGGTCATCTCGTCTCTCCTCGTTGTGGCTTCGTGCCGACCTAGCGCGCCGGGCCCGCCCCGCAACGCCATGCCCTTCGATGCGCCGCCCTGCCCTGCAACGCCCCGCTCTGCGACGTCCCACCGCCGCCGCACCGCTGGACACCCTCCCGCACCGCTGGACACCCTCCCGCGCGGGTGGCACATCCAGCGCCAAAGGAGCCCGCCATGCCCGATCCTGCACAGACACGGACTGTCACCCGCTTCGCCCCCTCGCCCACGGGCTACCTGCATGTCGGCAACATGCGGGCCGCGCTGATGAATGCGATGATCGCGCGCAAGGCCGGCGGCACCTTCATCCTGCGCCTCGACGACACCGACCCGGAGCGGTCGCGCGAGGCCTACGTCGACGCCATCCGCGAGGATCTCGCATGGCTGGGCCTGACCTGGGACCGCGAGGAGCGCCAGTCTGCCCGCCTCGACCGCTACGAGGCGGCGGCGCAGCGGTTGCGGGACGCGGGCCGCCTCTACGAGGCCTTCGAGACGCCGGGCGAACTCGACCTCAAGCGCAAGAAGCAGCTCAACATGGGGCGACCGCCGGTCTACGACCGCGCCGCCCTGGACCTTTCGGACGCCGAGAAGCACCGCCTGCGCGCCGAACGCGGCGGCCACTGGCGGTTCCTGCTCGACCGCGAGCGCATCGAATGGACCGACGGCGTGCTGGGCGAGCTCAGCATCGACGCGGCCTCGCTGTCGGACCCGGTGCTGATCCGTGGCGACGGGCAATTTCTCTACACGATGGCCTCGGTCGTGGACGACACCGACATGGGCGTCACCCACGTGGTCCGCGGCGCCGACCACGTGACCAACACCGCGACGCAGATCCAGATCATGGACGCCCTCGGCCACGCTCCTCCGGTCTTCGCGCACCACTCGCTGCTGACCGGGCCGCAGGGCGAGGCGCTGTCCAAGCGTCTGGGCACGCTGGCCCTGCGCGACCTGCGCGCCGCGGGGATCGAGCCGATGGCGCTCATGTCGCTGATGGCGCGGCTCGGCTCGTCGCAGCCGGTGGAGCTGCGCTCCGACCTCGCCGCGCTGAGGGAGGGCTTCGACATCAGCCAGTTCGGCGCGGCTCCGACCAAGTTCGACGTCGAGGATCTCAAGCCGCTGACGGCGCATGTGCTGCAATCGCTGCCGTTCGAGGCGGTGGCGGACGACATCGCCGCCCTCGGCGTGCCCGAAGGCCAGCGGGCGCGGTTCTGGCAGGTGGTGCGCGACAACATCGGCACCCGCGCCGGCATGGCGGACTGGTGGACGCTGATGACGTCCGGCGCGGCGCCTGCCATCGCCGAGGAGGACGAGGCCTTCGTGCGCGAGGCTCTCGCCCTGCTGCCGCCGCCGCCGTTCTCCGACACCGCCTGGCCCGAGTGGACGGCGGCGGTGAAGGCGGCGACGGGCCGCAAGGGCAAGGCTCTCTTCATGCCGCTGCGCCACGCGCTGACCGGGCGGACGGACGGGCCGGACATGGCCGGCCTGATGCCGCTCCTGCAACGGGTGCCGCGGCTCTAGGCGCGGCGGCGCCCCGCGCGCACCTCAGCCGTCGGTCGTCACCGCGAGCTCGCGCCGCAGGACGGCCAGCTTCTCGAGACACACCGCGCCTTCCGCCCGCACCGCCTCGAGGTCGCCCTCGGCCGCGACGCGGCTCAGCCGGCGGGCGGTTTCCAGCGTGGGCAGGGCCCCCACGTTCGACGCCAGCGACAGCAGCACGTGCGACTGCGCCCCCGCCGCGACCACGTCGCCGTCGGCCAGCGCCTCCGCCAGATGCCGCTCCACCATCTCCAGATCCTCTCGCAGCCGCATCAGCAACTGCCCCCGGTAGTCCGGCCCGGCGGCCGCCATCAGATCCGACAGCGTGATCGCCGAGAGCGCCGGCGCGTCCTCCGGCCTCCAGGGCTCCGCAACCGGAGCCGCGCTGAGAAACCCGTCGATGAGCCTGGCGAAAGTCTCGATCGGCGGCAGCGGCTTGCCCAGGATGCCATCGGCCCCCGCCTGCATGATCGCCTCGCTGTTGTCGCGCAGGACGTAGGCCGTCATCGCCACCATCGCCATCGGGAGCGCCATCCCCCGCGCCTGCCGCAACCGTTCGGCGCGCAGCACGTCCAGACCGCCCAGCACCGGCATCTCGATGTCCACGAGGGCGAGGTCGAACCGCTCCCGCGCCATCCAGTTCAGCGCCTCGATCCCGTCGCGCGCCACCTCGCACTCCGCGCCGAGCCGCACCAGCATCGCCCGCAGCAGCGTCCGGTTGGTGGCGCTGTCGTCGGCCACCAGCACGCGGCGCCCCGAAAGATCGGGCATCTCGTCCG
>JBBQDX010000131.1:0-11974 GCA_038320125.1 Rhodobacterales bacterium | reverse complement strand
GCGCCCGCCCATCTCATCGTCCCGCCGAGGCGCTCAGTTGCGGGCGCGGTCGACCATCTTTCCGGCGGAGATCCACGGCATCATCTCGCGCAGCTTCTCGCCGACCTTCTCGATCTGGTGCTCGTCGTTGAGACGGCGGGTCGCCTTGAAGGAGGGCTGGCCCACGCTGTTCTCGGACATGAAGTCGCGCACGAACTTGCCGGTCTGGATGTCCGTGAGGACGGCCTTCATCCGCTTCTTGGTCTCCTCGTAGGGCAGGATCCGCGGGCCGCTGACGTATTCGCCGTATTCGGCGGTGTTCGAGATCGAGTAGTTCATGTTGGCGATGCCGCCCTCGTAGATCAGGTCCACGATCAGCTTCACCTCGTGCAGGCACTCGAAATAGGCCATCTCGGGCGCGTAGCCCGCCTCGACCAGCGTCTCGAAGCCCATGCGGATCAGCTCGACGAGGCCGCCGCAGAGCACGGCCTGCTCGCCGAAGAGATCGGTCTCGCATTCCTCGCGGAAGTTCGTCTCGATGATGCCCGAGCGGCCGCCGCCGATGGCCGAGCAGTAGGACAGGCCAATCTCCAGCGCCTTGCCGGATGCGTCGTTGTCGACGGCCACGAGGCAGGGCACGCCGCCGCCCTTGACGTATTCGCCGCGAACCGTGTGGCCGGGCCCCTTGGGCGCCATCATGATAACGTCGACGCCCTTCCTGGGCTCGATCAGCCCGAAGTGGACGTTGAGGCCGTGGGCGAAGGCGATGGCGGCGCCGTCCTTCAGGTTGTCGTGGACGTGGGCCTTGTAGGTCTGGGCCTGCAGCTCGTCGGGCATGGTGAACATGATGAGGTCGCACCAGGCGGCGGCCTCCTCGATGCCCATGACCTCGAGGCCCTCGCCTTCCGCCTTGGCGCGGCTGGGCGAGCCCTCGCGCAGGGCGACCACGACGTTCTTGGCGCCGCTGTCGCGCAGGTTCAGCGCATGGGCATGGCCCTGGCTGCCGTAGCCGAGGATGGCCACCTTCATGTCCTTGATCAGGTTCACGTCACAGTCGCGGTCGTAGTAAACACGCATGTCGTCCCTCCGGGGTGCTGCTGTCTTTGGCGGTATGGATAGCGATCGCGCAGGGGAAAGCCGAGAAGAGATAGCCCTTATTCTCGCGGGTGAAACGCGGTACTCATTCGCAGAAGTCCTTATTGGCAGAACTTCCATGCTCGACGACATCGACCGCCGCCTTCTGCGGCAATGGCAGGCCGCGCCCGACCTTTCGGCGGCAGAACTGGCGGGCCTCCTGCGGCTTCCCTCGGCCACCGTCTCGCGGCGCATCGACCGGCTCCGGGAGGGGGGGATCCTGCGGGGGGTGCATGGTGTCATCGATTGGCAGGCGCTCGGCTACGCGGTCGAGGTGTCGCTTCGCATCCAGATCGACAAGACCGCGCCGGGGGCCTTCGATGCCTTTCAGCAGGCCGCCCGCAAGGTGCCCGAGGTGACGCAGATGCAGACCTTCCTCGGCCGCGTCGACCTGCGCCTCAGCGTCATTGCCCGCGACATGGCGCATTGGCAGGCGCTCTACCGCGACCGGATCCTGACGCTGCCGCATATCGCCGACATCGAGGCGCTGATGCATGTGGCGACGGTCAAGACCGATCAGGCGCTGCCGATATGAGGATGCGCGGCAGCCGGCGGCGGGAGTATCCCGCAAGGGCGGCCGGGACGTGATCGACGATCTCGACCGGGCGATCCTGCGGGTGGTGCAGGCGAATGCGACGCTGTCGGCGGGGGCCGTCGGGCGTGCCGTCGGGCTGTCGCAGCCGGCCACCTGGCGGCGGTTGCGGCGGCTCAGGGAGGCCGGCGTGCTGCGGGGGCGCGAGTTGTCGCTCGACCTCGAGAAGCTCGGATTCGGCGTGACGGTCTTTCTTGGCCTCAAGCTGGCCACCCGGGGGCGCGTATCGCTCGACGACTTCGAACGGGCGGTGAGCGCCATCCCCGAGGTGCTGCTCGTGGAGCATGTGCTGGGGCGCTACGATTACCGCCTGCGGGTGACGGCGCGCGACCTGCCCGATTTCGAGCGGGTGCTGCGGCGCCGGATCATGGCGCTGCCCGGCGTGGGCGAGATGGAGGCGAACGTGCTGCTCTCGGAGGAGCGGCTGCCGGGGCCGCTCTAGGTCAGTGGGGCCAAATCATCGATCCGACCTCGGGCGTCGAGCCAGTTCGCGGGGCGGGGTCTTTGCGCGGGCCGGGCCGTCACGACCCGGCCTCTTTCAACGCTTCCGGCAAGGCGGCGCGCAGCAAGGCGAGGTCGTCCTCCGTGCCGCACGACACGCGGATGCAGCGGTCGAGCGGGGCGATCCCCGGCATCCGCACGAAGACGCCGCGCGCCAGCAGCCCCGCCAGCACCCGGCGCGCGAAATCCCCGTCGCCGCCGCAGTCGACCGCGACGAAGTTCGCGGCGGAGGGCAGCGGCACCAGACCGTTCGCGCGGGCGATCTCGCCAATGGTCGCGCGGGCGGCGAGGACGCGCGCGCGCACCTGCGCCAGCCAGTCCGTGTCCGCCAGCGCGGCCAGCGCGCCCGCCTGCGCCACCCGCCCGATGCCAAAATGGTTGCGCACCCGGTCGAAGGCCGCGATCAGATCGGTGGACCCGATGGCATAGCCGACGCGCAGGCCCGCGAGCCCGTGCGCCTTGGAGAAGGTCCGCATCCGGATGACCCGGGTTTCGCTGGCGTCGAGCGGTGGAATCGCCTCCGCCGGGGCAAGGTCGGCGTAGGCCTCGTCGAGGCACAGCACCGTGTCCTGCGGCAAGACATCGATCAGGCGAAGGATTGTCGCAGCGTCGTGCCAGCTTCCCATCGGGTTGTCGGGGTTCGACAGGTAGACCAGCTTCGCGTCCACCTCCCGCGCCTTTGCGGCCAGCGCCGCCACATCCTCCCGGTCGCCCGCATAGGGAACCGCATGCACCGCGCCGCCGTAGCCATTCACATGGTAGACGAAGGTCGGATAGGCCCCCGCGGAGGTCACGACCGCGTCGCCGGGCCCCGCCAGCAGGCGCACGAGATACCCCAGCAGCCCGTCGATGCCCTCGCCCACGACAATGTTCTCGGGCTTCACGCCGTGATGCGCGGCAAGTGCCTGGCGAAGGTCGTGCACCTCCGGGTCGCCGTACATCCACGCCTCGCGCGCGGCGGCCGCCATCGCCGCGACCGCGCGGGGCGAGGGGCCGAAGCCGCTCTCGTTCGCGCCGAGCCGGGCCGCGAAGGGCGCGCCACGCGCGCGCTCCTGCGCCTCGGGGCCGACGAAGGGCACGGTGGCGGGCAAGCCCGCGGCCAGTGGGGTCAGTCGCATGCCAGCGCCTCCCTGCGGTCGACAAGGTGCAGCATCGGCTCGCCCGCCTCGCCCCGCCGGATGTTCTCGGCGATCACCCGCGCCGCCGAGGGCGGGCGCGTGGCCGAGGCGATATGCGGCGTCACCGTCACCTTCGGATGCGCCCAGAACGGATGATCGCCGGGCAGCGGCTCCACCCGGAAGGTGTCGAGCGTGGCATGCCCGAGGCGGTCGAGCGCGGCAAGGAGGGCATCGTCGTCCACCAGCCCGCCGCGCCCGGGGTTCAGCAGCACCGCGCCGTCGCGCATCCAGCCGAGGCGCTCCGCGTTCAGCAGGTTTTCGGTCGAGCGGGTCAGAGGCGACAGCAGCACCACGATCTCGGCCGACGACAGGGCATCGCGCAGTCCGTCTTCGCCCACGCAGGAGCGAACGCCGGGAATGTCCTTGCGGCTGCGCGACCACCCCGTCACCGGGAAGCCGAGACCTGCCAGCGCCACCGCACAGGCGCTTCCGAGCGCGCCCATCCCCAGCATCGCGACGGGCCGGTCGGCGGCCAGCGGCGGCGGTCCGAAGTCCCACCGCCGGTCGGGGTTCGTCACCTGCGCGTCCATGTTCAGGTGGTGGCGCAACACATGCCCCGTCACCCATTCCACCATACCCCGCGTGAGTGCCCCGTCGACCATCCGGGCCAGCGGCGCGGTCAGCGTCCGGTTGCCCTCCACGTCCTCCACCCCGGCCCAGAGGTTCAGCACCCCTTTCAGCCGGGTGTAGGGCGCAAAGTCCTGAAGCGCCGAGTTCGGCGCATAGACGACCCAATCGACGGTCGCGGGCTCCGGCGCATCCTCGAGCGTCAGCACCTCCGCCGAGACACCCGCCTCCGCCAGGGCGCCAGGCAGCACGTCGCGGTATTCCTCCCACTTGGCGGGGCGCGCGGCAAAAAGGACCCGCGTCATGCTGCGAAGGCCGAGGTCGAAGGGTCACGCTTCGCCTCCAACTCCAGCGGGGCGCCGAAGGTGTCGGAGAGGGCCATCGGCGCGACGATGTCCGCCCGATCCGCCGCCACGTGCCGGTCCGCGAACGCGCGCCACTCCTCCATCGACAGGCGCACGTCGACATGCGGCGTCGGCACCATGCGGTCGCCGAGCTTTCCGGTGGGTGCCCGGTCGAAGGGCGCGCCGAGTTGCGGGCCGATCTGTGGGCCGAAAACGTCGAGATTGCCCCGGGTCCGCGTCGACCGCCCCGCGCCGCCGCCCGGCAGGTCGCCGCAGAACGTCCGCGCTCCGTCGAGGTTGCCTAGGTTCGGGGCCGGGTGGAAATCGCTCATCTGTTTCTCCTCGGTCTTTGCTCTGAAAATATCCCGGGGGAGGTGCCTTGCACCGGGGGCGGCGCCCCTTCCCCTCAGCTCGGATCGCGCCACCGGTTCACGATGGGATAGCGGCGGTCGAGCCAGAACGCCCGCTGCGACAGGCGCGTGCCCGGGGCGGATTGGAAACGTTTGTATTCGCTCTGAAATATCAACCTCTCGATGTGCTTCACAACGTCCCGGCCATGGCCGCGCGCAACCACCTCCGCCACCGACAGTTCCTCGTCGATCAGGCCGCGCAGGATGTCGTCGAGCACCGGATAGGGCGGCAGGCTGTCCTCGTCCCTCTGGTCGTGGCGCAGCTCCGCCGAGGGCGGCTTGTCGATGACGCGCGCCGGCATCACCTCGCCGGCGGGGCCCTTGAACCAGTCGACGTGATTGGCGTTGCGCCAGCGGCAGACCTCGAAGAGATCGGTCTTCCAGAGATCCTTGACCGGATTGTAGCCGCCCGACATGTCGCCGTAGATCGTCGAATAGCCGACCGCGACCTCGGACTTGTTGCCGGTGGTCAGAACCATCGCCCCGAACTTGTTGCTGAGCGCCATGAGGAGCAGGCCGCGCAGGCGGGACTGGATGTTTTCCTCGGTGAGGTCCGGCATCGTGCCCTCGAAGAGGTCGCCGAGCGCCTCCGTGACGGCGGCGCGCGGTCCGGTGATGGGCAGCGCGTCGAGCCGGCAGCCGAGCCGCGCCGCCACGCCGCGCGCGTCCTCCAGGCTGTCCCCGGAGGTGTATTCCGACGGCAGCATGACGCAATGCAGGTTCTCCGGCCCGAGCGCATCGGCGGCGATGGCCGCGACGACGGCGGAATCTACGCCCCCCGAGAGGCCCAGAAGCGCCCGCTCGAACCCGGCCTTGCCCATGTAGTCGCGTAGGCCGACGACCATCGCGCGATAGTCGGCCCCCGGCCCCTCGGGCTGCGGCGCCTTCTCTCCCGGCAGGGCCCGCCAGCCGTCGTCGCCCTTCTCGAAATCGACATGCGTGAGGGCCTCCTCGAAGGCGGGCAGGTGGTGCGTCAACGCGCCGCCGGGGTTGAGCACGAAGGAGGCGCCGTCGAACACTTGGTCGTCCTGCCCGCCGACGAGGTTGAGATAGGCCAGCGGAAGTCCCGTCTCGACGACGCGGGCGACCATAACGCCGTAGCGCACGTCCTGCTTGCCGCGGAAGTAGGGCGAGCCGTTCGGGACGATGAGGATCTCGGCCCCGGTCTCGGCCAGCGTCTCGGTCACGTCCTCGAGCCAGGCGTCCTCGCAGATCGGCGTGCCGATCCGCACCGGGCCGATCGTGTAGGGCCCGGAGATGTCGCCGGCGTGGAAGAACCGCTTTTCGTCGAAGACCTTGTAGTTCGGGCGGTGGTGCTTGCGGATCTCGGCGACGATGCCGCCGCCCCGGGCCACGACCCAGGTGTTGTAGGGCTTCACCGACCCCTCCGGCCAGGCGGCGGCGCCGATCCCCAGGGCCGGCCCGTCGGCGCAATCGGCCACCAGCCTTGCCAGCACGGCGCGGACATGGGCGACGAAGGCGGGTTTGCGGACCAGATCCTGCGGCTGGTAGCCGGTCAGAAACATCTCGGGCAGGGCGACCATGTCGGCGCCCTCCGCCTTGCCCACCGTCCATGCGCGCCGGGCCGCCTCCGCGTTGCCCTCCAGATCGCCCATCACCGGGTTGAGCTGGGCCATCGTCAGGCGGAATGTTTCGGGCATGTCGGCCTCCTGAAAACCTGGCGGGACGCGCGGCGGGATCGCGGCCCGACCTAGCGCGGGACCGGCGCGGGGGGAAGCGCCGATGCCGGGGGTCGCGCGCATCGCCCGTTGCCTGTCCCGCCCGCTTTGCCTAGCTTGCGCCGCGACGGCACGGGGTCCGACGAGACGGGCACGAAGGGGCACGACGGGGCATGAGGGGCGCACGGATGAACAGGCTGACCGGGGCGATGATGGCGGCGGCACTCGCCGGGGCGGGCGCATGGGGCGTGTCAGCGCAGGAGGTCGTGACCAAGCAGTACGACGGCGGCGGCGTCTACGAGGGCACCTTCGTGGACGGCCTGCAGGACGGCACCGGCACCTACTCGCTGCCGTCGGGCTACATCTACACCGGAGACTGGGTCGCGGGCGAGATCCGGGGACACGGCCGGGCGGAGTTTCCGGACGGCTCGATCTACGAGGGAGCATTCGCGGCGGGCGAGCCGAACGGCACCGGCACCATCACCTTCGCCGACGGGGCCACCTATACCGGCGACTGGGTCGACGGGCGCATCGAGGGCGAGGGCGTGGCCGACTATGCCAATGGCACCCGCTACACCGGCGGCTTCGTCAACGCCGTCCATTCCGGCGACGGGGTGCTCGAGGCCCCGAACGGCTACCGCTACGAGGGCGGCTGGGTCGCGGGGCAGAAGGAGGGCGAGGGGCGGATCACCTATCCGGACGGCTCCACCTACGAGGGTGCGATGGCCGGCAACGTCCGCTCCGGCGAGGGGACGCTGCACACGCCCGACGGGCTGACCTACGTGGGGGCCTGGGCGGAGGGGCAGATCAACGGCACCGGCATGCTGACGCAGGGCAACGGCGACGTCTACGAGGGCACGCTCGCCTCCGGCAAGCGCGAGGGTCAGGGCAAGGTGACCTACGACAACGGCGACGTCTACGAGGGCGAGTTCGCCGCCGACCGCCGGCACGGGCAGGGCACGTTCACCGGGACCGACGGCTACGTCTATTCCGGCGGCTGGGTCGAGGGGCGGATCGAGGGCGAGGGCGAGGTCCGCTATCCCGACGGGTCGGTCTATGCCGGCGAGTTCGCCGACGATCTGGCGGACGGCACCGGCAAGATCACCTATGCCGACGGCGCCACCTATGAGGGGGCGTGGGAGGCCGGCGTGATCGAGGGCGAGGGGCGCGCGGTCTATCCCAACGGGCTGGTCTACGAGGGCGGCTTTCTCAACGCGCAGAACCACGGCACCGGCACGATGACATTCACCGACGGCTACCGCTACGAGGGCGAATGGGCCGAGGGGCTGCGCCACGGTCGGGGCAAGGCCACATATGCCGACGGAACCGTCTACGAGGGCGGGTTCTTCCGGGGGCAGAGGCAGGGCGAAGGCACGATCACCATGGCGGACGGCTTCTCGTTCACCGGCGGCTGGAACGCGGGCGAGATCGAGGGCGAGGGCACGGCGACCTATGCCAACGGCGACGTCTACGAGGGCGCCTTCCTGGCGGGGCGCCGCGAGGGGCCGGGCACGATGCGCTATGGCACGGGGCAGGTCGAGAGCGGCAACTGGGCGGGCGGCGCGCTGGTCGGGCCTCCTTCGGCGCCCGGTGCCGCGACGTCCGAGGACCCCGGGGCGGTGCCGGCCGAGACGCCCGCGGTGGCTGGGCCCGAGGCGGCGCCGGCGGACAACGGCGGCTGAGCGCGCCCCGGAGCCGCACGCGGCGAAGTTCGGCCGTCCCGGCGCTCGCCCCTGTCCGGGGGCGCGATCCGCGCCCGTCCATCCGGCGGCCGGCACGCGCCTGTGTTTCCACGACCCGGAGCGTGGTGCCTCGGCGCAGGTCGTGAGGCCGGGACGGGGAGAGGGGGTGCCGCGACAGTTCAGCGTGCGCCCCTCCCCCTCCACAAAGCCGGCGGAGCGCGTCATCTCTGCCCGCAGCCGTCGATCGGGACCGGATATCTGCGCCGATCCGGGCGGGGGGCGGCGCTCAGTCGCCGGGCAGCACCTGCGCGATCCTCGTCCAGAGGTCGGCGAGGCCGGGACGGGCGGGGATGTCGACGACGGGCAGGTCCGCGTCGCGCAGGACGGCGCGCAGCCGCAGGTCGTACGACCGGACCCCGGCGGTCTCGCGGATCAGCGCGGCGACGGGCTGGCCGTTGCGGTCGGCGATGAGCATGTCGGCCACGAGATCCTGGAGCGGGTCGGGCCCGCCCGATGCCGGGTCCGCCGCGAGAAAGGCGGGGAAGGCGACGCGGGCATGCAGCGAACAGGTCGGCGCCTCCGCCTCGAGCCGGTCGACGATCCAGTTGTGGAGCCGCACCTCGTGCAGCGACATCAGCGGCTTCGTCCGGACGGCGGCGACGTGTCTCGCGGCGCGGTCGGGCGCGGCAGGGGCTGGTATCGCGGCGGGGCGGCCGCGGTTCGGCAGCGCGAGGGACATCGCGCGCTCCATCGCCGAGCCGCCCTCCGACCAGTCGTTCGCCCAACTGCCGGACCCCCGCGGCTCGACGGCGCTGGCGGCAGTCCCGGCAGGGCCACCGACGGAGGCGGATCGAAGCAGCGCGGCGAAGGCGCCTTTGGCGAGCCGCGTCCTCGTCCTGGCGACGAGCCGTTCGAATGGCATGGGCGGTCTCCCGGGTCCGGCGGATCAGGCCCTCGGAATACCCATGCAGGGGGGGCGGAATTGCGGCCCCCGGACGGAGAATCGGCGGTCTTGTCGGGGCCTAGACGCGATCCCCGGCGTCCAGCCGGTCGAGGAACGCGGCCGCCTCCGACAGCACGGTGTCGCGGTGGCCCTCGTCCATCCGCTCCCAGGTCCGGTACATCTGCGCCATGCGGGGGTTGTTCTCGAACCGCGCGCGGTGCCGGCTCAGGAAATCCCAGTAGAGCAGGTTGAAGGGACAGGTCCCCTCGCCCGATTTGTTCGAGACGGAATAGGCGCAGGTCCCGCAATAGTCCGACATGCGGTTGATGTAGTTGCCGCCCGAGACGTAGGGCTTGGAGGCGACGACGCCACCGTCGGCGAACTGCGACATGCCGATGACGTTGGGCGCCTCGACCCATTCGTAGGCGTCGGCATAGACCACGAGATACCATTCGTGCACCTGATGCGGGTGCAGTCCGGCCAGGAGCGCGAAGTTGCCGGTGACCATCAGGCGCTGGATGTGGTGGGCGTAGGCGTGGTCCATCGTGGCCGTCACGGTCTCGGCGACGCAGGCCATGTCGGTGTCGCCGGTCCAGTAGAACTCCGGCAGGTCGCGTGTCGCCCGCAGCTCGTTGCGGGACGTGTAGTCCGGCCCCTCGCGGAAGTAGATGCCGCGGATATACTCGCGCCAGCCGATGATCTGGCGGATGAACCCCTCGGCGGCGTTGATTGGAACGTCGCCGGCCTTCCAGGCCGCCTCGGCCGCCTCGCAGACCTCGCGCCAGCCAAGCAACCCTGCATTGAGGTAGGGCGAGAGCAGCGCGTGGAACATGTAGGGCTCGCCCTTCACCATCGCGTCCTGATAGTCGCCGAAGGACGGCAGGGAGTGCTTTATGAAATGCGCCAGCGCCTGCCGCGCCTCGCCCGTGTCGGTGGCGAACCAGAAGTCGTCGAGCTTGCCGTAGCGGTTGCCGAACCGGTCGCGGACGAGGGCGAGCACCTCCTCCACCGTCGCGTCGGGGGCGAAGCGCAGCGGGCCGGCCGGTGCGAGCCCGCGCTTCGGCGGCTTGCGGTTGTCGTGGTCGTAGTTCCACTTGCCGCCCGCCGGTTTCCCGCCCTCCATCATCAGGCCGGTCTTGCGGCGCATGTCGCGGTAGAACCACTCCATCCGCAACTCCTTGCGGCCCTCGGCCCAACCCTCGAACTCGGCGTGGGAGCAAAGGAACCGGTCGTCGGGAAAGAGATGGACGGGGATCGGCGCCTCCTCCAGCGCCGCGATCAGCCGGAACTCGCCCGGCTCGGTGCCGATGGCCTCGGTGGCGCCGGTCGCATCGGCGGCGCGGAGCAGTTCGCCTTGGATGGACTGGCTGTTCTCCGGGTCGTCGAGCCGCGTGTAGCGCACCGTCCAGCCCTGCGCGCGAAGGCGCTCGGCAAACTTGCGCATCGCGGCGAAGAGGAAGGCGATCTTGCGCGGGTGGTGGGGGACGTAGTCGGTCTCGGTCTGGACCTCGGCCATGACCACCGTGTCGCGCGCCCGGTCCCCCTCGCGCAGGGCGCTGAGGTCATCCGACAGCTGGTCGCCGAGAACGAGGATCAGGCGCGGCTCACCACTCAATGCGCTTGCCTTCGTAGTCGAAGAAGCCGCCGGTGTCGGCGGGGGAGAGACCCGTCAGCACGTCGATGAGGTTGCCCGCCGCCTCCGCAGCCGTGACCTTCGGGGTCTGGTAGCTTGCGGTGAAGGGCGTCGCGACTGTGCCGGGGTGCAAGGCCACCACGACGCTGCCCTTGCGCCTGCGGCCGATCTCGATGGCGGCCCCGTGGACGATCTGGTTGGCGGCCGCCTTGGACGCGCGGTAGGAATGCCAGCCGCCCATCCGGTTGTCGCCGATGGAGCCCACCCGCGCGGTCAGCACGCCGATGCGAGTCGTCTCGGTCAGCTTCGACGCGAGCGCCTTCAGCAGGAGCGCCGGCCCGATCGCGTTGACGGCGAAGGTGCGGGCCATGGCCTCCGCGTCGATGACGTCGAGCGACTTCTCCGGCGCGTGCCCCTCGGGGGCGAGGATGCCGGTGGCGATGAAGACGATGGCGAAGGGGCCGTCCTGCGCGCCCAGCAGCGAGGCCACCGACGCGGGCGCGGTCACGTCGAGGCCATCGATGCTGCGCGACAGGCGGGTGACGGCGTGGCTCTCCGACAGGCGGTCGGCGAGAGCCGCGCCAAGACCGCCGGAGGCGCCGATGACGAGGGCTTTCTCCATGGTCCTGACAGCTAGCCGCGCCGCCCGCCGCTTCAAGCGCCGCTCAGCCGTCGGGGAAGACTTCGTTCCAGACGCCCCGGATCCAGTCGGCGCGGAACTCGTGCCCGCCCGGATGCAGGCAGTAGCGCAGGGTCGCGGCCCCGTCCCACTGGGTGCAGTCGAGCCCCTCCAGATCGACGGTCCGGCCCGCACCCAACCCCTTGTCGGCGCGGTACATGGCGAGGACGTCGTTCATGTCGCCCTGCACGGTCGGGCCAATCGCGCGGCCGGCGATCGGGACGACGCCGTCCGAGGTGCCGTGGAAATGGAAGATGCGCGCCTCGGTCGGGCAGGTGTCGGGCGGGCCCTTCCAGAAGGTGCCCGACATCGCCACGATGGCGGCGAAGGCACCGCCCGCCTCGCAGGCGACGTTCCAGGCCAGCATGCCACCGGCGGAAAAGCCCGCGAGGAGCATGCGATCGGGGTCCACGCCGAAGCGGTCGGCCAGATCCCGCCTGACGCGCAGGGCGTAGCCCACCTCGTCGCGCTCGGGCCGCGTGCCGGCGCTCGGGGCATTCGGAATGGTCCAGTCCTCGTCGAAGCTCTTCAGCGCCACGAGCGCCACGCCGAGGTCGTCGGCCAGCGCCGTGAGCGCACCGTTCCGCAGCGTGCCAGCCGCCGTGCCGCGATAGCCGTGGGCGAACAGGATGGCGCCGGTGGGGGGGCCGGGC
>JBBQDX010000130.1:0-11985 GCA_038320125.1 Rhodobacterales bacterium | reverse complement strand
TCGAGGTTTCCGCAAAAGGGGCAGCGCATGGGCGGTCTCCGGGTCTTGCCCGCCAGATATCGCTGCCGGAGCCAGTGCTTGATGCGAAGCCACTGTGCCGCCCCAGCACTTGTGTGGCAAGCCCTGCGGCGCCGATGCAGGGCCTCCGGTCACGCGGTGAGATGCGCGACGACCTCGCGGCGATGCGGTCGATCCCGGTGCTCTACCAGAAAGATCCCCTGCCAGGAGCCGAGCATCAGGTGTCCGTCGCGCACGGGGATTTGCAGCGATGTCGGCAGGAGCATCGCCTTGATATGCCCGGGCATGTCGTCGGGCCCCTCGTAGGTATGCGTGAGGTAGGCCATCGAAGGGTCGGTCGTCGGCGGCACCAGACGGCGCAGGAACGCCGTCAGATCGGCGCGTACCTCCGCGTCGGCGTTCTCCTGGATCAGGAGGCTGGCAGAGGTGTGGCGCACGAAGAGCGTCAGCAGGCCGGAGCGGCGCGGCAGCCAGGCCGCCACGTCACCGGTGAACTCCGTCAGGCCGGGACCATGCGTCTCGACGATGAACGTCGTCTGCGTCACTCGAAGACGTCCCGGCTTCGGGCAGAAATGTCGTATGATGGATTGGCCGGCGCAGACATGCAGCGAACCTACGCCGACCGGCAGGCGAAGGCAAAGCCTCGGCCCCCTCGCCCGACCCCGGTGTTGACCTGCGAGGGGACAGGGCGCAGGCTCGCGGTCCCAGACCGACATCCAGGAGAGTTCCCATGAGTATCGCCCGCGTGACCGAGATATCCGCCACTTCCAGGACGAGCTTCGATGACGCCGTCGCCCAAGGCATCGAACGCGCCAACGACACCCTCCGCAACGTCCAGAGTGCCTGGGTGAAAGAGCAGTATGTCCGCGTCGAGAACGGCAAGGTCGATCATTACCAGGTCAACATGATGGTCACCTTCGTGCTCGAGGACGACAAGACGTCGTAACCCGGGCGACCACTATCGCGGAACGTCGAACCCGGGAACGGAAGCGAAGCGGCATCGTTGGGTCCAAGATCAACCTTTGGAGAAGATAGATGGCCCGGAGCAAAAAGCCCGACGAAACCTTCATCGACGACGACGGCACTCGTAAGGTGCCGGCAGACAGCGATGTGGGAACGACGCACGATCCTAATTCGATCACGACCGGGACGGACATGGAACCTGACGAGCGGAAATCGCCGAAGCCCCGCGACAGGTAAGTCGACACATCCCCGGATCGCTCCGGGGATCTTCCGTCGTGCTGAGGGTCGGAAGCGTTCTACTGGTCGAGAAACGACCGCAGCTTGCGCGACCGGCTCGGGTGCTTCAGCTTGCGGAGCGCCTTCGCCTCGATCTGGCGGATGCGTTCGCGGGTCACGCTGAATTGCTGGCCGACCTCCTCGAGCGTATGGTCGGTGTTCATCCCGATCCCGAACCGCATCCGCAGGACGCGTTCCTCGCGCGGGGTGAGCGACGCCAGCACCCGCGTGGTCGTCTCCTTGAGGTTCTCCTGGATGGCGGAGTCGAGGGGCAGCACGGCGTTCTTGTCCTCGATGAAGTCGCCGCGCTGGCTGTCCTCCTCGTCGCCGATGGGCGTCTCGAGCGAGATCGGCTCCTTGGCGATCTTCATCACCTTGCGGACCTTCTCAAGCGGCATCTGCAACTTCTGCGCCAGTTCCTCGGGGGTGGGCTCGCGGCCGATCTCGTGCAGCATCTGCCGCCCGGTGCGGACCAGCTTGTTGATCGTCTCGATCATGTGGACCGGGATGCGGATGGTGCGGGCCTGATCGGCGATGGACCGGGTGATCGCCTGCCGGATCCACCAGGTCGCATATGTCGAAAACTTGTAGCCGCGGCGATACTCGAACTTGTCGACGGCCTTCATCAGGCCGATGTTCCCCTCCTGGATGAGGTCGAGGAACTGCAACCCGCGGTTGGTGTATTTCTTCGCGATGGAGATCACGAGGCGCAGATTGGCCTCCACCATCTCCTTCTTGGCCTGCCGGGCTTCCTTCTCGCCCTTCTGGACTTGGTTCACGATGCGGCGGAACTCGTTGATGTCGACGCCGACGTATTGTCCGACCTGCGCCATGTCGGAGCGCAGCTCCTCCACCTTGTCGCGCGACCGCTCCATCAGGGCCTGCCACCCGCGGCCGGATTTCTCCGTCATCCGCTCGACCCAACCGGGGTCCAGCTCGTGGCCGCGATATTCCTCGATGAACTCGCGGCGGTTGATGCGGGCCTGGTCGGCCAGCTTCACCATGCCCGAGTCGATCGACATGATCCGGCGATTGATGCCGTAGAGCTGGTCGATCAGCGCTTCGATCCGGTTGTTGTGCAGGTGCAGCCCGTTCACCATCTCGACGATCTCGGAGCGCAACTCCTGATAGGCCCCCTCGGCCTTGGTAGAGAAGCTGTCGTCCTCGTTCAGCGTCGCCGAGATTCGCAGGTCCTGCATCTCGGCCAGCTTGGTGTAGTCGTCGGCGATCCGGTCGAGCGTCTCGAGCACGCGGGGCTTGAGCGCGGCCTCCATCGCGGCGAGCGACATGTTGGCGCCCTCGTCCTCGTCCTCGTCGTCGTCCTCGATCGGGTTACCGTCGGCGTCCAGCTCGGTCTTCGAGCCTTCCGGCTTCGGCTCGCTCGACGGGGGCGTCGCGGGCGTGCCGTCGACGACCGCAGTGTCGCCCACCTCCTCCATCTGATCGCCGAACGTCGTCTCGAGGTCGATGACGTCGCGCAGGAGAATATCCTCGGAGAGAAGCTCGTCGCGCCAGATCGTGATCGCCTGGAACGTCAGGGGGCTCTCGCAAAGCCCGAGGATCATGGTGTTGCGGCCGGCCTCGATGCGCTTGGCGATGGCGATCTCGCCTTCGCGCGACAAGAGCTCGACCGAACCCATTTCGCGAAGATACATGCGGACGGGATCGTCGGTGCGGTCGAGCTTCTCGCTGCCGCCCTCGGTGGTTGCGAGGCCGCCGCCCTTCTTCGTCGCGTCGACGACGGCGGTGGACCCCTTCGGCCGGTCGTCGTCCTCGTCCTCCTTCTCCTCCGCTTCGACGATGTTGATACCCATCTCGGACAGCATCGACATCACGTCCTCGATCTGCTCGGACGAGACCTGCTCGGGCGGCAGGACCTGATTGAGCTGGTCGTAGGTAATGTAGCCACGCGTCCGCGCCTCGGCGATCATCCGTTTGACGGCCGCCTGACTCATGTCGAGCGAATGGTCACCGTCGGCATCCTGCTTGTGATCGTCGTCAGTGTCCTTGGCCATCGCAGCGCTCCATTCCAGGGAGTGATTCTTCGATCGTCCTTCGGCGAATCACTATCGCGAATCGCCGGGGGCCGCACCCCGAATCACTTTTTCTTCGACTTTTCCCAGACCTTCGTGTCCAGCAGACCCTGCAGATAATTCGACAGGACCGTCTCGTCTTCGTCGGCAGCGGCGTCCTCGCGGGCGGCGCGGAACGACTCGTCCCGCCTGCGGGTGGCCTGCGCCAGGCGCCAGGTCATCGACTCGTCGCCGCCGTCCTGCTCGAAATCTTCCATTGCCTCTCGGCTTTCCCGGTCGGCCCCGTGCCGCGCGTCGAGCTTGTTGAGCGCATCGCGGATGCAGGGGCGCGCGCCGGCCGCACCGCCGCGCGTGACGGGCGAAATACGAACATGGCTGCGAGCGAGAAGTGATTCAAGGCTTTGCATATCGACCTTCTCCGCAAGCCAGGCCATCGGCTCGGCGGCACCGGCCGGCAAGGACATCAGTGCTTCGGCAATGGCGGCATGCGCCCCCTGCGTCCAATGCGCCCGCTCGAGGTCCTGGGCGAACTCCGGCAGGAGCGACGGGTGGCGCAAGAGGCCCGCCAGCGCCACCGCCTCGAGCAGCACCGTCGGATCGACGCCCCCCGCCGCCAGCGCCGAGGCCCGCGCGGTGGTGGAAGGCGGGGCCGGCGGCGGCTGCCACTTCTGACCGGGCACCCACGGGCGGCGGGGGCGCGCCTGGAACGGCCGGTCGGCCCCGAAATCCCGCGGTGCGGCGCCAGACGCGAGGCCGAACAATTCGCCCCGCAGCCGCGCGATCCCGTCGGCGTAGTGCCGCCGCAGCGCCGGATCGCCGATCCGCCGCAGCATCGCGCGCAGGTCGCGGTCGAGCACCGCGCGCCGTTCGGGGCTGTCGAACGTCTTGCCCTCCGTCTCCCGCTGCCAGAGCAGCGCCAGCATCGGTTTCGCACCGTCCAGCACCGCCTGCATCGCCTCGCGACCCTTGGTGCGGATCAGGTCGTCGGGGTCCTGCCCCTCGGGCAATATGGCGAACCGCAGGGCGTGCCCCGCCGCGATCATCGGCAGCGCCAGATCGGCGACCCGCAGTCCGGCGCGCTGTCCCGCCGCGTCGCCGTCGAGCGCGATCAGCGGCTCCGGGCTGACGCGCCAGAGCATCTGCAGCTGCCGTTCGGTGACGGCGGTGCCCAAAGGGGCCACCGCCGCCCCGAATCCCGCCTGCGCCAGCGCGATGACGTCCATGTATCCTTCGGCGACGACCAGCGGCTGCCCCTGGCCCGCCGCCGTCCGCGCGGGCCCGATATTGTAGAGGTTCGCGCCCTTGTCGAAGAGCGCCGTCTCGGGAGAATTGATGTATTTCGCCTTTGCGTTCGGGTTCATCGCCCGGCCGCCGAAGCCGATGCAGCGCCCGCGGGCGTCGCGGATCGGAAAGACGATGCGATGGATGAAGCGGTCGCGGGCCGGGCGGCCGTCCTCCGCCGGAACCGCGAGGCCCGCGCCTTCGAGCATATCGAAGGCGATGCCCTTGGCCGTCAGAGCCTGCACCAGCAAATCGGCCGCGTCAGGCGCGAAACCGATCTCGAACCGCTCCAGCGTCGCGCGGGTCAGGCCGCGCCGGTCGAGGTAGGCCCGGGCCTCCGCGGCCGCCCCCGTCGAGAGCTGCAGGCGGAACCAGCGCAGAGCCTCCTCGGTCACCTCGGCCAGCCGGGTCCGCACGTCCGAGCGCTCCGCCGCCTTCGGATCGGGGGCGGGCATCGGCATCCCCGCCTCGCCCGCCAGGATCTCGACCGCCTCCATGAAGCTCACGTTCTCCGTCCCCTGCACGAACCCAAAGAGATCGCCCTTCGCCTGGCAGCCGAAGCAGTAGTAGAACCCCTTGCGGTCATCGACATGAAAACTCGCCGATTTTTCCTGATGGAACGGACAAGGAGCCCACCAGTCGCCCTTGCCCTGGTTGGTCTTCTTCATGTCCCACGTCACCTTGCGCCCGACGACCTGCGAGAGGCTCAGCCGGTTGCGGAGATCGTCGAGAAAGCCGTCGGGCAGTCGCATGACTCCCATATCGGGATGCGCGCCGCCGGAGTCGAGTCCACCGAGCTCCTCATCTCGCATCGACAGGGTGGCGACCGCGCGCGGGGACCGTCATCCGTCGATCGTCGGATCCGGGCTCCCCGCGACGCGGGTTCCCGTTCCCGTGATCAGGCATTCGGAGCTGGGAACGGCAGGGTCCGGGCTGAAGGCGATGCAGCTGCCGTAGCGGGGCCGCATCGGCGTGAAGTTCGGGATGATCCTGTCTTCGAGACCCACGGCGAAGAACGGGCTATCGTAGGTGTAGCTCTCCACGACCACGATACGCTCCCCGTCCGCGAGCGTGGGGATCTGGTCGAGATAGCCTTGCAGGCGCACCGTGGTCATTACCGGCTGGCCGTCCGTCGCCCATGACCAGACCTTCTGGATCTCGCCGTCGAGCCGCCGGATCTCGGTGAAGCGCATGAAGCTCGTGTCTTCCGCGAAGATCAGCTTCTCGTAGATCTTCTTCAGGCCCTCGAGATCGACGGGAGAGACCATGTCCTGGCGGCGCGACAGCAGGTCCGCGACGGCGTAGTTCGCCTTGAAGATCTGCGCCTCCCGCCGGTAGCTGTCGGAATACTGGTAGCCGGCGACTTAGAGCCCGCAGAGCAGCGGCAGCATGATCGCCGCCTCGATCGACAGGGACGCCCGGGTGTCGGCCCAGAAGCGCCGGGGGCCGGAAAGAAGGTTGCGGAGGCGCGTCTTCATGGGAGCGTCGGCCTGTTCTGCTCGACGACGAAAGCCGTGGAGGTGACCATGCGGACTGTGCCGTCCTCGTTGTTGATGAGGTTGGACGCCAGCGTGCGGTTGACGGTGAGCACCGCGAGCGGCAGCACCGGCTCGACCGAGTAGCAGGTGCACAGCAGGATCATCTTGCCGGTGCGGTCGCCGAGCAGGTTCGCCAGCGGCACGATCGACGTCAACTGGTTGACGCAGGGGGCGTCGATCGCCGGCATCTCGTAGAGCGGGGCCGCGACCTCCGTCAGCTCGACGAGCAGGTTCTGCCGGCAGTGGGGCAGGATGCGGGCACGGTCGCAGATGCGGCCCGTCAGTTGCCGCTGCGTCTGCGTCTTCGGCTTCTCGAGGCGGATGTTGCGGACCACGATGTCCACCGCGCGTTCGAGCATGACCTGGTGCGTCAGCAGGATGGAGGCGTCGAACGACGACAGGAACACCATCAGGAACGCCGGCAGAAGCAGCACGAACTCCACCGTGGCGGCACCGCGCTCCCGCCCGGCCCGGGACAGGCCCATGGCGGCGTCGAGGCGGTCGATCGGCGCCGCGGCGCGGCGCGCGACTTGGCGGAGCGCGCGACCGGGGTGCCGCAGTAGGCGCGCGGCGTTCATTCGGTCAGCCGCAGGCGGCTGACCGAGGCCAGCACGTCGTCGAAGGCCTGCGCGATGTCGAGCCCCTCCACGTCGAAGTACCGCGTCTCGTTGCCTGTGCCCGCGCAGTCGCGCATGGCGTTCTGACCCGCGGTCGGTGCCTGGAACGCGATCGTGTAGATGATGACGCCCTGCGCGCGCGCCGCGGCGCAGATGCGCGACAGGTTGGCGTCGGCTCGGGACTGGTTGTGGGTCTCCTGCCAGGAGTAGAAGTAGTCGACGCGGGTGTTCCAGTTATAGTTGTTGCTGTCGGCGGGGATGATCTTGTTGGCGAGATAGCTCGTCGAGACCGAGCCGAGGAGTTGCCGATAGGTCAGATGGACGGCTTTGCTGGCTTCGTAGACCGTCGATTGGAACTTGTTGAGGTGGGGCACCCAGTAACCCCGGCCCGGGACCGCGATGGAGTAGCGCAGATTGTAGCGGCCGTTCTCGGTGTCGTCGAAGCGGGCGAGGCAAAGGCCCACGCTCAGAAGGTTCCGGTTGCGCTGGAACTGCGTCACGCTGGCGGTGCCTTCAGGGGAGTTGCCCCACTCCGCGCCGATGATGCGACCCGAGGAGTCGACCCGGCCACAGCGCGAGCCGTCGGTGCCGAAGAGGTTGACGGTTAGGTTGATGCCGAAATGGTTGACCGTCACGGTGCCGGCGGTGCCGTTCGGCGTGGCGCAGGGGGACACCGCGCACTCACGGACGACATGCACGCCGGAGTTGCCGGTGCGGCGGTCGGCCTTGACATCCCACTGCTCGGTGTTCTCGCCGTCCGTCATCACGACCAGCACCTTGCGCGTGCCCTCGGCGGAGTAGTCAACGGGGCGGCCCGCGAAGCCTCCATTCACCCGCTCGCCCGTCGTCACCTCGGCCGAAGTGGTCAGCTCCGCAAGTTCGTCCCGCGACGACGGGTCGAGCAGCAGCGTGCCCCATTTGACGCCGAGATCCATCGCCGTCGCTCCGCGCGCGCCGAGCTGGGAAATGCGCGACTGCAGCTCGGTGACGTTGTTAGACCAGGGCAGGATCGCGGCGTAGTTGTCGGTTCGGCAGTTCGGCTCCGCGACGAGGCCCGCCGCATTGCCGCGGCTGGAGTAGGTGCGGAAGTCGAAATGGCCCATCCGCTGCATTCTGGTGCCCGAAGCTTGGTCGAGGCGCAGGTAATCGGCGTCGGGGAAGACGATGCAGTTCGAGAACGGGTGCTCCTCGGTGAAGTCGAAGACCCCTGCGAGAAGGGTGCCCGCGTTGACGCTGTGGTTGTAGGGCACGAGCGAGACCGTCGTCAGATTCTCGCGGCCGTCGAGCAGCGCCGCCACGAAGGTCGAGGCCGCCGACCGCAGCGTCTCGATCCTGCTGCCATCCATCGAGCCGGAGATGTCGACCACGAGCGACAGCTCCAGTTCGGTGCGGACTTCCCTGGCCTCGGTCGAGATCGGCTGCACCAGCTCGTCGACGCCCAGCATGTCGAGAAACAGGCTCTTGGTATGCGTCGCGGCCGTCACCGAGACCCGGCGGTCCAGGCTGCTCGCTTCCGATGTCACCTCGACGCTGTCCTCGTCGAGGCCGGCGGCGCGCAGGTAATCCTTCACGACGGCCCCCGGGTCGCGCCCCTGCTCGAGATTGGCGGCGGCGAGCACGCCGCGATCGATGGCATATTGCAGCTCGGTGCGTTCGACCTCGGAGCGCATGACATCGAGCGCGATGCCGCCCGCCGCCATCATCATCACGAAGATGACGAGGCCGAAGATGGTGAGGCTGCCGTCCTCGGCGGTGCGAAACCGCGCGACGGCCCCGGCGGGGGCGGTGGCGCGGCAGAGGCTTCGGATCGGGCGGTTCACGATTGCTACTTGGCGGCTGGGGGCGGAGCACGGGCGACGGGGGAGTCGCATTGCGGTGTATCGGGGCCGATCGGGGTTCCTGCCGGGCGCCAATAAGGTCAAAGGGCGGCAATCTTCGTCGAATTTTCATGTTTCCCTGCCGGGCGAGGTGTCGTTTCGGAAAGGACGCGATAAGCTGCCGACCGTGGCGGCGTCGGACGCCCCGACAACCGGAGGAGACAGGGATGAGTGCTCAACAAGGCGGTTTCAGCGCCTCGGTCAACGCGATGTACGACAAGGCCGTGGGCCTGATGGATCTCTCGCCCGGCCTGGTCGAGAAGATCCGCGTCTGCAACGCGACCTATACCGTGCGCTTCGGCGTGCGCCTGCGCGGATCGATCCATACGTTCACCGGCTACCGCTCCGTCCATTCCGAGCACATGGAGCCCGTCAAGGGCGGCATCCGCTACTCGCTGGCCGTTCATCAGGACGAGGTCGAGGCGCTCGCCTCGCTGATGACCTACAAATGCGCCATGGTCGAGGTGCCGTTCGGCGGCTCGAAGGGCGGGCTCTGCATCGACCCGACCGCGTGGGAGCCCCATGAGCTCGAGCTCATCACCCGGCGCTTCGCCTACGAGCTCATCAAGCGCGACCTCATCAACCCGGCGCAGAACGTCCCCGCCCCCGACATGGGGACCGGAGAGCGCGAGATGGCCTGGATCGCCGACCAGTACAAACGGATGAAGACGACCGACATCAACGGCAACGCCTGCGTCACCGGCAAGCCGCTGAACGCGGGCGGCATCGCCGGCCGGACAGAGGCCACCGGACGCGGCGTGCAATACGCTCTGCGGGAGTTCTTCCGCCACCCCGAGGACATGAAGGCCGCGGGCCTCACCGGCACGCTCGACGGCAAACGGATCATCGTGCAGGGGCTGGGCAACGTGGGCTTCCACGCCGGCGCCTTCCTGTCGGAGGAGGACGGCGCGAAGATCGTGTCGGTGATCGAGCGCGATGGCGCGGTCTCCTGCGAAGCCGGCCTCGATATCGGGCTGCTGCACATGCACATCCGCGAGAACGGCGGCGTGAAGGGCTTTCCCGGCGCGACCTTTGAGCCCGACGGCGAGAAGCTGCTGGAGGCGGAGTGCGACATCCTCATTCCCGCGGCGCTGGAGAGCGTCATCCATGCGGAGAACGCGCCGCGCGTGAAGGCCCTGCTCATCATCGAGGCGGCCAACGGCCCGATCACGTCGGAGGCCAACGACATCCTCCAGCAGCGCGGCTGCATCATCATCCCCGACCTCTTTGCGAACGCCGGCGGCGTTACGGTCAGCTACTTCGAGTGGGTCAAGAACCTGAGCCATATCCGCTTCGGCCGGATGCAGCGCCGGGCCGAGGAGGCGCGCCACCATGTCCTCGTCGACGAGCTCGAGCGGTTGTCGAAGAGCAAGGAGGTTGCCTGGACGCTGTCGGACGACTTCAAGAGGAACTACCTGCGCGGCGCGGGCGAGCTGGAACTGGTGCGGTCCGGCCTCGACGACACCATGCGCAATGCCTATGGCGCGATGCGGGAGGTCTGGCACCAGCGCGACGACGTGCCGGACCTGCGAACCGCCGGCTTTATCGTCTCGATCGGCCGGATCGCGGCGGGGTATCAGGCCAAGGGGCTCTGACGCCCGGCGCCGTCCCCCGGGCCATTCAGGTCCGGTCGGGCGGCGCGGTGTCGGACGCCGTGTCCGCAAGGGGCGACCCTTGTTGGTCCACATCCGTCGTCTGCCCGCCCGGTCCGGCCCCGAGCGGGCCCTCGGCGGCATCGACTGCCGCGCTGTTCTCGCCGAACCGCGTCAACAGCGCGTTCTCGAGCCCCTTGTTGAGTTCGCGCGCCTTGGCGGCGTAATCCGGGTTCCTGTCCACGGGAACGCCCGGCTCCCAGAGCTTCGCGAGCTCCAGCATGGAATGGCGGTCGTGGCGGTAGAACGCCTCGCGCGCATCATGCGCCTCGCTCGGCGACCAGCCCAGCCGTTCGAGGACGTAGCGCCCGGCCCGCAGTGAACTGTCGAACATCTCGCGCACGATATCGTCGGCCCCCGCGCGGAAGAGTTCGTAGACATGCACCCGGTCGTAGGCGCGCGCGATGATGTGGATGTCGGGGTTGGCGGCCTTCGCCATCCGCGTCAGGCGCACCGCGGCGGCCCGGTCGTCGAGCGCCACGACCAGAACCTTGGCCTGCTTGAGGCCCGCCGCCTCGAGAAGTTCGGGACGCGTCGGGTCGCCCAGATAGGTCTTGATGCCGAAGCTGCGCAGCAGGCGGATGGTCTCGATATCGCGGTCGAGCACCACGGCCCGCAGACCGGCCCCCTGAAGCATCCTTTGGACCACCTGACCGAATCGGCCGACCCCCGCAACGATGACCTCGGCATGCTCGCCGATCTCGTCGTCCGGCAGGGCCTCGCCCTCGGGCGCGCGGGCGGCAAGATGCTCGTAGGCGATGAAGAGCAGCGGGGTCAGCAGCATCGACAGGGCGATGGCCAGGAGCAGGATCGCCGCGAGGTCGCCGCCGAGCACGTTGTCCTGCACGGCGACGGAGACGAGGACGAAACCGAACTCCCCCGCCTGCGCGAGGCTTAAGGTAAAGAGGATCCGGTCGCGCCCGCGAAGCCGCGCCAGGATCGAGAGCGCAAAAAGGATGGCCCCTTTCGTCGCAATCAGACCGGCCACGACGCCCAGCACAATGAGCGGCGCAGCCATGAATGTGTCGAAATCGATGCCCGCGCCGACGGTGATGAAGAAGAGGCCGAGGAGCAGCCCCTTGAAGGGCTCGATGTCGGCCTCGAGCTCGTGCCGGAACTCCGAATTGGCGAGCACGACGCCTGCGAGGAACGCCCCGAGCGCCGGCGACAGGCCGACGAGCGACATGATCACCGCGACGCCGATCACGAACAGGAGCGTGACGACGGTGTGCATCTCGCGCAGACGCGCGCGGCCCGCGAAGTGGAAGACCGGCCGGGTGAGAAAGGTCCCGCCCAGGATGATGATGGCCACCGCGCCGATCGTGAAGAGGGTGACGCCCCAGCCGGGAAGGCCCCCGACCCAGGTGGTCACGTCCGCCACCATCGTCGCGCCCTCGCCGTCGCCCGCGGGCGCTGCCTCGGCGTCCACGCCGCCTCCGCCGCCCGGTCCCAGCAGCGGCAGGAGGGCAAGCATCGGAATGAGCGCGATGTCCTGGGTCAGCAGAACCGAAAAGGCGGACCGTCCGCCGCGCGTCGAGGTCAGGTTCTTCTCCGCCAGCGTCTGCATCACGATGGCGGTGGAGCTGAGCGCGAAGACCATGCCGATGGCGATGGAGACGTTCGGCGTCTGCCCGAGAGCCATCGCGCCCGCCGCGACCGCCGCCGTGGTCAGGACGACCTGTCCGAGCCCGAGGCCCACCAGGCGGCGACGCATCTCCCAGAGCGCCTTC
>JBBQDX010000129.1:0-12067 GCA_038320125.1 Rhodobacterales bacterium | reverse complement strand
CTCGACGTCGAGACCGGCCGCGCCCTCGCGGCGACGGCGCTGCAGGGGTGGGTCTTCGGGGTGCTTTCGCTGCCGATCTGCCTCCGGGTCGTCTATACGGATCTGAGCGCGATGAAGATCCGCAACGAGGCCGTCCTGGCCCTCTTCGCCGTCTTCGTCGTGGCGGGACCCTTCCTGATGCCGTTCTCGGACTACCTCTGGCGCTACCTCAACGTCGCCATCGTCCTCGCCCTGGGGTTCGGGCTCGCCACGATCCGCGCGCTCGGCGCGGGCGACGCGAAGTTCGCGGCCGCGATGGCCCCCTTCGTCGCCCCGGGCGATCTGGGCGAGATCCTCGCGATCTTCGCGGTGCTGCTCGTCGTCACGCTGGCATTGCACCGGCTCCTCCGCCGCGTCCCCGCGGTCCGCAACCTTGCGCCCGGATGGAGGAGCTGGAGCGAGGCGAAGGACTTCCCGATGGGGGTGGCCCTCGGGGCGACGCTGATCGCCTATCTGGGGTTCGCCGCCCTGGGGTGAAGCCCCACCGGGCCCGGTCGCCGGTTCACGAAGTCTAAAGGTCCGCGTGCGAGACAGGGCACGAGCCCGCGAGGACCGATCGATGAACATGCGCCCAGACCCCGCCCGGATGGGCATCCCCGCCCCCGAGCAGCCGCGCACCCTGGCCGAGACCGGGCTGACGGGAAGCCTTTTGCGCGACATCGTCCTCAAGACCGTGTTCCGCCAGTCGGTCGAGACGACGCGGGAGATTTCCGCCGCGATCTGCCTTGCCACCGGCCTCACGCAGCAGATCATCGACCAGTTGCGCGAGGCGAGCCTGATGCAGGCGCAGGGGACGATGCATGCAGGCTCCTCCGGCGAGATGGCGTTCCAGCTCACCGACCAGGGCAAGGCCCGCGCGATGGATGCGCTGACCCAGTCGGAATACTACGGGCCGATGCCGGTCCCGCTCGAGGCCTACAAGCGGCAGGTCAGGGCGCAGTCGATCAGGAACATCCGCATCACCCGCTCCGAGCTCGTCGGCGCCATGGGCCATCTCATCCTGCCGGCGGGCCTGCTCGACCAGCTCGGACCCGCCGTCGGCTCCGGCCGCTCGGTGCTCATGTACGGGCCGCCCGGCAACGGAAAATCCTCCATCGCGGAGGGCATAAGGGCGGCGCTCGGCGAGAACATCTGGATCCCGCAGGCCATCGAATACGCGGGCACCGTCATCACCGTCTTCGACCCGATCGTGCATACGCGGATCGGGCAGGCGGAGGACCCGGGCGCGCTGCGCCGCGCCAATACCCGGGTCGACGCGCGCTACCTCCTCTGCCAGCGCCCGACGGTGATGACCGGGGGCGAGCTCACGCTCGACATGCTCGACCTGAAGTACAACGCCGTCGCCCGCACCTACCAGGCTTCGTTGCAGCTCAAATCCTCCGGCGGCGTCTTCATCGTCGACGACCTCGGCCGCCAAGCGGAGCCGCCGCAGAAGATCGTCAACCGCTGGATAGTCCCGATGGAGATGGGCTACGACATTCTCTCGCTGCAATCGGGCGAGAAGTTCGAGGTGCCCTTCGACACGCTGGTCGTCTTCTCCACCAACTTCCACCCCAACAGGATCTTCGACAAGGCGGCCCTGCGGCGGATCTTCTTCAAGGTGCTGATCGACGGGCCGACGCAGGCGGACTTCCTGAAGATTTTCGCGATGGTTGCGAGGAAGAAGAAGTTCGAGCTCGACGAGGCCTCCCTCGTCCATCTTCTCAAGAAGAGATATCCGGAGATCGACAACGTCTACGCCAACTTCCACGGCGTCTTCCTCATCGACCAGATGATCGCCACCTGCGATTTCGAGGGGTTGCCCTACCGGATGACGCCCGAGCTGGTCGACCGCGCCTGGGCCAACCTCTTCGTCGCGGAGGCTGATTTCTCACATTGATGCGGGCTCGTAGGGCGCCGGGATCACGCCTTGCGGCAGGAAGTTCGCGGCGATCCTTGTCGCCAGCGACGGCCGCGCTCGACCGCAGGGAGGCTCGATCGCGTCGGGATCCCCTTCCACTCCCCCGCCCCGGCGCTACTCTCAGCGCGATGGACCTGCCCGCCCCGCTCGCCGACTTCTTCGCCCGCCGCGGCTGGTCGCTGCATCCGCATCAGGTGGAGATGCTCGCCCGCGCCGACGCGCCGTCGCTCCTGCTCATTGCGCCCACCGGGGGCGGCAAGACGCTCGCGGGCTTCCTGCCGACGCTGGCGGATCTTGCGGAGGGCGGCCACGCGGGGCTGCACACGCTCTACGTCAGCCCGCTGAAGGCGCTCGCCAACGACATCAAGCGCAACCTGCGCACGCCGATCGAGGAGGCCGGGCTGCCGATCCGGGTCGAGGACCGGACCGGCGACACCAGCCAGACGCAGCGCCGACGCCAGCGCGCCGACCCGCCGCACATCCTGCTGACGACGCCGGAAAGCCTCGCCCTGATGGTGAGCTACCCGGATGCCGCGCGCACCTTCGCCGGGCTCAAGCGCGTCATCGTCGACGAGATCCACGCGCTCGCGGACAGCAAGCGTGGCGACCAGCTGATGCTGGCGCTGTCGCGGTTGCAGACGCTCTCCCCCGGCCTGCGGCGCGTCGGCCTCTCGGCTACCGTGGACGATCCCGCCGTCATCGCGCACTACCTCGCGCGCCACCCCGACCCCTGCCCCATCCTGCTGGCCGACTCGGGCCCCGCCCCCGACATCGACATCCTGCCCACGACCCATGCGCCACCCTGGGCGGGCGCGGGCGGACGCTATGCCATTCCGGACGTGCTGGCGGAGGTGAAGCGACACAGGACCACGCTCATCTTCCACAACACCCGCGCGCAGGCCGAGATCTTCTTTCACAACCTCTGGCTCGCCAACGAGGACGACCTGCCCATCGGCATCCACCATGGCGCGCTCAGCAGGGAGGCGCGCCAGCGGGTCGAGGCGGCGATGGTGGCGGGCGCGCTCAGGGCCATCGTCGCCACCGGCTCGCTCGATCTGGGGATCGACTGGGGTGACGTGGACCTCGTGATCCAGGTCGGCGCGCCCAAGAAGGTCAAGCAGCTCGTGCAGCGGATCGGCCGGGCGAACCACCGCTACAATGCGCCGTCGAAGGCGCGGCTGGTGCCCGCGAACCGCTTCGAGGTGGTGGAATGCGTCGCCGCCCTCGAGGCGGTGCGGGCGGGCGAGCTCGACGGCGACCTGCGGCTCGACGGGCCGCGCGACGTGCTCTGCCAGCACATCGCCTGCGTTGCCTGCGCCGGCGACTTCGTCGCGAACGAGCTGCTGGCGGAGGTGCGGACCGTCGGGCCTTACGCCGGGCTGACGCGCGCGGCCTTCGACGAATGCCTCGATTTCGTGGCCACGGGCGGCTACGCGCTGCGCGCCTACGACCGATACCAGCGGCTGAAGGAGCGCGCGCCCGGCATCTGGGGCCTGCGCGATCCGCGCAGCGCGCGGCAGATCCGGATGAACCTCGGCACGATCATCGACACCGACACGCTGAAGGTGCGGTTCAAGGGCCGGGGCGGCTTTCCCCTGGGCGAGATCGAGGAGGGGTTCGCCAACACGCTGTCGGCCGGGGACACGTTCCTGATGGGCGGGCAGGTCGTGCGCTTCGAGAACATGCGCGAGATGACCGTGGAGGTCTCGCCCAACCCCAGCAAGGAGCCGCGGATCGCCACCTATATTGGCTACAAGTGGACCACGAGCGTGCAGCTCGCCGACCGCATCCAGCGGATCCTGCACGAGGGCGACTTCAGCGGCTTTCCCGACCACACCCGCGAATGGCTCGACCTGCAGGTGGAACGCTCGCGGATGCCCGAGCCGGGCCGCCTGCTGATCGAGACCTTCCCGCGCGACGGGCGTCACCACATCTGCCTCTACGGCTTCGCGGGGCGCAACGCGCACCAGACGCTGGCGCTGCTCATCACCAAGGGGATGGAGGAGGCCGGACTGGAGCCGCTGACCTTCGTATGCACCGATTACGCAGCGCTCATCACCGGGCTGAAGCCGGTGCCGCAGGTGGCGCGGTTCCTCGCCCATGACGGGTTGCACGAGGCGCTGGAGAGCTGGCTCAAGGGCAATGCGGTGATGAAGCGCACCTTCCGCAACGCCGCCATCATCGCCGGGCTGATCGACCGCAACTTCCCCGGCAAACGCTCCTCGGGGCGGCAGGCGACGTTCTCGAGCGACATCCTCTACGACACGCTGCACCGCTTCGACCCCGGCCACCTGATGCTGCGGATCACCGAGGAGGAGGCGATGCGGGGGCACATCGACTTCGGCCGCGTCGAACTGCTGCTCGAGACGGTGGGCGACCGCATCGATCAGGTGGACACGGGTCGCGTCACGCCGTTGGCCGCGCCGATGTTCCTCGAACGCGGGATCGTTCCGATCAGGGGGAGGGCCGAGGGGCGCCTGATGGAGGAGGAGGCCGCGCGGCTGATGGCCGATGCGGGGCTCGCGCCCGACTGACGCGCTTGCGGCGGCGGCGCGGGCATGATCCATCAGACAAATGGGGAACGGACACGCCTTCACCTTCGCCGGCGAGCGGCTGGTCGCGCGACCTTCCGGCGCGCTCTACTGGCCCGCCGCAGCGCTTCTGGTCGTCAGCGACCTGCACCTGGGCAAGTCGGAGCGGATGGCGCGGCGAGGCGGGTCCCTGCTGCCGCCCTACGAGACGCGGGACACGCTCGACCGCCTCGACGTTGACCTCGCGGCCACCGATCCGGCCCGCGTCATCTCGCTGGGCGACGCCTTCGACGACATGGATGCGGCCGACAACCTCGCGGCGGACGTGCGCGACCGCCTCGCCTGCCTCGTCGGCGCGCGGGACTGGACCTGGATCACCGGGAACCACGACCCCGCGCCGACCGGCCTCGGCGGCGTGGCAGCGGACGGCGTGACCTGCGGCCGGGTCACCTTCCGCCACATCGCCACCACGGGGGCGGGGCCGGAAATCTCCGGCCACTACCACCCGAAGGCCAGCCTTTCGGTGCGCGGCCGCCCGGTCTCCCGACCCTGCTTCCTGCGCGACGACGACCGTCTGATCCTGCCGGCTTATGGCACCTACACGGGGGGGCTCCGCTCCCGCGATCCGGTGCTGTCCGCACTCATGGGCGCGGGGGCGCGGGCCATCCTCGCCGGCGTGCCGATGGTCGAGATCCCGATGCCGCGATGATGCGGGCGCTCGCGCTCCTGATGCTTCTCGCGGCCTGCGCTCCGTCCGGGGGCCCGCGCAGTGCGCCCGGCTACCGCGACGCGGGCGCGCCCGTGGCCTCCAAGGCCGACTTCGACGCCGCGCGCTTTGCGGGCGACTGGCGGCAGATCGCGCGGTTTCCCGACCCCGCCACGGCGGGTTGCGCGGGCGTCGTCACCCGGTGGGAGCGCAGCGCCGCGGGATTCGACATCGGCCGCACCTGTGTCGGCCCGGGCGGCGGCACCTTGCGGACGGCGCGGGGCACCGCGACGCTCGCCCCTTTCGGCCGCATGGCCCTGACGATCGACGGCGCCACCGCTGCGCACTGGATACTCTGGACGGATGCCGACTACCGGACCGCCATCCTCGCCCGGCCCGACGGGCGCGGGGCCGTGATCCTCGACCGCGGGCGGAACCTGCCGGACGACCGGCTGCGAGCCGCGCTGGAGGTTCTGGACTTCAACGGCTTCGACACCGGCGCCTTGATTTTCGACGACGATTGATAACGCGCGGATGTGTCTGGCAATTCCGAAGAATGGAAGCGAGCCGCAACTAGAGGCGTTGACCGGCGAATGCCCCCCGCGCCATGAAGTCGCATCGGTCGGGCAGTGGCCGAGAGAACCACGACAGCAAACGGTTAAACTGTGGCGGACCGATCGGCGGGGCCTGCGGGTGCATGGGTGGGGTCGACGGTGCAGGCGCGGGTGGATGGAGCTTCTTGGTTCACCTGCACGCCTTTTCCTATGGGCCGGGGTCTCGTCGGTCCGGCGCGCTCCGGCGCGTGGCTTGACACCCCGGCACCGCCCGACTAGCAGGCGGTTTCCATTGGTGTTGGTGGCCCCCGCAAGGGGATGCCTGTCGTCCGTTCGCGGAAAAGGACAACGCCCTTCCCAGCGTGCCCGAGGCGCGCGTCGCAGAAGGAGATCAGACGGTGACCAAACGCACCTCTGCCAAGTACAAGCTCGACCGCCGCATGGGCGAGAACATCTGGGGCCGCGCCAAGTCGCCGGTCAACCGCCGCGAATACGGCCCGGGCCAGCACGGCCAGCGCCGCAAGGGCAAGATGTCGGACTTCGGCCTGCAGCTTCGCGCCAAGCAGAAGCTGAAGGGCTATTACGGCGACCTGACCGAGAAGCAGTTCAAGCGCATCTACGTCGAGGCCGCGCGGGTGAAGGGCGACACCGGCGAGAACCTGATCGGCCTCCTGGAGCGCCGCCTCGACGCCGTGATCTACCGCGCCAAGTTCGTGCCGACGATCTTCGCCGCGCGCCAGTTCGTGAACCACGGCCACATCACCGTGAACGGCCAGCGCGTGAACATCGCCTCCTACCGCGTCAAGGAGGGCGACGTGATCGCCGTCCGCGACAAGTCCCGCCAGCTCGCCATCGTGCTGGAAGCGACGCAGCTCGCCGAGCGCGATGTCCCCGACTACATCGAGGCCGACCACGCGAAGTTGACCGCCACCTTCGTGCGGGCGCCAGGCCTGTCCGACGTGCCCTACGCGGTGGTGATGGAGCCGAACCTCGTCATCGAGTATTACGCGCAGAACTGACCTGCGGGGCGCCATGCTCTCCCGGCGGGAACCCTGCCGTGTCAAAGGGCCGTCCCGCCGGGGCGGCCTTTTTGTCGTGGGCAGCGAAACGTTGCGACGGGCGCCCGGTGTCCTGGAACAGACGGTGCGACGAGGGATCGGCGCGCCGTGAAATTCGCCATCTCCGCCGCCGCTGTCCTCGCAGCACCCGCCGTTGCAACGGACTCTCCGGTCGAAACCGGCGACCCCGCCATGATCGACGCGCCGGGCGTCCAGGCCGACACGTTCGACGACACGGCGGTCCACGACGCGGCCCGGCGCAGGATCGGCGCAAGACCGGCGCGATCGAGGAGGTCGTCGGTCCTGGCGCCAGGACCGCCGGCGCGCTCGTCGTCGGATTCGCGGCCGAAGGGTTCGGGGGCGACGACCGCGTCGTGCCGCGCGCTCAGGTCTGGCGTGATGCCGGCAGTCTGAATTTCACCCGCGGACCCGCTGCGCTGGCCGACCTGGCCATGCGGCGACCGGTTTCCGGCCCGCGCCGCCCGGTGGCGCCCGGCCGCGGACCGCGATACCTCCGGGCGCGACAGCCCCGCGCCGGAGACGCCCCGATGACAGACAGATCCCCCCGCACCGGACCGGTCCACGCCCGCATCGACGGAGCCATCGTCGTCATCGGCTACGGCTCCATCGGGCGCGGCACCCTGCCCCTGATCGACCGGCATTTCGAGTTCGACCGCGACCGGCTCGTGGTGATCGACCCCTCCGACCGCGCCTCCGCTCATCTCGACGACCGGGACATCGCCCATGAGCAGACAGCACTCACGCCCGGGAACTACCGCGAGGTTCTCGACCGCCACATGACGCCCGGCGCGGGGTTCGTGGTGAACCTCTCCGTCGACACCTCCTCCCTCGACGTGATGATGCACTGCCGGGCGCGGGGCGTGCCCTATATCGACACGGTGGTCGAACCCTGGGCCGGCTTCCTGTCCAGCGCCGGCGGGAACGCGGAGCGCACGAACTACGCACTCCGCCAGCGGGTGCGCGACGAGAAGGCGCAGAGGCCGGGCGGCACGACTGCGGTTTCCTGCTGCGGCGCCAACCCCGGCATGGTGTCGTGGTTCGTCAAGGCGGCTCTTCTGCGGCTGGCGGCGGACATCGGAGCGCCGGTCGACGTGCCAAGGACCCGCGCGCGATGGGCGGGGCTGATGCAGTCCCTCGGGGTTCGCGGCATCCACATCGCCGAGCGGGACACCCAGGCGCGCCGCACGCCCCGGCCGCGCGGAACCTTCGTCAACACCTGGTCGGTCGAGGGATTCATCGCCGAAGGGCTCCAGCCGGCCGAGCTCGGCTGGGGGACGCACGAGACGTGGTTTCCCGAGAATGCCCGCCGCCACGAGTCCGGCTGCGGCGCGGCGATCTGGATCGACCGGCCCGGCGCGATCACCCGGGTCCACAGCTGGTGCCCCACCCCCGGCCCGCAATTCGGCCTCCTCGTCACCCACAACGAGGCGATCTCGATCGCGGACTACTACACGGTCGGGTCCGCCGCCGACCCCGCGTATCGCCCGACCTGCCACTACGCCTACCACCCCTGCGACGACGCGGTGCTGTCGCTGCACGAGATGTTCGGTTCGGGCCGCCAGCAGACGACGCATCACATCCTCACCGAGGACGAGATCGTCGAAGGCGTGGACGAACTCGGCGTGCTGCTGTTCGGCCACGCGCGCAACGCCCTGTGGTACGGCTCCCGCCTCTCCAATGCGGAAGCGCGCGCCCTCGCGCCCGACCAGAACGCCACCGCGCTCCAGGTCTCCTCGGCGGTGCTGGCGGGCATGGTCTGGGCGCTGGAGAACCCCGGCGCCGGCATCGTCGAGACCGACGAGATGGACCACGCCCGATGCCTTGAGATCCAGGCCCCGTATCTGGGCGGGCTCGAGGCGCATTACACGGACTGGACGCCGCTGCAGGACCGATGGCAGCACTTCCCGGAGGACATCGACGAGAGCGACCCGTGGCAGTTCCGGAACGTGCTGGCCAGTTGACACGTTGGCGAGGCCCATGCGCCTCGTTCCCCTCCTTCGTAAGCCGCCGCCGCGCCGCGAGTTGCGCGACGCCGCCCGGCTCGCGATCCAGGCGGCGCTCGGCGCGGTGCTTGCCTGGCTCGCGCTCCTGCACCTGCCGACGGACGAATATTTCGTCGGCATCCTCGCCGCCATCTTCATCCTGAACCCCTCCACCGAGGGCACGCTGCGCGCCGCGCGCACGCGGATGCTCGCGACCTTCGTCGGCTGCGCGGTCGGCCTCGCCTGCCTTCTCGCGCTACCTGCCGGTTGGGGAGGATATGCGGGTCTCGCGGCTTCGGTGGCGCTCCTGACGGCGGCCGCGCAGGTCCGTCCCGACTGGACCTACGGCATCGTCGCGGCCGTCTCGCTTGCCATCACCTCGGGCGAGCCGCTGTGGCTTGCCGCCCTCGACCGCGTCGCCTCCATCGGCATCGGGGCCGCGATCGGGATCGCCATCGCCTTCACGATCTGGCCCGACCGCACGCGCGACCGGTTCGACACCCACATGACCCATGTCCGCGCCGCACTGGCCGACCTCGTGGACGAGGCGACCGAGGAGGCCTGCGAGGACGCGCCGGACCGTGCCCTGCCCGCCGCCGAACGTCTGCGAGAGGCCATGCAGCTTGCCCGCGAGGCGGCGGACGTCATGGGAAAGGGCGATGCGGAGGCCCCCCGCGCCCATATCGCCGCCGCCGAAAAAATGTTCCACGCGATCCACTTCCTGCACCGCGCGACCGCAGCGCCGGTCGACCTCGGCCATGACGACGGGCTGGAGGACGCGATCCAGATCTTCCGCAACGCCCTCGCGGGCGCGATCCACGACCTGCCCCGAAGCGACGGGTCCAGACAGGAAGGGGACGGGGCCGTCACGCAGGCGCAGCGCGAAGTCACCCGGCGGATCGAGGCGGGCGAGATCGCCGACACCCGCACCGCGACCGTCCTCGCCTTCGCCATGGACGAGGTCGACCGCGCGCTCACCGCCTGCCGCGAGGCATGGGTCTGACGGCGCGGGCCCGCATCGCGCCGATGGACACCGGCACCGGTTGCACCTAACCCTTTCCCATGCGCACCTTCCCCCTTGCCGACGCCTCGACCCTGCCCCGTTGGCGGCGTCCCGAGGCGCTGCTGATGCTGTTCGCCGCCATCATGCCGGTGGCCTTCGCCACATGGTCGGCGCTGCTGAACAATTTCACCATCGAGGTGGCGGGATTCGACGGTCATGACATCGGCTGGCTGCACAGCGTCCGCGAGGTGCCCGGCTTCCTCGCCGTCGGCGTCATCGCCATCATCCTCTTCGTGCGCGAGCAGGTGCTGGCCGTCATATCCCTGATCCTGCTGGGGGTCTCCACCGCGCTCACCGCGCAGTTTCCGAGCCTCGGCGGCATCCTCACCATCACGATGCTCTCCTCCATCGGCTTTCACTACTACGAGACCGTGAACCAGAGCCTGCAGCTCCAGTGGCTGCCCCGCGAACGCGCGCCAGCCATGCTGGGCACGCTCCTTGCCATCGGCTCGGGCGCGACCTTCCTTGCGTATCTGCTGATCGTGCTGACCTGGCGCGCCTTCGATCTGTCCTACGACGTCGTCTACTGGGCCGCCGGCGGCTTCACCGCCCTCATGGCTGCGGGGGCGTGGCTGATCTTTCCGCAGTTCGAAAGCCCGCACCCGCAGACCAAGCGCCTGATCCTGCGACGCCGCTACTGGCTATACTACCTGCTCCAGTTCATGTCGGGGGCCCGCCGGCAGATCTTCGTCGTCTTCGCGGGCTTCATGATGGTGGAGCGCTACGGCCTCGGGGTGAGCCAGGTCACCGCCCTCTTCATGGCGACGCTGGCCGTCAACATCGTCTCCGCCAGCCTCGTCGGCCGCGCCGTGGGGCGGTTCGGCGAACGCGCGGCACTTCTCGTGGAATATAGCGGCCTCACCATCGTCTTCCTGTTCTATGCGGGCCTCTATGTGTTCGACTGGGGCGTCGGCGTGGCCTGCGCGCTCTACATGGTCAACAACGTGTTCTTCAGCCTCGCGCTCGCCATCAAGACCTACTTCCAGAAGATCGCGGCCCCCGGCGACATCGCGCCCACCGCCGCCGTGGCCTTCACCATCAACCACATCGCCGCCGTCTTCCTGCCGGTCATGCTGGGCTACCTGTGGCTGACCTCGCCGGTCTCCGTCTACCTCCTGGCGGCGGGCCTGGCGCTGACCTCCGTCGGCCTCTCGGCCCTGGTGCCCCGCCACCCGGAGGCCGGCCACGAGACGATCCTGGCACCTGCCCCCGCCACCGCCGCGGCGGAGTAGCGACGCCGTGGGAGCGGGGCCACCCTCGTCGCGGGCGTGACGTTAGCGGAGCGCTGGCGGATGCCCACTGGATACGCGCGCGCCGTGACCCCATATATCGGGGTCAAAGGAGAGCCATGATGAACTTCTTCCAGCGCAGGAAATCCGAAATGGTCGCGGCGGCCGATGCCCTTCCCGGCCGCGATACGCCCCTTGCCACCGCCGAGACGCATCACGTCTTCGGCACACCGCTGTCCAACGACGTCCCCGAGGGGATGGAGGAGGCGATGTTCGGCATGGGCTGCTTCTGGGGCGTCGAGCGGATGTTCTGGAAGTTGCCGGGCGTCCACATGACCCTCGTCGGCTACGCGGGCGGCTACACGCCCAACCCGACCTACGAGGAGGTCTGCTCGGGCCGGACGGGTCACAACGAGATCGTCCGGGTGATCTACGACCCGGCGGTGATCGGCTACGACGAGCTGCTCAAGACCTTCTGGGAAGGCCACGACCCGACGCAGCGGATGCGGCAGGGCAACGATGCGGGTACCCAGTACCGGTCCGGCATCTATGCCTACTCGGAGGCGCAGAAGCAGGCGGCGGAGGCGGCGAAGGCCGGCATGCAGCCGCGGCTCGAGGCGGCGGGCTACGGCCAGATCACCACCGAGATCGTCGAGGCCCCGCGGTTCTTCCATGCGGAAGGCTACCACCAGCAGTATCTGTCGAAGAACCCCGCAGGCTACTGCGGCATCGGCGGCACCGGGGTGACCTGTCCGATCGGCGTGGGGGCCTAGGCCGGCGGTCGCTCCTTGGTGCGGGCGAAGCTTATTCGCAGCGGTGATCGATGCCTGTCGGCGGGGGGCGGGCTAAAGCGGTTTGCTTTCAATGTGACGCGTATCCGGCTGCTTTGAAGAAGTTCCGGCACTCCTCGGGATCGAACAGGTCGCAGATGTCGCCGAGGGCTTGGATGAGCGTATTATAGGTTCGCGCGCCGATGCGTCGGAG
>JBBQDX010000128.1:0-12095 GCA_038320125.1 Rhodobacterales bacterium | reverse complement strand
CTCAGAACCAACGGGAAGCCGTTCAAGGTCGCGATAACTGCCGTCATTCGAAAACTCGCCATCCTCGCAAACACACTGATCACCGAAAATCGGAAATGGGAACCGCTACGGCCTTGATGTCGAACACAGATGCTGCCCTCTGCCCGCATCTTCGCCACCGCCGCATCGGTCCACGGGACGTGCGGCGCTTTGCGCTCCTTCGGCACGGCCAGCGGCTCGATCAGGCGCGCATGGTTCGTAACGGTCCACCCGGCCTTGGCGACTCCGGTATAGGCCCGTGACAGGACGGTCGGGATATAGTTGGCGAAGCGGGTGCGGTGCGCGTTGGCCTGCATCGCCTTGTAAATGTCAGCCTGCGTCAGTGCCGATGCGGGACGGCTCCCGATCTTGTCTTCAAGGTAGAGCATGACGGGTTCCAGATCGGCCCGGTAGCGGACCGACTTCGCCGCCCACCACGGCCCCTGCCGCATGATCTCTAAAGCAGCCTTCCAGGACCGTTTGGCGGCGGCAGGCTTGCCGCTCAGTATCGCCCAATAGAGGCGGTCGCCCTCTTCGGTGTCCGGCTCGTGCCATTGACCCACATCATCGCGCAGCGGATAGACCTTGCCCTTGATGCGGACATTCGGCTTGTGGTGCCGGTTGCGCCAAATGAACCGCTTCACCATTCCACGTCTCCTCCGCCTGCCGCGTCCCCGGAACCGATCCGGCGCAGCTCATCCACGTCCCACCGCTGAACCCCCGGCATGATCGTGCGCGGGCGCGGCAGATGCCCAAGCGAGGGCATCGCCGCCATAAACGTTGCCGTTCCAGTCCTCGCCAAAGATCGGCATCGCCGGGACCGCGTTCGGCCATGCCTCGGGCAGGGCCTCGACCTGTTTTACCGTCACCGCCATGCGTAGGCCCTCCCCCTGCGCGCCGGGACCATCAGTCCGGCCGGTCGCGTCTCCCATGTCCGGGCTTCCAGTTGGGTCTCGTCATAGGCCGGGCGTGTGACCACGCTCAGCCCGTAAAGCAGCGCCTGGAGCACCGTTCGGATAATGGCGTTGTGCTCCCCGTTCTCGGGGTCCGATCCTTCATCCTCGACCTTCTCCGCCTCCTCGACAGCGCGCTTGGGCGGGATGCGAAAGCCAGGAGAGATGCCGATGATCAGGTTAGCCGCAAGGCCTGCGAGGAAGTCGCGGACATAACTCACTTCCTGCATCTCGGGCGTGATAGTCGCCGTGAATGTCAGGGCGTCGTTGCCATCCTTGAGGTCGAGGGTTCCCGCCTTCCGGCTTGCCAGCGGGCGGTCATAGGAGTGCCCGACCAGGAGGTGAATATCCTCCTCCAGCCGGTCCACGCGGTATGAGAACGCGCGGGGCGCGATCACCTCTTTCCGGGGTCGCCCGGACCTGCCCCCATCGGACAGGACCGCGCGCTTGTTGTAGGGGAAGCGGCCCGCCAGCGACATCGCGCCGGAAGCCCGCTTCCGCAGCTCTAGGCCGCCGTCGTGACCGCCCCAAAGCATCACTGCACCCCGGTCAGGATTTCGAGCTGCACACCGCGCGAAACCGTCACGTCCATCGTCGTCAGTGCCGTGATCCGCAGTTGCCCCGACTTCGCATCGGAATAGGGGTCACGGATCAGATCCACCGCGCCCCAGAGGCCGCAGAAAATCGGATCGACGCCGTTGGTCGAGGTCGTCAGCAGCGCGACCGATTCCGGCGTCGTGCCAGCCGGGGCGCTCAGACCGTTCGTTGCCAGCACCACGTTGCCCAGCTTCGCCACAAGCCGATCCCATTCCGAGATAGCCGTGCCCGTCAGCAGCGTGTCGTCCATGCCGTCGAACACCTCGGGACGCAGCAGCAGGTTGATCCCCGCCAGCCCGTCCGTCGCGTTTGCCGCCATGAAGCGGACCGCCGCCGCCCGGAAGACCGCATAGGACGCGGCGGCGGCGACGGGCGTTTGCGTGATGCCGTAAACCGCTGCACCCGGAATGACGCCCAGCGGTTCGCCGCCCGCCCCCGATCCGAGGAAGATGGCTCGGCCCGTCTCCTGTTGAATCGCCGCAGACATGTCGCGCCGGATCGCCTGTTCCAGCCCGTCACCGGCCTGTTTCAGCGCCTTGCGCGTGATCTTCATCTGGACGCCCAGCGTGTGATCCGGTTTCAGCGGGCGGTCCGTCGTAGTGAAGGCTTGCGGCCCCGGCACCTCGCCCGTCTCCGATCCGGCCCAGCCCGGCACCGCGCCGCCCGTGGCGACGGGATACTCGATCTCGCTCGCCCCGACGTTGATCATCCGGCACCCCATGCGGGTGGCGACGGAATTGGCGAAGATGCGGTCGATAATCGGCATGGTCCGCACCGGGTCGGGAACGCCGCCCGCCAGCGTCTCGCCCGCGCGCGTTTCCAGGGCGTCGAGAGGGACGGGGATGCCCTGGTAGCCGCCCGCGTGGCGCAGCTCCTGCACCATCTCGGCCGTCGCACCGCTCAGGGCGCGACCTTCATCGAGGGCCAGCGCAACCTGTCGCATCTCGAACTGGCCCGCCAATTCGGCCCATTCGCTGCCGGACCGGGTTTCCAGCTCGGCCCCGGCTTCCCGCGCTCGTCATCCTCGGACACCAGAGCAGCGCGGAAGCGGGTTTCGTTGGTCCGATATTCCTTGTCGAGGTCGCCCATCGAGCTGGTCTCGTCATCGGACGGGGTTTCCTTGTTCACCAGCTCCGCAAGGGACTGGCGGATTTCCGACTGGCGTCGGGAGATTTTGACAGAATCGAGCATGGATTATCCTTTCATGCTTCGGGGGTTCGGCACGTCTCGCGCACCAGCTTTTTCCAAGCGTCACGCTTGGGGTCGGGACGGCCAAGGCCGATCTCGATACGGGTCTTGCGGCTGTGACAGGAGCCGCAGAGGCATTGCAGGTTGGACAGCGCGTAGGCCAATTCGGGGTGCGTCTTGACCGGCAGAATGTGATCCACTTCCAGCCGCCGCCGCTCCGGGCACCGGACGCAGCACCATCCGTCGCGCCGCAGGGCCTCTTGCCGCAGCGCCTTCCAGCGGACCGTCCGGGTGACGCGGGCGGAGTGCCGCTTGTAATTCTTCATCCCCATGCGATGCGCCCTCCCTTCGGAGCCGCGCGCCCCATGATCCGGGCACCTTCCGCAACCGCCAGGACAGTCGCATCCGCCGCGTCGATCCGGCCCGTGGAACGCGCCTTCGCCAGCTTCAGGTTGTTCGCCGGGTCGCGTAGCGTCACCGCGTCCGCGAAAGCGGACCGCAACAGCAGGGACGGGGCGGTCTGCACCTTGCCGTCGAAGGCTGCGCGGCGGAACCGCTCGCAATCCTCGCCGCCATCCCGGAAGCCCTGCCCCCGCCAGACAATCGGCGCGCGAATACCAGCGCGGTCGATAGCCTCGCCAAGCTCCGCCTGTTTGTAACGGTCCGCCGTGAGGGCCGCGATTGCCTCGCCCTCGACGTGCTTCATCACCTCGACCAGCCACGGGGCCACGGGGACAGTCTGGTCGCCAAGGATGGACAGCTCGCGACGATCCTGCATCTCGACATAGCGCCCGGACACGCCGTCATTCTGGCCCCGATCCAGCAGGGAAGGCCGCGACGGGAACGTGCCAAGGCATTCGAGACGGCCGGTATCGGGCCAGTAGAACGCCGCCGCCGTCATCGAAGCCGAGCCGCCCAGGTCGATCCCGATCACGACTTGCCCCGCCCTGTCGGGAACGTCGCCCGTCTCACAGGACAGCCACTCGTCCACCGTCAGCAGCACGTCACGCGTCTCGCCCGAAACCCGCTCGTTCCGGTTGTAGAGGCGGAAGGCCGTCAGGGTGGAGCCGCCCCGCGCGATGGCGCGGCGGGCCTGCCCCTGTAGCCATTCGAGGCTGGAGCCGATGCCGTGCGCCGCGCCGGGATTGGCCTCGCGCAGGCTGTCGAGGTCGTCGGCGGGAAGGCCCGGCGACGGCCGATGTTCCTGCCGGTAGATGCCCGGCCCGTCCTCGTCCAACCAGATAGAGAACGGGTGCGCGTCGTCGGGGGCGGACGTCGAGATGATCAGCGCCCGACCTCCCCGCTTGCCCAGACCGGACAGCAGCGCATGTTGCAACGCGTCCCCTTGATCGGCAGACCAGTGCCCCCGCTCGTCCATCAGGACCAGCGTCGGGGCCGACCCGAGGGCCGATTTCCCGTCCGCCGCGATGGCACGAATGAAGTGCCCGCCGCCGTCGCCATCATATTCGATTTCGAGGCGCGGGGACCGGCGGACCGTGAACAGCTTCTGCTCGTCTTCGGACAGGCCCCGCATGAAGGCCACCACGAAGTCGAAGGCGATCCGCGCCTGGTCCCGCGTCCGCGCCGCGATCAGGATCTCCCGGCGGGGCTGCCGATCCCACTTGCCCATGACCGCGCCAAAGGCCAGCCCGCCCGCCAGCGCCGTCTTGGCGTTGCCGCGCCCGATGGACAGCACCGCGACGTTCACCCCGTCCGCCAGCGCGCCCTTGACGAACTGCCGCTGGAACGGGGCCAGCTTCACCGGCTGGCCCGCCTTGGGGCCTTCCGGGATGTGCAGGCTCTCGAGGAACCGGATTGCCTTGGTCGAGGTCAGCATGGGGCACCCCCAAGGGCGCACAGCGCGAACGCATAACCCCCCACCGCGGCTACACCCCCCCCTTCAAGGAGGGGCATTGGGACCATTCGATCATTCATCGTTGCCACCGCCTCCGTCATGTCATCGCCTTCTAACATATGGGGTATCATGATACCTCTCACAATCTGGAGACACTACCTCCACCCGCTCCTGTCCCCCCGACTATGGGTAGGATCAGGCCCTGCTCTTCCTTGTTCCGTATCCACGCGATGCCCGATCTCGGGGGCCAGCCGCTGTCCCGCAGGGTTCTCTCCTGCCCCTTCCATGGCATCGCGCCTTGGTCGGTCCCCGGTCCTGGCCCTGTTGAGGCCGTGCCGCCGGTGGGTTTCTTCGTCGCGTATCTGACGGGCCCAGCAGGAGCCGGTTGCCGTCGGGTCGGGTGAGTCCCCGGAACATCATCCCCGCTGGATTCGCCCAGCGGTCAGAGGCTAGAGCGGCTGTCCCCGTCTGGCGGATGTGCCCCGGTCGTGCCGGGTCTGCTCCTGCCATCGGGGGTCCACGTCACCCGCCCCATCGTCACCGCTCGGACGAAAGGGCGGGCCGCTCAGCCGAAAGCCGCGCGGTCCTCCTCTTCGATCAGGTCGTCGTCGTCCCGGTAGGCGAACAGGTCGCTCACCATCCGGCGCATCATCGCGCCCTGCTTCACGGTGGGCTTCCACCCGCGCCGCCGGGACTGACCGGCGATAGACAGGGCGAAGTCGCGGGACCATCCAAGCGGGGCCACCTCGACCACGCGGGGCCAGTGGAACAGCAGACGCTCGATCTCGGGACCGGACAGCTCGGGACCGGACAGGCGGGGAGGGACATGCGCATTCATGCGACGGCCCTCCCCTCATCGGGGCCAAGGGCGGCGGTTAGCACTGCGTCGAAGTGCTTATCGTCCAAGGCTATCAGCGCCATCAGCGCCACCGCCGCACGCTCTCGAGGGTCGAGCCGACAATGCAGCACGTTCCGAAGCGAACCCCATGCGTCCGGTAGATCAGCAGCGAGGGCATAGCCGATGGCACGCGACACCGCCTTGTGACGGGGCAGGATGTAATCGGCGGGGCGGCGGGAGGGGACCATCGCGTTTATGCCGCCACCCCCGGCCCACGCAGGGTGAGGTCTTGGTGCTTGCGGTTGACCTTCCGCGCCAGCTCGACCGCATCGGTTAGCGTGGCGACCCGAAACAGCGGATAGAGCGCCCCGCGATAGTAGCCGCGCACCATGACCTTGTCGGCGTAGAGCCAGATCTGGAGGTGGTGGTAGGTCCGATTGCGGTGGTTCTCGTCATGAAGGACGGTCGTTCCAAGATGCACGAAGCTCATGCCGCCACCTCCAGCCCGACGTGCCGGGTGAGGATCGGGAAAGCCCTTGCGAAAGTGGCGTTCGCCGGGCTATTATTCCGCTCGGTCAGCTTGTCAGTGGACCAGATTTCAGCGCCGCTTCCGATGCCAGTCGGGGCGGCGTTTTTCGTGCGGTCGTCGGGCGGAACGGGGTTTTCATGTTCCCCGCCCGTTCCCGATATGTCCGGGTAACTTTTCGGGGAGACAGCGTTGATTTGGCTGGATTCCGCGCGGGCTTTGCAATCCGCTGCGTAACCACTCCGCCAACTCGCCGCCGGGGATGCTTCGCCTTACCCCCTTGCCCCGTCTGCCGCAAGGACATGCCGCGGCTACTGGGGAGCCTGGGTCACAGGTGGCACGGTCAGGGGGCTTTGCCGTTGCAGGGCGATGCGGGACATGCTTTCTGGAGGCTCAAGGAACTTCACACTCGGGTTCAGATGGCCGCGTCCCAAGCTCTTCGCACGATGATGGTGGACACCCAGGTCCGTCCCTCCGATGTGACCAAGTTCCCGATCATCGCTGCGATGCTCGAGGTCCCGCGGGAGGCTTACGTGCCGTCCGCAGCGCAGTCCGTGGCCTATATGGACGCGCCCGTCCCGCTCGCCCGCGGCCGCGAGATGCCGGAGGCCCGGGTGCTCGCCAAGATGCTCGATGCGCTCGACATAAAGGTCACCGACCAGGTGCTCATCCTTGGCGGCGGTCTGGGCTATTCGACGGCCGTGCTGGCGCGGATGGCGGATTCGGTCGTCATGGTCGAGGAGGACGCGAGCCTCGCTGCCGAGGCGGAGGCCTCGCTCTCGGCGGCCGAGGTCGACAACGCCGTCGTTCTGCAGGGAGCTCTCGCAGAAGGTGCGGCGAGGGCGGGGCCGTTCGACGTCATCGTCGTCGAAGGCGGCATCGAGACCCTGCCCGAGGGCCTCTGCGAACAGTTGCGGGAGGGCGGCCGCATCGCCGCGGTGTTCCAGACGGGGGTGCTGGGCGAGGTGCGCATCGGGCGGGTGACCGAAGGCCGTCTGGGCTGGCGCTTCGCCTTCAACGCCTCCGCGCCGGTCCTGCCCGGCTTCGCCGCCGCCCGCGGCTTTTCCTTCTGAGGGGTTTCCGAATGGCTTTTCCGCGATCTGGCCTCAGGGCGGCGCTCGCCGCCACCACGATGGCGATCCTGACCGCGCTGCCCGCGATGTCCGAGACCCTGACCGACGCCCTGATCCAGGCCTACCGCAGCTCGCCTTCGCTGGAGCAGCAACGCCTCTTGCTGCGGGTCACCGACGATGACGTCGCCGTCGCCATCTCGGCCCTGCGCCCGACCGTCAGCTTCCAAGCCAGCTACGGCAAGACGATACTGCGCTCCGACGTCGTGCGCCAGCGCACGGCGACCAACGGATCCCTCGGCCTCGTGCTTGACTACACTTTGGCGGACGGCGGCCAGCGGCAACTGCGGATCGGTGCCGCCAAGGAGGCGGTTCTCGGCGCCCGCTTCGGCCTCGTCCAGTTCGAGCAGGGTGTCCTGCTCGACGCCGCCACCGCCTACTTCGATCTGCGGCTCGCCGTTCGCCTCGTCGATGTCCGGGAGAACAACGTCCGCCTCATCAACCAGCAGTTGCGCGCCGCGCAGGACCGCTTCGAGGTCGGCGAGGTGACGCGGACCGATGTGGCGATCGCGCAGACGCGCCTGGCCGCTGCCCAGTCGGCGCTGGCCGCCGCGCGCGGCCAGGTCGACATCAACCGCGAGGGGTATCGCCTGGCGATCGGCGTGCTGCCGACCGGGGTGCTCGCCAATCCGCCCGCGTCGCCCGCGCTGCCCCCGACTGTGGATCAGGCACAGCAACTGGCGCTGCAGGTGCACCCGCTGATCTCGGCGGCGCAGCACGACATCAGCGCGCTGACGCTCCTGGCGAACGCCAGCGCCGCCGACCGGCTGCCGTCGGTCAGCGCGTCGGCCAATCTGGGCCGAAGCAGATCGGGGTCGGACCCCTTTGGCAACGACAACCTGTCGCTGGCGCTGACCGGCGACGTGGTGCTCTACAGCGGCGGCCGGCTGCCCGCCCTCCAGCGTCAGGCCATCGCCCGCGCGCAGGCGGCACGGTCTAATCTCGGCCAGACCAGCCGGAGCATCGTCGAGGGTGTCGGCCGGGCCTACGCGAGCCTCGAAGTGGCGCGGGCGCAGATCGTCGCGACCGAGCAGGGCGTGCGCTCGGCGCAGATGGCGTTCGAAGGCTTCCGCGAGGAAGCCGAGCTCGGTGCGCGCACGACGCTCGATGTGCTCGACGCCGAACAGGAGCTGCTCAACGCCCGCACCGATCAGCTTACCGCCGAAAGCAACGCGCAATTCGCGGTCTACAACGTCCTCGGCGCCATCGGCCTGCTGACGACGGAGCACCTGGGGCTGTCGGTGGAGCGCTACGATCCGAGTGACTATTACAACGCGGTGTCGAATGCGCCGCAGAGCGTGGGCACGGTGCAGCCGTCGGCGCAGGGGGGACGGCTCGACAACGTCCTTCGCCGATTCGGACGCAACTGAGCGGCGATATCCGGGCACGCCGGGCGACGCCGGCCCCGCCCGGAATGCCAGGTTGCGGCGGGGCACGCCGCGTGGCGATGGCTCCGGGCGAGGAGAACGGACGCATGGCGCGGACACAGGATATCGAGGATGTGCTGTCCGCCATCCGCCGCTTGGTCACGAACGACGCCCCGGCGGAACGGACCGTGCCGACCGCGCCGACGCTGCTGCTGTCGCAGGCGCAGCGGATCAACGGACCCGAAGATCCGTTCCAGACGATCCGATCGCACGGTCAGCCGGAACGCGGGGCGGTGGAGCCGACCGCTTCCCCCACCGGGAACCCGCAGCAGGCCCTCCCCGGGAGGACCGCCACGAATGACGCCACCGTCGGGCAGACGGAACCGCCGATCGGCCCGTTCGAGACGTCTGACCTGTGGACCAGGGCGGTGGATGCCATCGACCTGCCCCTCGACTACGCGGAGGACACCGATTTCGAGGAGGCGGAAAGCCGAAGCCTTGGCGACACGATGGCCCCGGACCCCGCCGAGGCGGCGCACCCCGATCGGACGAGGATCGAGGCAGAGGAGGTGATCGAGGCAGAGGAAGCGATCGTCCCTTTAATCCTCAACGATATGACGAAGGATCTGGTCGATGACGATCAGTTGCGCGACATCATCGCGGATGTCGTGCGCCAGGAGCTGTCCGGGGAACTGGGCGAGCGGATCACCCGCAACGTGCGCAAACTGGTCAGGCGGGAAATCCGGCAGATGCTGGCCTCCGGCGACCTCGACTGACCTTTGCCCGGCGGGCAGGGGCAACGCGGCGGAGCGCGTCCCCGCTCAAGAAGAAACCGCGCCGGACCATGGCCCGATGCGGTTCTTTCGCGCAACTCGCACCGCAGATCAGGCGGCTTCGGCGGCCTCTGCCAGCTCGGCGGCCTGACGACGCTCACTCTCCTCGCGCGACAGGGCAACGGAGGTGCGCACGCCGCGGCTGACGAAATCCATCAGACCCGAGACGACCCGCTCGTTCGGGTCGATGCCGGCACAGGACAGAACCTCGCGACCGTCGCGCGACCGGGCCCAACGGGCGATCTGGTCGGGACCGTTTCCGAACTTCTTGTCGTCGGAAATGGCATCGTCGAGCGCGGCGAGCACGACGGCCGCAAACAGCTTGCGGGCACGCTGCCCCTGCTCGAAATTGAATGCGGTGGCATCGACGAAACTGGTCATCGCTCGCTCCTCTTATTGCTCTTGCGTCTTTCTCGGTGTGCCGACCTAGCATCACCGATGGACCGGCAGGTATGCATTCTCGGAATACCTCACCTGCATATGGTGAATGCCTCGCCGTGGCGCATTCGCATATCTTGGGTCAAAACGGCCTTCACACTCGATGGATATGGGTCTCGACTGGCCTCGATCAAGTTCCCGCCACGAATGCGTCACACTTTGACGGCGATTGCGTCGGGCGGGGGCCTTGCCATCCGGCGCGGTCTGGGCATTGGCGTCGAACACGCCGCGGCCCGTCTTGTCTGGCCCCGCCGCGCGCGATAGGGAGCGGCGGAACCAACCCTCCAGAGAGCGTCCTGATGCCCAAGATCAACGGCAACGAAATCCGCCCCGGCAACGTTCTGGAGCATGACGGCCACCTCTGGTCGGCAGTGAAGGTCGATCATGTGAAGCCGGGCAAGGGCGGGGCCTTCGCGCAGGTGGAGATGAAGAACCTCCGCAACGGCTCGAAGCTCAACGAGCGGTTCCGCAGCGCCGACAAGGTGGAGCGTGTCCGGCTGGAACAGAAGGATCAGCAGTTCCTCTACGAGAGCGACGGCCGCCTCGTGTTCATGGACACCGATACCTATGAGCAGGTCGAGATCGACGCCGAGATCCTGGGCGAGCGCCGGGCCTTTTTGCAGGACGGGATGATGGTGCTGATGGAATACCACGAGGCGGAGGCGTTGAGCGCCACACTGCCGCAGAAGGTGACCTGCCGGATCGCCGAGACCGAAGCCGTGGTGAAGGGTCAGACCGCGTCCAAGAGCTTTAAGCCCGCGCTCCTCGACAATGGCGTCCGAGTGATGGTTCCCCCGTTCGTGGGGCCCGACGAGGACATCGTCGTCAACACCGAGACGATGGAATACTCCGAGCGGGCCTGACCGATCGGATTTGCGCGGAGGTCGCGCTCGGCAGCAACGCGCCCCCGTCGCGGGACCACCTCGGCCGGCGCCACGCTCGCGAACCTCGCGTCCGCCACCTGGGCCGTGCAGCGGTGGTGCCTGCCCGCGCCGATACCGTCCAGCCGCCGCGATTCCCCGCATCGACACCGCCGCGCAATCCTGGCGCGCGAAGGGCCACCCCGCCGCCGCTCCCGCGCCCGGCGCCGTCACGCCCGGATCCGGTCCGCGCGGTCCTGCGATCCGACGCAATGACCGAAGCGGTCTTCGAGCCCGGACCGCGGACTCCGGCCAGTCTCCGCTTCGATCTTGCCGCGCCGCAGCTTGCCCCCTAGGGTCCGCCGCATGACGCGCGCCCTCGCCCTGCTGTTGCTCCTGTCGGCCTGCACCGAACTGCCGCTGATGGACGGCACGATCAGCCCCTCGGCGCGGGCGCGGGCCGCGCCCGAGCTGATCGCCCTCGACCCGATCCTGGCGGAGGGCCGCCGCACCTCGCGCGCGCAGGCCGCGCAAGGCCCGCTGCGGGCGCGGCGGACGGCGCTTTCCAAAGCCAGCATCGCCAGCCCCGCCACCGCCGGCCTCGAGGAGCGCGGCCGCATCCTGCGGGAGCGGGCCGCCCGGCTTCGCGCAGAGCCGGTCTGACCCACGTTGCGCCGCGCCGCGCCAGCGGCTACCCCTGCGCCGATGGTTCGCCAAGCCCCGGAGTCCCCGCAATGACCACCCCCCTCCGCCTCGGCATCGCGGGCCTCGGCACCGTCGGCATCGGCGTTCTCCGCATCGTTCGGGAGCGCGCGGCGCTGCTGGCAGCGCGCACCGGACGCACCGTCTCGATCAGCGCCGTCTCTGCCAGCAGCAGGGGGCGGGACCGTGGCCTGGACATGTCGGGCTACGGCTGGGAAGACGATCCGGTCGCCCTCGCCCGGCGCGACGACGTCGACCTCTACGTCGAACTGATGGGCGGCGCGGGCGGCCCGGCAAAGGCCGCCGTCGAGGCGGCGCTCTCGGCCGGCAAGGACGTGGTGACCGCCAACAAGGCGATGCTGGCGCTGCACGGCCAGGCGCTCGCCGAACTTGCCGAGGAGAATGGCGTGGCCCTGCGCTTCGAGGCGGCCGTCGCGGGGGGCATCCCTTGCGTCAAGGCGCTGACGGAAGGGCTCGCGGGCAACGAGATCAGCCGCGTGTCCGGCGTGATGAACGGCACCTGCAACTACATCCTGACGCGCATGGAATCGGCTGGCCTGCCCTACGCCGAGGTCTTCGAGGAGGCCCGCGCACTCGGCTACCTCGAAGCCGATCCGACGCTGGACGTGGGCGGCATCGACGCGGCCCACAAGCTCGCCAGCCTCGCGGCCATCGCTTTCGGCACCCGGGTGGATTTCGCGGGCGTAGAGCTCCAGGGCATCGAGCGGATCAGCATCGACGACATCCACCGCGCCCGCGACATGGGGTACCGCATCAAGCTGCTGGGCGA
>JBBQDX010000127.1:0-12118 GCA_038320125.1 Rhodobacterales bacterium | reverse complement strand
GGCGCCAGGAGTTCGGCCACGCGCCCCGTCGCGGGGCCCGGCGCCATCGCCAGCGGCGAGTTCGAGAAATACGACGTGATCCGCGGCTGTGGGTCGCCGTTGATGACGCCGTCGATATACTCGAAGTTGAACGCCTGGATCATCGCCTCGCGGAACCGCCAGTCGTCGAAGGGCGCGCGGCGGGTATTCATCACCAGCCCGGTGATGCCGGAAGGGCGCTGGTGGGGGATCTCCGACAGCACGATCTCGCCGGAGCGGACCGCCGGGAAGTCGTAGTCGCGCGCCCATTTCGCGGCGTTGGTCTCGCGCATGGTGCTGATCTCGCCTGCCTTAAAGGCCTCGAAATGCGCGGTCGCGTCGCCGAAGAACTCCATGCGGATGGTGTCGATGACGTCGGTGCCGCGCCGGAACGGCAGGTCCGCGCCCCAGTAGTCCGGGTCCCGGTCGAGCTGCACGAAGCGGCCGGGGTCGACCTCGGTGATGACGTAGGGAGCCGTCGTGACGGGAATGTTGCGCGGGCCGGAGCGGAAGAACGCGCTCTCGTCCTCCGCGTATTGCGCCGCCTTCAGAATCGGGCGCAGGCCCAGCGTCATCAGAAGCTCCCGGTCGGGCTCCGCAATGGTGAATCGCACGCCGCGCGCGCCCACCGCCTCGACGCGCTTCACCCGGTCGAAGGCGGAGCGGTAGCGGCCGTGTGCCCCGGCCTGCCCCAGGATGTTCCAGGACCAGATCACATCCTCCACCGTCACCGGCGTGCCATCGGAGAAACGCGCGGCGGGGTTGAGCGTGAAGGTGATCTGCGTGTCGTCGGCGTTGGTCTCGACGCTTTCTGCCAGGAGGCCGTAGAGGGTGAAGGGCTCGTCCCAGGCGCGCCCCATCAGGCTCTCGTAGGCGAGGGAGCGCAACTGCCACGGCGTATTGCCTTGCAGGATGTGGGGGTTGAGGCTGTCGAAACTGCCGACCTGCCCGTCGATGTAGGTGCCCCCGGTGGGCGCATCGGGGTTCGCCTGCGGCAGATGAGCGAAGTCCGCGGGCAGCGCCGGCTCGCCGAAAAGGGCGATGCCGTGGCTCTGCGCCGATGCCGCGGGGGTGATTCCCCAGATCGCGCAGATCGCCCCGAGGACCGCCATGACGGTGCGGATTTGTCCGAAACCTCGCGTGATTTTGATCTCGCCCATCGCCAAACCCCTGTTCGATTTAACTTTAATTGTAACGACTCTGTCAATTTTGCCCAAAGTTTCTCTTGGACATCGTGACGTTAACGTCTATAAAGACTGCACTGCTCGATAGGTTTCTTGCCTGTATGAAACCTGCCTCAACACCTGAACGTCGGCCTTGTGCCGACGTTTTTTTTTGGCAGGCGGGGGCCGTGTGCCTCATGCCCTCGCGCGACGGGCATGTCACCCGCCAATCGCCCGCCGGATCGATCGCGCAGACATCTGCCGCCGCACGCCGAGCCTGCGCTGACCCTTACGGCATCGCTTCGATTTCTGCGGCGAAAGGCGGGATCGCGTGTCGGCGACGGAACACCGGGCGCGGCGGGCGCTCCCGCGGAGCTGTCTGCCCCTTACCTTTCGCACCCGCGGCATCTATGGTGCGCCGCAACGCGAAAGCGGGCCGCGCCACCGCGGCACCGCCACTACGGGGAGGCTCCAACATGGCATCGCAGACCGCTCTCAAGGGCAAGACCGCCGTCATCACCGGCTCCAATTCCGGCATCGGGCTGGGCATCGCGCATGAATACGCGGGCGCCGGCATGAACATCGTCCTCAACAGCTTCACCGATACCGACGAGGACCACGCGCTGGCCGAAAGGCTGGCCGGCGACTACGGCGTCGAGGTCCGCTACATCAAGGCCGACCTCTCGAACGGCGACGAGGCGCGCGCCCTGATCGAGAAGGCCGGCACCTGCGACGTGCTCGTCAACAACGCGGGCATCCAGCACGTGGCACCCATCGAGGACTTCCCGACCGCCAAGTGGGACGCGATCATCGCGATCTGCCTCTCCTCGGCCTTTCACACCTCCGCCGTCGCGGTGCCCATGATGCGCGCGGCGGGCTGGGGCCGGATCGTCAACATTTCCTCGGCGCACGGGTTGCGCGCCCATGCCGAGAAGTCGGCCTACGTCGCCGCCAAGCACGGCATCCTCGGCCTGACGAAGACCGTGGCGATGGAGACGGCTGAGGAGCCGATCACCTGCAACGCCATCTGCCCGGGCTACGTCATGACGCCACTGGTCGACCGCCAGGTCAAGGACCTGATGAAGAAGCGCGACCTCGACCGGGAGACCGTCGAGAAGGACTTAATCATGGACCGTCAGCCCTCCAAGCAGTTCGCCACCATCGACCAGATCGCGGGCACCGCGCTGTTCCTCTGCCAGCCGGCGGCCGACCAGATCACAGGTACGACGATCAGCGTCGACGGCGGCTGGACGGCATCGTGAGCGACATCGCGAACGCCCCCGCCCCCCGCCCCGAACCGCTGGAAATCGACGACCGCTTCCTCGACGGTTCGCGCTTCACCCGCGTGTCGCTGCGCGATGCGGTGATCGCCGACAGCCACCTGATGGGCGCGATGATCGACGACGTGAACGCCGAGGACATCACCTTCGAGAACGTCAATCTCAGCCGCGCGCGGATGCACGACGTCAACTTCTCGGGCGCCACCATCGACCACGCCAACCTCACCGGCCTTGCCATCACCGACGCGGTGCTCGACGCGATGACCATCGATGGCATCCTGGTCACCGACCTTCTGGCCAAATGGCGCGCGTGAGCCCGCCGAAGCGCATCAACGTCGCGCTGCAGGGCGGCGGCGCGCATGGCGCTTTCACATGGGGGGTGCTCGACCGGCTGCTCGCCGATGACCGGCTGGAGATCGCGGGCATCTCGGGCACCTCGGCGGGCGCGCTTAACGGCGCGGCGGTCAAATCCGGTCTCGCGCGGGGCAGCCGTGATCTGGCGCGCGATTCGCTTGAAGCGGTCTGGACGGCGGTGGGGGCCGTCACCGACGACCGGTGGTCGCCGTGGTTCGACGCCATATCGCCCATGGCCGTCAGCTACGCCATCGAGATGTCGCCCGGATACCAGTTCGCCGACGGCATCAGCCGCGCCGTCTCGCCCTACATGGGCGAGTCCTTCGCGCAGGACGCGCTGCGCAAGATCGTCGGCGGCCTCGACTTCGACGCGATCTGCGCGCCCGAGGGCCCGGAGTTCCACATCAGCGCCACAAACGTGCGCACCGGCAAGATCCGCCTCTTCACCCGCGAGGCGATCACCGCCGACGCCATCCTCGCCTCCGCCTGCCTGCCGACCCTGTTCCCGGCCATCGTGATCGACGGCGAATCGTACTGGGACGGCGGCTATACCGGCAATCCGGCTCTGTTTCCGCTGTTCCACCAGGAGCTGCCGCGCGACATCCTTATCGTGAACATCAATCCGCTGGAGCGCCCCGAGGTGCCGGTCACCGCGCGCGATATCCAGAACCGGATCAACGAGATCAGCTTCAACACCTCGCTCCTGCGCGAGCTGCGCGCCATCGCCTTCGTGCAGCGTCTCGTCCGCTCGGGCACCATGCCCGCGACCGCGATGAAGGACGTCCTCGTCCACATGGTCTCGGACGATCTGTTGATGCGGCAACTTTCGGTGGCCACCAAGTCCGTGGCGAACCCGATCGTGATGCATCAGCTGTGCGAGGCGGGCCGGGCGGCTGCCGATGCCTTTCTGGAGACGCAGTTCGACGCCATCGGCGAGACTTCGACCGTCGATCTGGAGACGATGTTCACCTGAACGCCGCCGGAACCGCCACCGGCGACAGGCGTTGACCGCCCGAAGTCGGATGCAGAGGAGAGATGCATGAGCCGCCAGGATTTCGCGCAGGACTGGGTGCCGTTTCGCGACCCGCTCCTCACCACCTACCCGGAGTTGACCGAGGCCGACCTTCAGGATGCCGATGGCTCGACGACGCGGCTGGCGGAGCGCATCGCCGAATTGCGCGGCGGCACGGCCGGCGACGCGCAGCAGGAGTTGCACGAGTTCCTCGCCGGCCCGATGCCTGCCGATGCCTATGCCGCACCGACGCATGACAATGCCGCGGTGGCCGACAGCGGCGACTATGTTCCCGCCGGCGAGGACGTCTACGACGACGACAGCCGGTTCGGCGACGACGACAAGGCCGACACCCCGGTCGGGCGCGACCGGTGACGATCGTGCGCCTTTTCGCCGTCGCGCTTGCCCTCGGGCTGTCGGCCCTGCCCGCCCTTCCGGCGCTCGCACAGGGGGCCGCCCGTGCTCCTCTGGGCCCGTTGTGGTACGATGGCCCGAACAGCACGACGCCCGGCACCGCCCGCATGCGGCTGGTGTTCGACGCGACGCGGGCGGCCGCGTTGACGCCGGAGCAATACTGGATCTACTCGGCGAGCTACAAGCGCAACCTCGCGGCACTTTCGATGCGCATGCCGGTATCGCGCGCGGTGCCGAGCGCCCGGACCGCCGCCCTGTCCGAAGTGGCCGCGCGCTTCGGCGCCCACCGGGTCGAGGACATCGCTCTCGCGCCGCTCGACGGCGCGCGCCTGTCGCCGCACCTCTGAGACCCGCTGCCCCATACGTCCCGCGGAGCGCCTGACCCGAAGGATCATCGCAGCATCAAGCCTGCCTCCCCGGTCCTCTCCCGCAGGACAACGGCCGGCCGGGGAAGCGGTCAGACACCTTCCAGCAGCATGATCTGCGCCTCGCCCGCGCCGATCCGGTGTTCGCGCGCCGCCTGGTATTCGGGCGAGTCATAGCAGGCGCGGGCGGCCGCCAAGCTCTCGAACTCGATGATGACGTTGCGCGGCCGGGTCTCGCCCTCGAGCCCCACGACCTCGCCGCCGCGCGCCAGCACCTTTGCGCCGTGCTTCTCGAACGCCGCCGTCGCGCCCTTGGCGTAGAGCGCGTAGGGATCGGGGTCCGTCACCGTGACATGGGCGACCCAATAGGCTTTCGGCATCATATCCTCCTGCGCAGATTTTACCGGTTGATAAAAAATCACCCCGTGGCACTCTGGGGCGAACCGAGGGAGATTTCCATGACCGAAGCGATGCGTCTCGACGGAATCCGCGCCGGGCGGCTCGGGGCCGAGGATCTGGCCCGCAATTTCGCCGACCTGCACGCCCCCTACGGCGCGCACGAGGCGCTGGTCGCTGCCGACCGCTGCTATTTCTGCCACGACGCGCCCTGCGTGACGGCCTGCCCCACCGATATCGACATCCCCCTCTTCATCCGCCAGATCGCCACGGGCATGGAGTCGGCGGCGGCGAAGACCATCTTCGAGCAGAACATCCTCGGCGGCATGTGCGCCCGCGTCTGCCCGACCGAGACGCTCTGCGAGGAAGTCTGCGTGCGCGAGGTGGCCGAGGGCAAGCCGGTCGAGATCGGCCGCCTGCAACGCTTCGCCACCGACGCGATGATGGCGGCGGGCGAGCATCCGTTCATCCGCGCGGCGTCCACGGCCAAGCGCGTCGCCGTCGTCGGCGCGGGGCCCGCGGGCCTCGCCTGCGCCCACCGGCTGGCGATGCTCGGACATGACGTCACGATATACGAGGCCCGGTCCCGGCCCGGCGGGCTGAACGAATACGGCATCGCTGCCTACAAGACGACCGGCGGCTACGCGCAGGCCGAGGTCGACTGGCTCCTGAAGATCGGCGGCATCACCGTCGAGACCGGCCGCGCCCTGGGCCGGGACCTCACGCTGGCCGGCCTGCGCGACGGGTTCGACGCGGTGTTCCTCGGCCTCGGACTGGGCGGCGTGGGGACCCTCGGGCTCGAGGGCGAGGATCTCGTCGGCGCCGCGAGCGCCGTCGACTTCATCGCCACCCTGCGGCAGACCGACGACCTGTCCACGCTGCCCGTGGGCCGCAACGTGGTGGTGATCGGCGGCGGCATGACGGCGGTGGACGCCGCCGTCCAGTCGAAGCTCCTCGGCGCCGAGACCGTCACCATCGCCTACCGCCGCGCCCGCGACCGGATGCCGGCCTCCCGTTTCGAGCAGGATCTGGCCGCCAGCCACGGGGTCCGCCTGATGTTCGGCGCAATCCCCCACGCGCTGCACGGGCAGGGCCACCTGCGCGAGGTGGAGCTGGCCTACGTCGGCCCCGACATGCTTCCGACCGGCGAGACCGTCCGGCTGCCCGCCGACCAGCTCCTCCGTGCCATCGGCCAGACGCTGGAGGCGGTCGAGGGCCTCGCGGTCGAAAGCCTGACGGGCGGCGGCCGCAAGATCGCCCTGACCGGCGCGGGCCGCACCTCTCTCGCAGGTGTCTGGGCCGGCGGCGACTGTGCGGCGGGCGGCGAGGATCTGACGGTGACCGCGGTGGCACAGGGACGCGATGCCGCGATGGACATCCACGCGTCACTGGCGGATGCTGCGCCATGAAAAAATCAAAAGCGCCCGCCGCACCCGGACCGAAAACCCTGACCGAAAAGGAGGTCGGCGAGCGCAACCGCGCCGCCCTCGCCCGCGTGCAGGAGATGGACGAGCCCGACAAGCTCCGCAACCTCATGGCCAACGCCGACCGCATGGGCGTCGGCGCGGTCGGGGAAGCGGCCTTTCGCCGACTGGCGCTGATCCAGACCGAGGAGGGCGACGCCGCGCCCGGCAGCCTCGAGCACGACCTCTGGCAGACCATCTTCGCCTACGAGCAGCTTCAGCGCGAGGCCCGCGGCCGCGCCGTGCGCCTCACCAAGACGCGCACGAAGCTGACCAAATCGGGGGCCGTCAAGGCGCTGGAGACCTTCGCGGAGGCCACAGACGATATGGGCGCTTTCGCCACGCTCACCGGGCGCGGCTGGTCCGACATGACCGGCGAGGCGGTAATACTGCGCCATCCCGCCGAGTTCGACGAAGCCACCCGGGAGGCCGCCACCGCGCGTCTGGAAGCCGCCGGGGTCGACCCCGCGACGCTCGCCGCATGACCCGCGCCGCCGGACGGGCGCGCCGCACCTGAGACCGAAGGGAGACTGCACATGGCCGACCTGACCACCGACTTCGTGGGCATCCGATCCCCCAACCCCTTCTGGCTCGCCTCCGCCCCGCCAACGGACAAGGAATACAATGTCCGCCGCGCCTTCGCCGCGGGCTGGGGCGGCGTCGTCTGGAAGACGCTTGGGGCCGAGGGTCCGCCCGTCGTCAACGTCAACGGCCCGCGCTACGGCGCGATCTACGGGGCCGACCGGCGCCTGCTCGGCCTCAACAACATCGAGCTCATCACCGACCGGCCGCTGGAGGTGAACCTGCGCGAGATCAAGGCGGTCAAGCGCGACTTCCCCGATCGCGCCATGGTGGTCTCCCTCATGGTCCCCTGCGAGGAGGAGGCCTGGCGCGCCATCCTGCCACGGGTGGAGGAAACCGGGGCCGACGGCATCGAGCTGAACTTCGGCTGCCCGCACGGCATGTCCGAGCGCGGCATGGGCTCTGCCGTGGGCCAGGTGCCCGAATACATCGAGATGGTCACCCGCTGGTGCAAGCAGATGACGCGGATGCCCGTCATCGTGAAGCTGACGCCCAACATCACCGACGTGCGCAAGCCCGCCGCCGCCGCCCACCGCGGCGGGGCCGATGCGGTGAGCCTCATCAACACGATCAACTCCATCACCTCCGTCGACCTCGACCTGATGGCTCCCGAGCCGACCATCGACGGCAAGGGCAGCCACGGCGGCTACTGCGGGCCGGCCGTCAAGCCGATCGCCCTCAGCATGGTCAGCGAGATCGCCCGCGACCCCGAGACCCGCGGCCTGCCGATCAGCGGCATCGGCGGCGTCACCACCTGGCGCGACGCGGCGGAGTTCATGTCGCTGGGCTGCGGCACGGTGCAGGTCTGCACGGCCGCGATGACCTATGGCTTCAGGATCGTCGAGGAGATGAAGACGGGCCTCAGCCGCTGGATGGACGACAAGGACTACACCGCCACCGCACAGGTCGTCGGCCGCGCCGTTCCCAACGTCACCGACTGGAAGCACCTCAACCTCAATTACGTCGCCAAGGCGCGCATCGACCAGGACGCCTGCATCTCCTGCGGTCGCTGCTATGCCGCCTGCGAGGACACGTCGCACCAGGCCATCTCGATGTCGCCCACCCGCAAGTTCGAGGTGATCGACGCCGAATGCGTTGCGTGCAACCTCTGCGTCGAGGTCTGCCCGGTGGCGGACTGCATCACCATGGTGCCGATGACGCCGGGCCAGACTGACCCACGCACCGGGCTCGAGGTCCGCGCCGAACGCGCCGACTGGACCACGCATCCAAACAATCCCGGCGCGGTGGCGGCGGAATAGCTTTCGTCTTTGCTCCGAAAATATCCCGGGGGGTCAGGGGGGCCGGCCCCCCTGCGCCGCCGCACCGGGTTGCAGGATCCGCCGGAACACCACCTCGACCTGCGCCTCCGCCTCGGCCCAGGCATCCCTGCCGCCCCCCAGGACGGCCCCGACCTGCGCCTCGAAATCGGCGTAGTGCTGCGTCAGCGCCCAGACCGAGATGATGAGGTGATGGGGGTCCGAACGTGCCAGCCGCCCCGCATCCATCCATCCGCCGATCACCCCCGCCTGCACGTCGAGCAGCGCCCGCAACTCCCCCTCGAGCACGTCCAGGACGACCGGCGCCCCTCGCAGGATCTCGCCCGCGAAGAGCCGGCTCTCGCGCGGGAAATCGCGCGCGAGGTGGAGCTTGCGGCGCGCATAGGACAGCACCTCCTCCACCGGGTCGCCGCCCGGATCCAACGCCCGGAGCGGGTCGAGCCAGTCCTGCAGGAGCCGATCGAGCAGCGCGCGGTAGATCGCCTCCTTCGAGGCAAAGTAGTAGAGCAGGTTCGGCTTCGACAGCCCCGCGGCCCGCGCGATGCCGTCGACGGTGGCTCCGGCATAGCCCTCCGTCGAGAAGACCCCCAGCCCCGCCTCCAGGATGCGGCCGCGCCGGTCGCGCTGGATGCGCGTGCGCGTGGCGGCGGCCCGGGTCTCGTCCTTCGCCATCGGCCCTCCTTCGAGGCATGGAGTGCTGCCGCTGCCGCATCGGCGCGCGGAAGCCCCGCCGGCGGGCGGACCGGCCATTGACTGACCCCTGCCCCGTGATAGCGTCGCTTTTACCGGACGGTCAAATCCGATCAGGCCGGGAGCGCATCCGGGGAGCACAGATGGCAGCCGCAGGACAGAACCTCCGCATCGACACGGACCGCCTCTGGGACAGCCTGATGGAGATGGCGAAGATCGGGCCCGGCATCGCGGGCGGCAACAATCGCCAGACCCTGACCGACGAGGATGCCGAGGGCCGCGCGCTGTTTCGGACGTGGTGCGAGGCGGCCGGCATGACCATGGGCGTCGACGGCCTCGGCAACATGTTCGCCACCCGCCCCGGCACCGACCCGGAGGCCCTGCCGGTCTACGTTGGCTCGCACCTCGACACGCAGCCCACGGGCGGCAAATACGACGGCGTGCTGGGCGTGCTGGGTGGCTTGGAACTGATCCGGACCCTCGACGACCTGAACATCAGGACGAAGCATCCCATCGTCGTCACGAACTGGACGAACGAGGAGGGCACGCGCTTCGCCCCCGCCATGCTCGCCTCCGGCGTCTTCGCGGGCCTCCATACGCAGGACTGGGCCGAGAGCCGCACCGATGCCAAGGGTCTGCGCTTCGGCGACGAGCTCGACCGCATCGGCTGGCGCGGCGGGGAGGAGGTCGGCGCCCGCAAGATGCACGCCATGTTCGAGCTGCACATCGAGCAGGGCCCCATCCTCGAGGCGGCGGAGAAGCAGATCGGTGTCGTCACCCACGGCCAGGGCCTGCGCTGGACGCAGGTGACGGTGACGGGCCGCGACAGCCACACCGGCTCCACCCCGATGCCGATGCGCCGCAACGCGGGGCTTGCCATGGCCCGCCTGCTGCTCGAGGTGGAGGAGATCGCCCTCGGCCATGCGCCCCACGCCGTCGGTGCCGCGGGCCACATCGACGTCTACCCGAACTCGCGCAACGTGATCCCCGGCCGCGCCGTCTTCACCGTCGACTTCCGCTCCCCCATCCTCGAGGTCCTCGAGGACATGGAGGCGAAGCTCGCCGCGGCGGCCAAGCGGATCGCGGACGAGATGGACGTGGAGATCGTCCTCGAGAGCACCGGCGGCTTCGACCCCGTCACCTTCGACGAGGGCTGCGTCGCCGCCGTGCGCACCGCCGCCGAGCGCCTCGGCCTCAGCCACATGGACATCATCTCCGGAGCGGGCCACGACGCCTGCTGGATCAACCGCGTCGCCCCCACGGCGATGATCATGTGCCCCTGCGTCGGCGGTCTCAGCCACAACGAGGCCGAGGAGATCACGCGGGAGTGGGCCGCGGCGGGGACGGACGTTCTGCTGCACGCGGTGCTGGAGACGGCGGAGGTTGTATCATGAGACTCTCGGACCTAATCTCGGACACATGGCGGACACGGATCAGACGGTCACGAACGCGCTCCTTCTCGAGCATCTCAAGAAGATCCAGGCCAAGCTGGACCGCCTTCAGGGAGACATGCTGGAGGTCAAGGAGCGGCTCGGCATCCTCGAGATGCAATACGCCTCCCTCTCCCGCCGTGTCGATCGGATCGACGAGCGGGTCGAGCGCATCGAGCCGCGCCTCGACCTCGTGGAAGGCTAGCCTTCTCGTCCTCCTCGCCCCCCTTCTCCTCACCGCCTGCGTGCCCCGCGCCTCCGCCCCCGTCTCCGATCCAACGGCCTACGTCATCACCGACGCCCCCGTTCCCTTCGCCGTCACCCGCTTGCTGCCGCGCGGCGTCGTCGTGCGCGACGTGCGGGTCGACCAGAATTGCTACGGCTACACCTACCAGGGCACAATCTACCCGGTCCTGATCCCCCGCGGCACGCAGTACTGCCTGTGAAGTTTATGATGGCCTCATGCCTTGCGGTGTTTCTGTCGTCGGTGACAAGCCTCGCCGGAGAAGCGAGCCGACCCACCGCAGGCTTACCGGCATTGCCCTGCGAGGGTATTTTATCCACAGCCGTCCAAACCCCTGGGGCCATCCAGCTCGAGAATCAAATTGTATGTTGGACAGAAGGTTTTCTCACTGGTTTAAACTTTGGTTACTCCTTGGGTGACGGCATTCAGCGGGACCTCTCCGATCCGCGTAGCTTACGCGCCGCATTACCTAAGACTCTTCGCACTGCTTGCCGTTCAAACCCTGAGGAGATCCTTTTCGGAGTCGCGCTATCGCTGTGGCTCGATCTTCCGATCCATACGGAGTAAATCATGTCCAAGGTCATCAAGAACGGCACCCTCGTTACCGCCGACCGCCAGTGGAAGGCCGACCTGCTGATCGAGGGTGAGACCATCGCCGCCATCGGCGAGAACCTTTCGGGCGACGAGACCCTCGACGCCACCGACGCCTACGTCATCCCCGGCGGCATCGACCCGCATACCCACCTGGAAATGCCCTTCATGGGCACCACCGCGACCGAGACCTTCGAGTCCGGCACCTTCGCCGCGGCCGCCGGCGGCACCACGATGCTGGTCGACTTCGTCCTGCCGGGCGAGGACGGCTTGCTCGCCGCCGTCGACGACTGGGACGCCAAGTCGAAGGACCAGATCTGCACCGACATCTCCTACCACATGGCGATCACCGGCTGGTCGCAGTCGATCTGGGAGGAGATGGAGGCCGTGGTGAAGGACCGAGGCATCAATACCTTCAAGCACTTCATGGCCTACAAGGGCGCGCTCATGGTGGAGGACGACGAGATGTTCGCCTCCTTCACCCGCTGCGCCGAACTGGGCGCGCTGCCCCTCGTCCATGCCGAGAACGGCGACGTGGTGGCCGCCCTGCAGGAGAAATACATGGGGCTCGGCATCACCGGCCCCGAGGGCCACGCCTACTCGCGGCCTCCTGAAGTGGAAGGCGAAGCCGCCAATCGCGCCATCATGATCGCCGACGCCGCAGGCTGTCCCCTCTACATCGTCCACGTCTCCTGCGAGCAGGCCCACGAGGCCATCCGCCGCGCCCGCCAGAAGGGAATGCGCGTCTATGGCGAGCCGCTGATCCAGCACCTGACGCTCGACGAATCCGAATACTTCGACAAGGACTGGCAGTACGCCGCCCGCCGCGTCATGAGCCC
>JBBQDX010000126.1:0-12182 GCA_038320125.1 Rhodobacterales bacterium | reverse complement strand
CGACCCGCCGCTCACCTGCAGGACGGCCAGCGTCTTGCCCTGCGTCGGGCGGACGCCGCCGAGGGAGAGCGGGATCCAGTCCACCTGCGTCTTCATGACGCCGGTCATCGCGCCGTGCCGTTCGGGCGAGCACCAGACCATTCCTTCGGACCAGGTGACCAGATCGCGCAGTTCCCGCACCTTCGGATGATCGGCCTCCGCATCGTCCGGCAGGGGCAGGCCGGAGGGGTTATAGGTTCGTGTCTCGGCGCCGAGCCGCTCCAGGACGCGGGCGGCTTCCTCCGTCATCAGGCGACTGAAGGAGCGCTGGCGGAGCGAGCCGTAGAGCAGCAGCAGACGCGGGGCGTGGGATGCCCGGCCGGGCCGCCACAGGCGATCCGTGTCGGTCGCCCGGAAATGCGCCGCATCGAGGTTCGGGGTCTCAGCCATCGCGGCGTCCTTTCGCACCGATCGGCGGCGTGCCGTCCTCGGTCGCCGCCCGGCCCGGCGGCGGATCGCCCAGAAGGTCCAGCACGATCTCGCCCGGGCGGCAGAGCCGGACACCCCTGGGCGTGCAGACGATGGGACGGTTGACGAGCACGGGATGCGCCTGCATCGCCGCGAGCAGCGTCTCGTCCTCTACGGCAGGATCGAGCAGGCCCAGCTCCTCTGCCGGGGACTGCGTCGTCCGCAGGGCGGTGCGGGGCGTCAGACCGGCCGCGGCGAAGAGCCCCAGAAGTTGCGGACGGGTCCAGCCGGTTTCGAGATAGGGGATGACCACGGGCGTCTCGCCCGCGGCATCGATCATCGCCAGCACGTTGCGCGAGGTGCCGCAGTCCGGGTTGTGGTGGATCACGACGCTCATGGCGCGCCGCCTTGGGTTGGAAACCAGTTCCGCGTCCGGTTGGCGAAGGCGACGAGCGAGAGCATCACCGGCACCTCCACGAGCACCCCCACGACCGTTGCCAGCGCAGCCCCCGATCCCAGCCCGAAGAGGCTGATCGCCACGGCCACGGCCAGCTCGAAGAAGTTGGACGTGCCGATCAGGGCGCAGGGTGCGGCGACGTCGAAGGGGATGCGCCAGGCCCGGGCCGCGCCATAGGCGAGAAAGAAGATGCCGTAGGACTGGATCAGCAGCGGCACGGCGATGAGCACGATGACGAGCGGGCGCGCGAGGATGACCTCGCCCTGGAACCCGAAGAGCAGCACCACCGTCACCAGCAGCCCGACGATCGAGAACGGCTGCACGCGGGACTTGAACGCCTCGACGGCCGCTTCTCCATCTCTTCCGACAAGGCTCCGGCGCGTCAGGAACCCGGCCAGCAGCGGCAGCAGGACGTAAAGGCCCACCGACAGCAGCAGGGTATCCCAGGGCACGACGATGTCCGTCACCCCCAGAAGGAAGGCCACGATCGGCGCGAAGGCGAAGACCATCACCACATCGTTCACGCTGACCTGCACCAGCGTGTAGGTCGCATCGCCGCGCGTGAGGTTCGACCAGACGAAGACCATCGCGGTGCAGGGCGCGGCCCCCAGCAGGATCACGCCCGCGAGATAGGCCTGCGCGTCGTCCGGCGGGATCAGGCCCGCGAAGACGTGGTTGAAGAACACCACGCCGAGCGCCGCCATCGTGAAGGGCTTGATCAGCCAGTTCACCACCAGCGTCACGACCAGCCCCTTCGGCTTGTCGCCCACCCGCCGCAACGCGCCGAAATCGACGCCGACCATCATCGGATATACCATCGCCCAGATCAGCACCGCGACGGGCAGGTTGACCGAGGCGACCTCCAGCGCGGCCAAAGCGGCGAAGAGGCCCGGAAAGAGGTTGCTGAGGGCGAGCCCCGCACCGATGGCGAGCGCCACCCAGACGGACAGCCAGCGCTCGAAGGGTCCGAGGCCCGCCGCGGCGGGAAGCGATGTATCGGTCATGTCGGGCTTTCGGCAGTCGGCGATCAGTCGGCGCTCGCGGTGCTTTTGCCGATGTCGTCGAGGTTGCGTTGCAGCGCCATCCTGTCGAGCGATTCGATGGGCAAGCTGACGAAGATCGAGATGCGTCTGCGCAGCATCCGGTAGGTCTCCGAGAATGCGAACCGTCGAGCGGCCTCGGAGCCTTCGACGCGTGCGGGATCGGGCACACCCCAATGCGCCGTCATGGGGTGTCCCGGCCAAAAGGGGCATTCCTGGGCGGCGGCCCGGTCGCAGACGGTGAACACGAAATCCATCCGCGGCGCGTCGGGCCCGGCGAACTCGTCCCAGCTCTTGGACCGCGCGAAGCCGGTGTCGTGGTGCAGGCCCTGGAGCAGATCGAGCGTGTAGGGATGCGGCGCGGGCCCCGGCTTCGATCCGGCGGACCAGGCCTTGAACCTGCCGGCTCCTTCGCGGTTCATGATCGCCTCGCCGATGATCGAGCGGGCCGAATTGCCGGTGCAGAGAAAGAGGACGTTGTAGGTGTCGCGGGTCATAGGAGCCCCCTAGCAGGCACAGGCGAGTTCATCGATGACGGGCCGGCAGAGCTCGGGGCGCCCGCCGCAGCAATCCTCCATCAGGAAGGCCAGCAGACCGCGCAACCCGTCGAGGTCGGCGAAATAGCGGATGCTGCGGCCCTCCCGCGCGTTTCGGATCAGGCCGGAGCGGGCCAGGACGCCGAGGTTGGCCGACATCGTGTTCTGGCGCACCCCGAGCGCGTCGCCGATGTCGCCCGCCGACATGCCCGCCTCCCCGGCCGCGATGAGCAGGCGGAACACGTCGAGCCGGGTCGACTGGCCGAGTGCCGCGAAGGCGTCGAGGGCGCGAATCTTATCCATACATCGGGAACTATCGATATGTATGGCGTCGGTCAAGCCGCCGATGGGCGGTCAATCGACCGGTTGCCCCTTTTTCCCGCAGGACGGTCCGCCGCCCCTTGCCAGCGGGTGCTTCGTCAGAACCAGCTCGCGCAGCCGCGTTTCCAGCACATGGGTGTAGATCTCCGTCGTCGAGATGTCGGCGTGGCCCAGCATCGCCTGAATCGCGCGCAGGTCGGCGCCGCCGGAGAGCAGGTGGGTGGCGAAGGCGTGGCGCAGGACGTGGGGGCTTACGCGGGCGGGGTCGAGCAGGGCGAAGGCGGCAAGGGCCTTGATACGGCTGTGGAACCAGACGCGGGAGAGGTGGCCGGCCCTGCCATGGGAGGGGAAGAGGAACGGCGACGGCGGGGTGCCGCGGTGGCGCCGGTCTTCTGCGGCGATCGCGTCGCGGTGGGCGAGCCAGTGCGCGAGGGCGGCGCGGGCCGGGGGCGAGAGGGGCACGAGCCGCTCCTTGCCGCCCTTGCCGCGCACCAGAAGCATCCGCGGGTCGCCCCGCGCCGCCGAGGCGGGCAGCGAGACCAGTTCGGTGACGCGCATGCCGGTCGCGTAGAGAAGCTGCATCAGGCAGATGTCGCGGAGCCGCTCGGCCGGCGAGGTGCCGTAGTCCTCCGCCGCATCGAGCAGGGCATCGACCTCGGCCTCGCTCAGCGTTTTCGGCAGGCTTTTGGGTTTGTGCGGACCGGTGATGCGGATGGCGGGATCGTCGGCGCGCAGACCTTCCTCGTGCGCGAAGCGGTAGAGGCCGCGGATCGCCGAGAGGCGGCGGGCGCGGGTGGAGGCCGCCAGCCCCTCGGCCTCGCAGGCGACGAGGTAGCGTTCGATGTCGGCGCGGGTGGCGATGTCGACGGCGAGGGCGCGACCCCCCAAGTGGCCCGCATAGGCCTCGAGGTCGCGGCGGTAGGCCAGCAGCGAGTTCAACGCCGCTCCCCGTTCGGCGGCCTGCGCCTCGAGGAACAGGTCGATCCAGTTCGCGGACCGGTTCACAGCAACAGAAGCTGCAGCGCCGTGCGTCGCGCGACGTCGGTCAGGCCGACGGAGCGGAAGAAGGCCAGCGCGTCGGCGATGTCCTGCGGGTCGGCCTGCGCGCCGCCCGACAGCATGAGCGCCGATTCGAGGAGCGCCTCCCCCAACCGGGCCCGGTCGGCCAGCCGGGTCAGGTGATCGGGCGGCGCGTCCGAGAAGCCGTCGGCGATGGCGCGGGGCAAGGCTCCGGGGGGCACATCCACCTCGGCCCGTCCCGCGGCGATCGCCCCTGTCGCGATACCTTGGGCGAAGCGGTCGCGCGGCAGGCTGGCCACCGCGCCGCGCGCGACGGCCTCGTAGACCGGCGAGAGCAGGCCGACGCGCAGCGCGAGGTCGCCCGCAGCACCCTCGAGCGGCACCTGCGCGAGGCGCTCGCCGTAAAGGGTGGCGAAGGGCACGAGCAGCCCCGCCTCCTTCATCCGCGCCACGGCGACGGGCAGCGCGTTGGCGGTGGCCGCCCGGTCGCCGGCGAGGAGCGCGGTGTCGAGCTTCTGGATTGCCGCCGCGCGGTCCCAGACGCCGCCGGAGGCGGAGGGGCGGCCTTCGGTATAGAGCGCCAGCAGGCGGTTCGGGTCGAGCGCGCGGACCCGGACGAGACGCTCCGCCGCCTCGATCTGCGCCTTCCAGCCGGTGGTGCTGCGCAGGTCGGCCACGGCGAAGGCGAGGGGCAGGTCGAGGGTCGAGGGGGTCTCGCCGATGCCGTCGAGCAGCCGGAAGGCCAGCGGCGTCATCGGGCGCGGCGGCACCGGCGGCGGCTCCCCCTCGTAGAGCTCGGGGTCGAGGAAGTTCGCCAGCAGCCGGTCGTCCTCGTCGGAGATCGCACCCAGGGCGCGGCCGGTGTCGAGCGTCAGCGCCGCCGCGGCCCAGTCGCCGGAGCGCGACAGGCAGAAGATGCGCGCGGGCAGGGTGGGGGCGACGCCGGGGTTCGCCGTCATCGCGTCGCAGGCGCGGGTGTCGAAGCCGGTCAGCAGCGAGGTGTCCCACCAGCGGCGGAACGCCTCCGGGTCCGTGGCGCCCGCCCGCTCAAGAAGGGCCTGCGCCTGATCGAGCGCGCCCAGTCGCAGCAGCCCGTCGATGCGCGCGAAGAACAATCGGTCGGGGTCGGCGGCGGTGGCCGGCCCGTCGAGCTCAGCGAGGAGCAGCATCAGCACGAGATCCTGCATCGCGGGGATCGCATCGGCCGGTTGACGCGCGATGAGCTCGGCCACCCGCTTCGGCTCGGAGCCCGCGAAGGTGTCGCGCGGCAGGCCGCTGAGGCCGGGGGCGATGAGACCGACGGCATCCCGGCGGGTCTGGCCCAGCGGCATGACGGTGATGTCGGTTCCCGTCAGGGGCGTCGCCGCGGGCTCTTTCGGGCGTAGCGCGACGCGGGGGGCTGCCAGGCTGTCGGAGAGCCAGGGGATCGCCGACTGCGGCGCCTGCTGCGCCGCGGCGGGCGGGGCCAGTGCCATGACGACCGGCGCGAGGAGCGCCAGCGCGAGGAGCGCCGCCTCAGCCCGCATCGATCTCGATCGTCTCGGTCCGCGGCGCGGACTCGGGCTCCAGAAGGTAGGAATAGCCCCAGAGACCCAGCGTGCCGAGGACCAGGAGGATGAGGAGATACTTGAGGAACCGGAACATGCCTGCCTTGCGTCTTGTCGTTGCGGCCATTGTGGCGGGCGCGGATAAGGATGGCAATCGCGGCGGAGATATAGATGGCAATCGCGCAGGCGACAGGGCAGTCAGGGCGCATGCGGATGGCGGGCGACAAGATGTCGGAGGAGGGGCCGCCGGGGCAGGCGCCGCGGCTGCGCCGGCCGGTAGTGCTCGTCGGCATGATGGGCTCGGGCAAGACCGCCGTCGGCACCGCGTTGGCGGAACGTCTGGACGTGCCGTTCCGCGATACCGACGAGGCGCTGGTCGCGGCCGCGCGGATGTCCATCCCCGAGATCTTCGCGCGCGACGGCGAGGCCTTCTTCCGGGCGCGGGAGGCCGAGGTGCTGCGCCGCGTGCTCATCGAGGGGCCGGGCGTCGTATCCACCGGGGGCGGTGCCTTCCTGCGCGCCGAGAACCGCGCGGCGATCGACGCGGCCGGCGTCTCGCTCTGGCTCAAGGTCGACGGCGAGCTGCTCTGGCAGCGGGTGCGGCACCGCGGCGCGCGCCCGCTGCTGATGACGGCGGACCCCAAGGGCACGCTGCTGTCGCTTCTGGCGGAGCGGACGGCGAGTTATGCGCAGGCCACGCTGGTGGCGGAGGCGGCACCGTCGCTGTCGATCGCGGGCATGGTGGACCGGGTGATCGGGGTGCTGACCCGGGCGGGAGTCCTGGAATGAGCGGCGTCGTGCAGGTGCCGCTGGGCACCCGGGCCTACGACGTGCACGTTGGGCGCGGTCTCATGGCGCGGTCGGGCGCGCTGATCGGGCCGCTCTTGCGCCGCCGCCGCGTCTTTGTCGTGACCGAGACCCGCGTGGCGGCCCTGCATCTGCCGGGGCTGCGCGACGGTCTGGGCGACATTGCGGTGCAGGCGCTGGAACTGGACCCCGGCGAGGCGACGAAGGGCTGGGCGGGACTCACACAGGTCGTCGAATGGTTGCTCGACCGTCGGTGCGAGCGCGGCGACGTGGTGGTGGCGCTCGGCGGCGGCGTCATCGGCGACCTCGCGGGGTTCGCGGCGGCCATCCTGCGGCGCGGCGTGCGCTTCGTGCAGGTGCCGACCTCGCTGCTGGCGCAGGTCGATTCCTCGGTCGGCGGCAAGACGGGCATCAACACCCATCACGGCAAGAACCTGGTCGGCGCGTTTCATCAGCCCGTTCTCGTGCTGGCCGATGTTGACGTGCTCGACACGCTCCCGCCGCGGGATTTCCGGGCGGGCTACGGCGAGGTGGTGAAATACGGGCTGCTGGGCGACGCCGCCTATTTTGACTGGCTGGAGGAGGTGGGGCCGATGCTCGCCACTGACGCCGAGCTTCGGGTGCGTGCCGTGCGTCACGCGGTGCAGATGAAGGCCGACATCGTGGTGGGCGACGAGACCGAGCAGGGCGACCGGGCGCTGCTGAACCTCGGGCATACCTTCTGTCACGCGCTGGAGGCGGCGACGGGCTACTCCGACCGGTTGCTGCACGGCGAGGGTGTGGCGGTCGGCTGCGCGCTCGCGTTCGACCTGTCGGCGCGACTGGGTCTCTGTTCGCAGGAGGACCCGAGCCGGGTGCGCGCCCATCTGGCCGCCATGGGGATGGTGCGAGAGCTGCGCGACATTCCGGGCGACCTGCCGCCTGCGGAGATGCTGCTCGACCTCATGGGGCAGGACAAGAAGGTGCGGGACGGCAAGCTGCGGTTCGTCCTCGCGCACGGCATCGGCGCGGCTTTCGTGACCGACGCGGTGCCCGCCGACGCCGTGCTGGACGTGCTGCGCGCCTCGGCTTGACGCGGAACCCCGCCCGGCGCGACACGTTGGTCCGCCGAAGCGCATCCTTGTCTTATGCCTTTTCCAGATCTCGGTGCATTATACGGGTCGCCACGCGGATTGCGCATGTTCGCGCGGTGGCGGGGGATAGATCGTATCCCTCTTGGTCGTAGAGGACCGTTCCCGGGTAGGGTCGCCCCCGCCTTTTTCTTCAGACCTGAACGGATACCTGGGCGTGAGGCCCGCATGACAAGACGAGGGGAACGGAAGTTACAATGCAAGATGCGATCGGCGTGGACATATCAAAGGACCATTTGGATGCCTGTCATGCAGGAACCGGGGCCCACCGGCGGTTCTCCAACAATACGACAGGGCTGACGACCCTGTGCCGATGGGCGTCCGAACAGGACGGTGCTGTCATCGTGTTCGAGGGTGAGACGGATCGGAATTGATCCGGTGGATCAATTCCCCGTCGAACGGAGCCTGTCACCGCGATCCCGAACGTGCATTGGCAGGCCGGGGGCCTGACTTTCCCCAAGGTCAATCCGCGCCAGGCCCGCAGGTTCGCCGAAGCGATCGGCCTAGTCGCCAAGACCGACAGGGTTCCCTCTCGTGACATTGCTCCGCAATGCACTGCCGGGCAAGGGATGCCGCAGTCCTCGCCAGGATGGGGGTCGCGCTGCAACTGGAACCAATATCTGCGTTGCCCGAACATATCTCTGAACTCCAGGATCTGCTGGTATTCAGGCGCGGACTTATCAAGGACCGCACGGCAGCGCAGGCCCGGCTCAAGACCGCGAGGCCGCCGCTTCTGCGACGTTTCCTCGCTTAGCGGCTTGCCCGGATCGAGCGGCAGATCGGATCGGTCGACGGCGCAACGCAGGCGATCGTCCGCGCGGACCCTGACCTGCGTGAGCGTATGGAGATCCTGGTCAGCATTCCGGGCATCCCGACGGTATCGGCGACGGCCATTCTCGTGGACATGCCCGAGTTGGGCCAGATGTCCGGCAAGCAGGCCGCTGCCTCGGCCGGCCTTGCACCCATGTCCCGCCAGTCGGGACGATGGCAGGGCCACGAGCGCAACCAGGGCGGGCGATCCTCAGTTCGGCGGTATCTCTTCATGCCCGCTCTCAGCGCGATCCAGCACACCCGGCCGGGCAGGGCGAAGTTCGAGCAGCTTGTCGCGGCGGGAAAGCCGCGCAAGGTCGCGTTGACCGCAATCATGCGAAAGCTCATCGTCACGGCAAACGCCCTCTTCCGGGACGGGAGAAAATGGTCTGAAATGCCCGCTTGATCATCACGGATACTCGGGAGACAGACATGCGGGCCCTGGCTTTTCTCACCTTCTGCCTGCTGGCCCTGCCCCTGGCGGCCGCGGCGCAGTCCTGCGGCACCTACGAGGCGGTGGAGCGCGGCGACACGGCGGATGCGGTGTCGGACCGCTGTGGCATGGCGCTGTCGGACCTTCTCGAACTCAACCCCTCGCTGCGCGACGGCGCGCCGCGCGAAGGCACCGTCCTGCGGTTGCGGGGCGGGCCGCGGGCCTCATTGAATGAGGAGGGTGCGAACGAGGGCGCGTCGGCCGAATACGCCTACAACATCGCGGGCACATGGCGCGGCCCCGACGGTCGCTGCGACCGCGAGGCCGGCAGCTGGTCCTTCGCGCATGACGTGGTGCGGGGCAACGCCGCGCGGTTCGACGTCAGCGAGATCTTCGGCTGGCGCGACGGCATCGTGGTCGAGACCGTGCGGCGCGGAACCGGCGCGCCGGTCCGGCTGCGGCTGGAACGTGACGGCGACAGGCTGGCCGTGACCGCGCCCGGCCTTGCCACCGATCTGCTGCGCTGTCCCGGCAATCGTCCGGGCTACCTGCCACAGGAGGAGGCGGCAGGCAGCGACGGGGCGCGCTCCGCCTATGACGCGAGCCTGCCGGGAACATGGCGCGGCGAGACCGCGTCCTGCGGTGCGGTCGTGGGCACATGGACGTTCGGCGGCCGGTCGATCGTGGCAAATGGCAACGACTACGCGATCCGCTCCTTCGACGGCGACGCGACGGGCATCATCGTCGATTTGACGCGTGAGGCGACCGGCCAGACGGTTGCCTTTCATCTGGAGTTCGACGGACCCGACCGCCTGCGCGCGACCGGCCCCGATTTCGTCACGACGTTGATCCGCTGTCGCTGAACGGCCCAAGTGCCGGCCCCCCGACATGCCGCAGGACCGCGACCCGGATGGCCGAGGCGAGGCCGGCGCTGACGCCGCGCTCGCGGTCGATCTGCGCGGCGAGGGCGTTGAGGGACAGGCCCCGCTCCCGTGCCATCGACCCGAAGGCGACCCAGAACGCCTCCTCCAGCGAGACGGACGTGCGGTGCCCGTGCAAGGTCAGCGAACGTTTGCGGGGGCGGGCGTCGGTCATTCGTCGGACGTGTCGCTCGCGGAGCGGTCGAGCGCGTGGGCGTCGAGATCGTGGCGGGCCTTGTCGGCGTCGGCCTCGATCCGGCAGCGCTGCGCTTTCGAGAGGCCGTGCCGCGCCGCGTTCCCGGTGGCTTGCGCGCCCCGTTCGGAGCGGGCGCGGGCCTTGCGGGCGCGGCGCAGATTGATGACCTGTCCCATGCCGGAAGCCTAACAAGACGATGCGGCGAGGTGAACCCTGCTCAGCTCGGCCCGATCATCAGGCGCGGATCGACCACCCGGTCGAAGGTCTCGGCATCGACGAGGCCCATGCCGATCGCCTCCTCGCGCAAGGTGGTGCCGTTCCTGTGGGCGGTCTTGGCGACCTTCGTGGCGTTGTCGTAGCCAATGGTGGGGGCCAGCGCCGTGACCAGCATCAGCGATTCCCGCATCAGCTTGTCGATACGCTCCACGTTGGCCTTCGTGCCCACCACCATATTGTCGGTGAAGCTGCCCGCCGCGTCGCCCAGGAGCTGCATCGACTGCAGCACGTTGTAGCTCATCATCGGGTTGTAGACGTTGAGCTCGAAATGTCCCTGGGAGCCGGCGAAGCCCACGGCGGCGTCGTTGCCCATGACCTGCGCGCAGACCATCGTGAGCGCCTCGGCCTGCGTCGGGTTGACCTTGCCCGGCATGATCGACGACCCCGGCTCGTTCTCCGGCAGGATCAGCTCGCCCAGGCCCGAGCGCGGGCCGGAGCCGAGGAACCGCATGTCGTTGGCGATCTTGAAAAGGCTGGCCGCGACGGTCTTGAGAGCGCCCGAGAACATCACCATCGCGTCGTGGGCGGCCAGCGCCTCGAACTTGTTGGGCGCGGTCACGAAGGGAAGCCCCGTGATATCAGCGATCTCCGCGGCGACCTTCTCGGCGAAACCCTTGCGGGTGTTGAGCCCGGTGCCGACCGCCGTGCCGCCCTGCGCCAGCTCGTAGATGTCGGGCAGACACATCTCGACGCGCTCGATGCCCTTGGCGACCTGATGCGCGTAGCCGCCGAACTCCTGCCCCAGCGTGAGGGGCGTCGCGTCCTGCGTGTGCGTCCGGCCGATCTTGATGATGTCGGCGAACTCGTCGGATTTGGCGGTCAGAGCTGCGTGCAGCTTGTGCAGCCCCGGCAGCAGCGTGTCGCGGGCCACCATGCCGATGGCGACGTGCATCGCGGTCGGAAAGGTGTCGTTGGACGACTGCCCCATGTTGCAGTGGTCGTTGGGGTGGACGGGTGACTTCGAGCCCATCGCGCCGCCCAGCATCTCGATGGCGCGGTTCGAGATGACCTCGTTGGCGTTCATGTTCGACTGCGTGCCGGAGCCGGTCTGCCAGACGACGAGGGGGAAGTTGTCGTCGAGCTTGCCGTCGATCACCTCCTGCGCCGCGTTCTGGATCGTCCCCGAAAGCTCCGCCTCGATGTCGCCGAACGACAGGTTGACCGCCGCCGCCGCCTTCTTGATGATGCCGAGGGCGCGGACGATGGCGACGGGCTGGCGCTCCCAGCCGATCGGGAAGTTCAGGATCGAGCGTTGCGTCTGCGCGCCCCAGTATTTGTCGGCGGGAACCTCGAGGGGGCCGAAGCTGTCGGTCTCGGTGCGGGTCTGGGTCATCGCGGGCTCCCTCCAGCGCGTGGCGTCGGGCGCAGATAGCCCGGTCGGCGACGCGGGTGCAACCGGCGGCGCGCTACTTGCGGAACTTGTCGAGGCTCACGACCTCGGCCTCGCGGCGCGCGGGCACTTCCTCGTCCAGCTCCGCGAAAGGGGCCTCCTCGTCGTCGCCGGCGTCATCCCCGGGCCCGTCCGGGTCGTCGTCGCGCCCCTCGAAGCGGAAGCCGAACTCGACGGAGGGGTCGACGAAGGTCTTCATCGCGAGCCAGGGGATCGCCAGAACCTCGGGCTTGTCGCCGAAGCTCAGCGTCACCTCGAAGCCGGCATCGCCCACCTTCAGGTCGATCACCTCGTGCTGGAGCACGATGGTCATGTCCTCGGGGTAGCGCTCGTGCAGCCAGGGGGCGATGCGGACGCCCGCCTGGTTGGTGTCGAAGGAGATGAAGAAATGGTGGTCGCCCGGCAGCCCGTCCGTCGCCACGCGGCCGAGGACGCGGGCGATCAGGCCGCGCATCGCATCGTGCATCATCGTGCCGTAGTCGATCGTGCGCCAGTTGCCGGTCATCGGGACTCCCAGGGGTTAACCTTGGGCCGAGATAGACCAGACGGGCCACGGGTCGGCAAGGGGGGTGCGCCGATGCCGGCGACAGCGGGGAGGAGGGTCGGGGGCATGGGGGAAAAGTGCAGGCTTCTGTTGCCAGGTGCCTGCGAACCCCGCCTTACGCTGCTAGGCGCAAGGACTTAGTTTTCGATAGGTCCGGTCGCTTACGCGGCCATCGCCATCGGAGCACGGTTGTCATTGGCAACTGTACATTTTGTACCGATAACGGTGGTAACTCACCGAGCGAAAGCTGGCCTCTTTAGACGTTCGTCGATCCTGTTTCGACCCCATGGTCCCCCAATGAGGGGTTT
>JBBQDX010000125.1:0-12192 GCA_038320125.1 Rhodobacterales bacterium | reverse complement strand
TCGACTGCCCGCCCGACCTTCTCGCTCACATATCGCCGCTTGGCTGGGCCCATATCCTGCTCACCGGGGAATATCGATGGCCGAAATCCCGAAGGCCGCCCTTATGATACAATCTGGCCCCCTACCGGACTCGACCCCTATCCTTGAACTCTTCCCGCCGTGCCCCCCGCGCTTCGCCCGAACGGACGGCGGTTAGAACGATGGATCGCAGTGTCCGCGGCGATACCCCATCCCGCCCGTTGAGAGACTTGTAGAAGGCGGGTAGGTCGGCCCGTGGCATCGCTGCAAGGTGGGTCGGGTTGCGGGGCTGCGGCTTTAACGCGCGCTTGATGCCGCGTGCCGGGTCCTCGGAGCCGTAGTGGCCATCCGCCCTCGCCCAATCGAAAACCGCCTCGATCCGCTGTTTGATCTTCCGCGCCGTCTCGTGCTTGCTGATCCAGATCGGTTCAAGCACCTTGCGAACGTCCACAACCCCGATGGTACTGATCATCCGATCTCAGAAAGCAGGGAAGACCTGTGTCCTCATCCCGGCCATCCATTGCGTCGCATGCTTCGCGCTGCGAAATGAAGGTGCGACCAATCCGTGATGTTCGGCAGTCGCCTCTTTGAAAGTTAACGTCCCGGCGTTCTGGCTGGCGTAGGGGCCCCCACCTTCGCGGGCAATCTTTCGCTACCCGCGGGCCTTGTCCCGCGCCTCGGCCAGCGACCCGAAGTCGGCGGACCCGACCCCACGGTCACGACGCTTGCCGTGAACCACAGTACGCAGAATCCATGACTTCGAGCCGGACGGCTTTACTGAGAGATAGAGACCGTCGCCGTCACCATCGAAACAGGGTTCCTTGACGGTCTCGACACGGCGGGCAGAGAGCTTCGACATGCCATCCTCCAACATCATCCCTACCAACATTGAGCGTTGGAACGGGGCAGTTTCGGTGGTATTCAGGGGAACGATAACGTCCAACAATCATTTTGAAAACAGGAGTTTATAGTATTGGAAGGGGTTGCGGCAGAAGCTGGCCCCGTGGCCTTACGGGCTGCCACACCTTCTCGTCCCTCTGTTTCCGTCCGATCTCTCCGACCGGAAATATCCCGCGGTTCGTGGATCGCCGCGCAGCGCGGTTGCCCGGCGGGCTCTTGGGAAACAGCGCGGCATGGACCATGACGGCTGCGCGCTCGACGCCGCGGGCGCAGATGGCTGCTCTCTTGAGGTCGCTGTGCGTCTGGTCGGGTTGCGCGCCAGTTGCGGCGCTCGCCGAGCATCCGTTCGCAAGGACCGGCAGCGGTGACCCCCGTCGCCGACCGTATCGCCCGAACCACCCGTTGTCGCGACCCTTGCGGACCGGGCAATGCTTCCCGATCGGCGGGATCACGAGCCCCGGACCGGCCCCACCCCTTCGCAGCCCGATGGTTCCGATTGCAGCCGGGCGCGCGCCAGGCGCACACTCACGCCGGAAGGGCCACGGAATGTCGCGCTCGTCCCGCCCGCTTGGACGCGTAGAGGGCTTCGTCGGCGTCGGCGATCAGGCGTTCGACATCGATCCGGTCGTAGAAGGACGACATCGCGATCCCGATGCTGCCCGATATGTGGCAGGCGTTTCCCTCCCAGTCGATCGGCTGTTCCAGCCGGGCAATGATGCGCGCCGCGATCCTTTCCAGCAGCGCGACATCCGAGCATTCCGCAAAGACCAGCATGAACTCGTCGCCGCCCACCCGCGCGACCGTATCGCCCCGCCGCACCTCCTCGCGCAGGATGACGCCGACGCGCTCCAGCACGCGGTCGCCGGCGGCATGGCCGAGGGTGTCGTTGACGGCCTTGAAGAAATCGAGGTCGAGATTCATCAGGCCGAAGACCGCCCCCTTCTGGCGGGTCAGTCGCTGCAGCAGCCTGTCCATCGCGCGCCGGTTGCGGAGCCCGGTCAGCTTGTCGGTGGCGGCCTCCTCCTCGGCGGCGGCGCGTGCATCGTCAAGCCGCGCGCCGAGCCGCTTGAACTCCCGCAGGACGACGCCGTGGGCCTCGTGCAGGAACAGCATGTCCACCGTCGAGTCGGTCTCGGCAAAGTCCTGTGCGCTCAGACGGTGGCGTCGCAGGGCGAGGCTCGGATCGGCCCCGAGCGACATGACGACGAGGGCGCGCCCGTCGGCCAGCGGGACGACCGCGCAGCGCATGAGCAGAGGTGTATCGCCGGCCCGCCGCCCGGTCTCGTCCAGCAGTTCGACCCGCATCCGTCGTCCGGCCAGCATCAGCAGCGTCGCCTGATCCGGCACCGCCGCGGGCCGGACGAACCGCATGACCTCGGCGATGGGGCGACCGAGCGCGCCCGGCGCGATCTTCTCGAAGGTCGGTCCGACATGACCGACACGACCGTCGGGATCGATGACCAGCGCGAAGGGGACGGCGGCGTCGAACACCGCAAGATCGATGCAGATGCGGCTCACGGAATGGCCCCGCCGAAGGAAAACTCGCGCGGCGTCTGGAACTCCGCCTCGAACAGCCGGATCTCGACGCGTTCGCGCCAGCCTCCATCCACGCGCTCGATCCCCACCGTCTCGATCAGCGCCAGCACGCCGTAGTCGTCGGCCATCGCGCGCAGGATGCCGGTCGCCATCGCGCCGCCGCCGGCAACCGTCCAGTCGCTCGTCACGATGAACCGGCCCGGCGCATCCTCCGTCACGCGAAAGCCGGGCAGGGTCAGGTCGGGAAGCGCGATGCGCGCCCGGTCCTGAACCTCCTCGAACGCGAAGATCAGGTCGACGAAGGTCGCCCCGTTGAAGCGGATGAGCCGACGGACCGCCTCGAGCGGGGGATGCGTGCAGATCCAGTGCCCGATATCCTCGATGAGGGACAGCCGCGGTTGGCCGAGACGGCGCGCCGTGGCGGCGACCAGATCCGTCATCAAGGCGTCGTCATAGGTATGGAGCGCCTCGAAACGCTCGAACGGCAGGTCGACGATGTCCCGGATCTCCGACCAGACAGAGACGCCGTGCCGATCGATCACGAATCCTTCCAGCGATTTGCAGATCAGGCCATGCATCGGCGTCTCCGGAGACTCTCCGACAGCCGTTGAAACATCCAAAGCTGAACATCGCGTTAAGTGGGACGCTGCGAGGCGAAGCCGGGCGCGGCGGCCGTCTCAGTCGATCAGGACCGCGCCCCGGATCGGGCCGGGCCGCCCCGCGACCTGCGCCTGGGCAATCACCGCCTGCCGCTGTCCGGGGGGGGCGGGCGGCACGATCACCGAGGCCTCGCCCCCGTCCCACCTGGACAGGACGGACCAGGACCGGACGACGTTGTAATAGGTGATGTCCTTCCCGGCATTCTCGCCGCGCAGAACGCGGACCGTCGCCTCGGGCAGGTAGTTGACGAGGATCAGGAGGCCGCCCGCCCCCTCCGTCGCCATCGCCATCACCTCGCGCCCCTGCGCGGTCGAGGCGACGCGGAGCACGTCGCCGGTCACGCCCTCGTGACGCGCGACGAGCTCGGAAAGCTCCATCCCCGTCGGACCGGCGAGCTGATCGGTGCCGCCGACGACGAACTGCGGCGTGTAGACCACGTTGGACCGGGCGACCGCGGCATAGTCGCGCTGGCGGGAACTGTAGGCCGGATCGGCGAAGGTGTCCTTCCAGCCGATCCAGTCCCAGTAGTCGACATGCAACGACAGCGCGATGACACCGTCCCGGTCGATCAACTCGCCCAGCATGGCATCGGCGGGCGGACAGGTCGAGCACCCCTGCGAGGTGAAGAGCTCGACGACGACCGGATCGGCTGCGGCCGGGAGGGTCAGGGCGAAGCCGAGAAAGATGGCGGGCGCGAGGCGCGAAAAGTGAAACGACGGAAGCATCCCGTGCATCTAGTCAACGGCCCGAGGATTCGCCAATCACCGCTTGGTGAGACGTTACCGGCGCCGAAAAGCGGTGCGGCCCGTCAGGCCAGCGCGACGGCCCCCATGTCCGAACGGATCCGCGTCCGCCGAGCTTGCATGTCGCGCTCCACCATGCCCGGGATCAGGCAGGCATCGACAAGGACCCAGATACCCCAGATTGCCAGCAGGACGAATCCGACCAGGAACACGGCCGTCAGCCAACCGATAGCGAAGAGCAGAAGCTGCATCACCGCGGTTCCCGTAGCGCCGAGATAAAATCGATGCGCGCCGAAGCCGGAAAGAAACAACCACAGAAGGTATGCAACGCCGACGCTCTTCTTTTCGTTGGCGAGGCGCTGTTCAATGAACATCATCTGGTCGGTCGTTAAGGCCATTGCTTGATCCGTGCATTCATGATTGCGTGGTCGGTCCTGCCAGGTCTGGATGCGAACCAGAGAGCCCCAACCGGTCCCTTCAAGCCGGCATCGCATGTCGAATCTAAAGAAACCGTAAACGAAAACGGAGCCCCGAAGGCATCCGCATCGCGGTCGTTCGACCCGGTCAGGCCGCCACGAGGCTGCGCAGCACATAGTGCAGCACACCACCGTTCTTGATGTAGTCGATCTCGACTTCGGTATCGATCCGGCACTTCAGGGTGACCGTCTTCTCGGTCCCGTCGGCCATCGTGATCGCCGCCGGCACCTCGGCCAGCGGCCGAACGTCGGCCAGTCCCTCGATCGTCACCTGCTCCTCGCCCGTCAGGCCCAGCGAGCCGCGGGTATCGCCGCCGGTGAACTCGAACGGAATCACGCCCATGCCGACCAGGTTGGAGCGGTGGATGCGCTCGAAGTTCTCGGCGATCACCGCCTTCACTCCCAGCAACGCCGTGCCCTTGGCCGCCCAGTCGCGCGACGATCCGGCGCCGTATTGCTCGCCTCCGAAGACGACGAGCGGCACGCCCTGCTCCTGCCATGCCATCGCGGCGTCGTAGATCGACGTCTGCTCGCCGTCCGGCCCCCTGGTATAACCACCCTCGACGCCCGACAGCATCTCGTTCCGGATCCGGATGTTCGCGAAGGTGCCGCACATCATCACCTCGTGGTTGCCGCGCCGCGAGCCATAGGAGTTGAACTCGCGCACCGGAACCTGCCGCTCGATCAGGTATTGCCCGGCGGGGGAGCTCTCCTTGAAGGAACCGGCGGGGCTGATGTGGTCGGTCGTGATCATGTCGCCCAGCACCGCCAGCACGCGCGCGCCGACGATGTCCTCGATGGCCCCGGGCTTGGGGTCCATGTTGCGGAAATACGGCGGGTTCTGCACGTAGGTGGAGGCGGCGGGCCAGTCGTAGGTCTCCGACGATGGGGTCTCGACGCTCTGCCACTTCTCGTCGCCCTTGAAGACGTCGGCATATTTCTCCTGGAACGCCTCCCGCGTCACGGTCTTCTCGACCAGGTCGGCGATCTCCTTGGAGGTGGGCCAGATGTCCTTGAGGAAGACGTCCTTGCCGTCCCGGTCCTGCCCCAGCGGCGCCGTGGTGATGTCGACGTTCATGTCGCCGACCAGCGCATAGGCCACCACGAGGGGCGGCGAGGCGAGGTAGTTGGCGCGCACGTCGGGCGAGATCCGGCCCTCGAAGTTGCGGTTGCCCGACAGGATCGACGTGGCGATCAGATCGTTGTCGGCGATGCACTTGCTGATCTCGGGGGCGAGCGGCCCGGAGTTGCCGATGCAGGTCGTGCAGCCATACCCCACGAGATTGAACCCGATGGCGTCGAGATCCTCCTGCAGATTGGCCGCCTCGAGATACGCCGACACCACCTGGGAGCCCGGCGCCAGCGAGGTCTTGACCCAGGGCTTCCGCGTCAGTCCCCGCTCGCGCGCCTTGCGGGCCACCAGTCCGGCACCGATCATCACATAGGGGTTGGAGGTATTGGTGCAGGAGGTGATCGAGGCGATGACGATGGTGCCGTCCTGCATCTGCACACGGTCGGCCTCGCCGCCATGGATGAAGCCACGCGCGTGGTGGCCCTCGTCGCCCGGGATGTGGGTCGGCTCGGGCGCGCCGCCCTCGCCTTCCCAGCGGACTTCTTCCCGCACCGTCGCGTCCTTGCCCGACCGGATGCCCTCGACGTATTGCCCGAAAGCCTTGGCCGCCCCGGTCAGCGCGATGTAGTCCTGCGGCCGCTTCGGCCCGGAGATCGCCGGCACGATCGATCCCATGTCGAGCGACAGCGTATCGGTATAGACCGGCGCGTAATCCGCGCCGCGCCAGAGGCCGTTCTCCTTGGCATAGGCCTCGACGAGCACCACCCGGTCCTCCTCGCGCCCGGTATTGCGCAGGTAGCGCAGCGTCTCGTCGTCGATGGGGAAGAAGCCGCAGGTGGCGCCGTATTCGGGGGCCATGTTGGCGATGGTGGCGCGGTCGGCGAGCGGCAGATGGTCGAGACCCTCGCCGTAGAACTCGACGAACTTGCTCACGACGCCCTTGGCGCGCAGCATCTCGACGACCTTGAGCACGAGGTCGGTGCCGGTCGTGCCCTCCATCATCCGGCCGGTCAGCTCGAAGCCCACGACCTCGGGGATCAGCATCGAGATCGGCTGGCCCAGCATCGCCGCCTCCGCCTCGATCCCGCCGACGCCCCAGCCCAGCACCGCCGCGCCGTTCACCATCGTGGTGTGGCTGTCGGTGCCGACCAGCGTGTCGGGGTAGGCCACCATCTCGCCGTTCTGGTCCTGATCGGTCCAGACGGTCTGTGAAAGGTATTCGAGGTTCACCTGATGGCAGATGCCGGTGCCCGGCGGCACGACGCGGAAATTGTCGAACGCGGTCTGGCCCCACTTCAGGAACTGGTAGCGCTCCATGTTGCGCTCGTATTCGCGGTCCACGTTGTGCTGGAAGGCGCGCGGATTGCCGAACTCGTCGATCATCACCGAGTGGTCGATCACGAGGTCCACGGGGTTGAGCGGGTTGATCTTCTGCGCGTCGCCACCCAGCGCCTTGATGCCGTCGCGCATCGCCGCCAGATCCACCACCGCGGGCACGCCGGTGAAGTCCTGCATCAGCACCCGCGCCGGCCGATAGGCGATCTCGCGCGGGTTCTTCCCGCCCTTCGCGGCCCAGTCTCCGAACGCCTTGATGTCGTCCAGGCTGACGCTGCGCCCGCCGTCCTCGAACCGCAGCATGTTCTCCAGCACCACCCTGAGCGCGGCGGGCAGCTTCGAGAAATCGCCCAGCCCCGCCTCGGTCGCGGCGGCGATGGAATAATAGCTGACGCTCTGCGACCCGGCCTTCAGGCTACGGCGGGTCTTGGCGGTATCGGTTCCGACTTGGACGGTCATGGCTCTCTCCGGGAGTGGGGGCGGGAATGGCTGCGCGTGTCATGCCCCAACCCCGCATCGGGTTCAAGGGTTCACGGTATGCAACCGCATACAACAACGGCCGAGGGGTGCGGATCGTTTTCCGCTCCGCTACAGCCGCTCCATGGAACCCGCCGCCCTCACCGTCACCGAACTCGCCTGCCGCCGGGGCGACGCGACCGTCCTGCGCGGCGTGTCGTTCGTTGCCACCCCCGGCGAGGCCATCGTCCTGCGCGGCCCCAACGGCGCGGGCAAGACGACGCTCCTGCGCACCCTCGCCGGCCTCACGCCGCCGGTCTCGGGGACCGTCTCGCTCGCGACCGACGCGATGGCCTACGCGGCCCATGCCGATGGCCTGAAGGCGCAGCTCACGGTGGCCGAGAACCTCACCTTCTGGGCCGCGGTCTTCGGCACCTCCGACATCGGCCCGACCGTCGCGCAGTACGACCTCGCCGCCCTCCTCCACCGGCGCGCCGCCGACCTCTCCGCCGGCCAGAAACGCCGGGCGTCCCTCGCCCGCCTGCCTCTCACGGGCCGCCCCGTCTGGCTCCTCGACGAACCCACCGTCTCGCTCGACGCCGCCGCCGTCGCGCGCTTCGCCCGCGTCGTCACCAGCCATCTGGAGGCGGGCGGCGTCGTCCTTCTCGCCACCCACATCGATCTTGGCCTGCCGCAAGCCCGGGTTCTGGACGTCGCGCGCTTCGCGGCCGCCGCCCGCGCCGCCCCGCAGGACGATCCCTTCGCCGAGGCCCTCGAATGATCGCGCTCCTTCTGCGCGACCTGCGGCTCGGCCTGCGCTCCGGCGGCGGCTTCGGTCTGGGCCTCGCCTTCTTCCTCATCCTCACGACGCTCGTCCCCCTCGCCGTCGGGCCGCAGCCCGCGCTTCTGGCGCCCATCGCCCCCGGCATCCTCTGGCTCGGCGCGCTCCTCGCCTGCCTCCTCTCGCTCGACCGCATCTTCGCCCTCGACCTCGAGGACGGCTCGCTCGACCTGCTCGCCACCGCCCCCCTGCCGCTGGAAGGTGCCGCGACCGTCAAGGCCCTCGCGCACTGGCTCACCACCGGCCTGCCGCTCACGCTCCTCGCCCCCGCCCTTTCGCTCCTCTTGTTCCTGCCCGCCGCCGCCCTGCCCCACCTCGTCGCGGCGCTCGCCCTCGGCACCCCGGCGCTCTCCTGGCTCGGCACCTTCGGCGCGGCGCTGACGGTCGGGCTCAGACGCGGCTCGCTCCTGCTGTCGCTCCTCGTCCTGCCGCTCTACATCCCCACGCTGGTCTTCGGGGCCGAGGTCGTCCGCCGGGGCGCCGAGGGCCTGCCCGCCGCCACCCCCCTCGCGCTCCTCGCCGGCATCACGCTCGGCTGCGTCGCCCTGCTGCCCTTCGCCACCGCCGCGGCATTGCGTATCAACCTTCGGTGAGCCGCTTGCCGCCCCCTGCCCCGCCACATAGGACAGCGCCATGTCGCTCTGGGACTACGCCAATCCGCGCCGCTTCATGGCCCTGTCCGCCACGGTGCTTCCATGGGTCGCGGCGCTGGCGGCGCTCCTCTGCGCCACCGGCCTGATCTGGGGTTTCTTCTTCACGCCCGAGGACTACCGCATGGGCGCTTCGGTCAAGATCATCTACATCCACGTCCCCTCCGCCTTCATCGCCATCAACGCCTGGTTCATGATGCTGGTCGCCTCGCTCATCTGGCTGATCCGCCGCCACCATGTCAGCGCGCTGGCCGCGCGCGCCGCCGCTCCCATCGGCCTGATCATGACGCTGGTGGCGCTGCTCACGGGGGCCATCTGGGGCAAGCCGATGTGGGGCACCTACTGGGAGTGGGACCCGCGCCTGACCTCGTTCCTCATCCTCGGGCTCTTCTACCTCGGCTACATCGCGCTCTGGTCGGCCATCGAGGACCGCGACGCGGCGGCCGACCTCACCTCGATCCTCTGCCTCGTCGGCACCGTCTTCGCGGTCCTCTCGCGCTACGCGGCGAACTTCTGGAACCAGGGCCTGCATCAGGGGGCGTCGCTGTCGCTCGACGCAAAGGAGAACGTCGCCGATGTTTTCTGGGTGCCGCTGGTGATCACGCTGGCGGGCTTCGTCGCGCTGTTTCTCGCGCTGGTGCTGCTGCGCACCCGCACCGAGATCCGCCGCCGCCGCCTGCACGCGCTGACAGTCCGGGAGCGTCTGGCATGACCGGCTCCTTCCCCGACGCGGAAACGCTCGGCTTTCTCGGCAGATACGCCTTCGACATCTGGCTGGCCTACGGGGTCTCGGCGGCGCTCATCCTCGGCCTCGTCGTGCAGTCCATCCTTGCCGCCCGCACCGCCCGCCGCAGACTGGAGGCAGCAGAGAAATGAAATACCTGGCCCTTCTTCCCCTCGCCCTCTTCGCGGCGCTCGGCGGCTTCTTCCTGCAGGGCCTGTTCCGCGACGACCCCGACACGCTGCCGTCGGCCTTCATCGGGCGCGAGGTGCCGGCGCTGACCGTCAGCCAGCTTGACGGGCGCGACCTGCTCACTTCCGAGATGCTGGCCGACGGCGAGGTGAAGCTGGTCAATTTCTGGGCCAGCTGGTGCGTCCCCTGCCGCGTCGAGCATCCGCAGATCACCGAGCTTGCGGCGGAGATTCCCGTCTACGGCGTCAACCACCGCGACCAGACGGAGGCCGCCAACCGCTTCCTTGACGACCTCGGCGACCCCTATGCCGCCATCGGCGCCGACCCCGGCCGCACCGCCATCGACTGGGGCGTCACCGGTTTTCCCGAAACCTTCGTCATCGACGGCGACGGCATCGTCCGCCTGCGCTTCGCCGGGCCGATCACCCGGTCGGTCGTGACCGACACGATCCTGCCCGCCATCGAGGCGGCGCGGGGAGAGTGACGGCGGTCACGAATTGAACCGCCACCCCGCCGATTGCGCCTGCACCCATGCCCAGCTCGACCGGCACATCGCATCGAGCCCGTGCTCGGCCTCGAACCCCAGCACCTCGCGGGCGCGCGCGGGATCGGCATAGAGCCGCGGCACGTCGCCCGACCGGCGGGGCGCGATGCGGTAGGGCAGCGGCCGGCCGACCGCCCCTTCATAGGCCGCCAGCATCTCCAACACCGACACCGGATGTCCCGTCCCGATGTTGAGCACATGCCCCCGCCCCGCCAGCAGCGCATCCATCGACAGCACATGCGCGCGCGCGAGATCCACGACATGGATATAGTCGCGCCACGCCGTCCCGTCGGGCGTGTCGTAGTCGTTGCCGAACACCGACAGCTCCGGCAGCTGCCCCAGCGCGACCTTGGCGATATAGGGCATCAGGTTGTCGGGCACGCCGCGCGGGTCCTCGCCGATGAGCCCGCTTGGATGCGCCCCGACCGGGTTGAAATAACGCAGCACGCCCACCACGAACGGGTCCGCCGCCGCCGCCTGCTCGAGGATGCGCTCGCAGGTCAGCTTGGTGAAGGCATAGGGCGAGGTATGCGACAGGGCCATGTCCTCGGTCAGCGGAAAGACCTCCGGCTCGCCGTAGACCGTCGCGGTGGAGGAGAACACGATCCGCCAGACCCCCGCCGCCTTCATCGCCTGCGCCAGCGTCAGCAGCCCCGTGATGTTCGTCTCGAAATAATCCAGCGGCCGCGCCACGCTCTCCCCCACCGCCTTCCTGGCGGCGAAATGCACCACCCCGTCGATGGCGCTGTCGGCAAACAGCGCGTCCAGCGCGCCCCGGTCCAGCACCGAAGCCTCCACCACCTCCACCGCCGCGCCGGTCAGCCGCTCCAGCCGGTCGATCACCCCCGCATCCGCGTTCGAGAAATCGTCGAGGATCGTGACCCGGTGCCCGGCATCGCACATCGCCGCATAGGTATGGCTGCCGATATATCCGGCCCCGCCGGTCAGGAGGATGTGGGCCATGGCAGGATCCTTTTCGCCGTCGTGCGCCGTGTCCATAGCAAGCCACCGATCGCTTCGCATCCCCCCGGCCATCGCGATGGTTGACCCGAGCCTAACGGACGCCCCCCTTTCGCCACCCCCGCATCTCGCCTATCTTGCCCACGAGCACACAAGATAGAGCAGAAAATGCCCGACGACCTCCTCAGCGGTGCCGCCGCCACGAACGACACCTACGATGCTTCCTCCATCGAGGTCCTCGAAGGGCTGGAGCCCGTCCGCAAGCGCCCCGGCATGTATATCGGCGGCACCGACGAGCGGGCGCTGCACCACCTCGTCGCCGAGGTCCTCGACAACTCCATGGACGAGGCCGTTGCGGGCCATGCCAACCGCATCGAGGTCGAGCTGCACGCCGACAACTCCCTGACCGTGCGCGACAACGGCCGTGGCATCCCCGTCGACCCGCACCCGAAGTTCCCCGGCAAGTCCGCCCTCGAAGTCATCCTCTGCACGCTGCACGCCGGCGGCAAGTTCTCCGGCAACGCCTACCAGACCAGCGGCGGCCTGCACGGCGTCGGCGCCTCCGTCGTCAACGCGCTCTCGGACTCGATGATCGTGCAGGTCGCCCGCGACCGCACCCTCTGGGAGCAGCGATTCTCCCGCGGCCTCCCCCTCGGCCCGGTCACGAAGATCGGCGCCGCCCCCAACCGCCGCGGCACCACCGTCACCTTCCACCCCGACGAGGATATCTTCGGCCCCCAGCGCCTCAAACCCGCCCGCCTCTTCAAGTCGATCCGCTCCAAGGCCTACCTCTTCTCGGGCGTCGAGATCCGGTGGAAATCGGAGATCGACGACGGCGAGACCCCGGTGCAGGCCAGCTTCCACTTCCCCGGCGGCCTCTCCGACTATCTCTCCGAAACCCTCGGCACCGCCTCCACCTATGCCGACACCGCCTTCGCGGGCACCGTCGACTTCAAGGAGAAGTTCCGCGAGCCCGGCAAGGTCGAATGGGCGATAAACTGGACGCCCGCGCGCGACGGCTTCCTGCAATCCTACTGCAACACGGTGCCCACGCCCGAGGGCGGCACCCATGTCGCGGGCTTCTGGAA
>JBBQDX010000124.1:0-12232 GCA_038320125.1 Rhodobacterales bacterium | reverse complement strand
GCGCAGTTGCATTGGCCGGCGGAGCGCCGCGTCGACGGCGCTGGGCAGATGCGGGCCGAAGCGCGCCAGCACGAGGGCGGTGCGGCCCAGATCGCGGGCCAGGGCGATCGGGCCGAGATTGCGGCGGATGTAGCGCTCGACCTCGGGGCGGGCGGATTGCCAGATGTTCATGTGCGGGTTGAGCGTGCGGGCCACGCCCTCGACAACCACCATGGTGCGCTGCAGCAGGATGAGCTCGGTCCGCGTCTCCATGCCGAAGCGTTCCGTGACCTCGAAAAGGTAGGCGAGGAGCCGCCCCATCGAGATGCGCGAGGCGTCCATGCCGAAGATCGGCTCGCCCACGGAGCGCAGCGCCTGGGCGAAGAGGTCGATGTCGCGGTCGGCGGGGACGTATCCGGCCTCGAAATGGACCTCGGCCACGCGGCGGTAGTCCTTCTGGATGAAGCCCATCAGGATCTCGGCGTAGACGCGGCGGGTGTATTCGTCGAGCCGCCCCATGATGCCGAAGTCGAGCGCCACGATGTCTCCGTTGGGCGCGACCTTGAGGTTGCCCTGATGCATGTCGGCATGGAAGTAGCCGTCGCGCAGGGCGTGGCGCAGGAACATCCGCATCACCCGGTCGGCCAGCGCGGACCGGTCGTGGCCCGCCGCGTCGATGGCATCGAGGTCGGCCATCTGGAGGCCCTCGGCCCAGTCGAGCGTCATCACCGCGCGGCCCGACAGGGTCCATTCGACGGACGGCACAGTGAAGCCCTCGTCGCGGGCGGTATTGGCAGCGAACTCGCCCGCCGCCGCCGCCTCGGTCCGCAGGTCGAGTTCCTGCTGCACGGTGGCGTCGAAATGCGCCACCACGTCCATCGGCCGCAGGCGACGGGCGTGCGGCGACCAGGAGATCAGCCAGGCGGCGAGGTAGAAGGCGTCGATGTCGCGGCGGAAGGCGCGGGCGATGCCGGGGCGCAGCACCTTGATGGCGACCTTGCGGCCATCGCGGGCCAGACGCGCCTGATGGACCTGGGCGATGGAGGCGGCGGCGACAGGCTCGGAGAACTCCGAGAAGAGGGCCTCGATCGGCATCTCGAGGTCGGCCTCGACCATGGCGCGGGCCTGCGCCGTGGGAAACGGCGGCAGCTTGTCCTGCAGGATGCGAAGCTGCAGGGCGAGGTCGGCGCCGACGAAGTCCGGGCGGGTCGAGAGGATCTGGCCGAACTTGATGTAGCTGGGTCCCAGCGCCGTGAGCGCGCGGGTGACGGGCGGCAACGCCGGATCGCCGTCGTAGCCCAGCCACTTGAACGGCCAGCCGAGGATGCGCGCGCCGATGCGGATGCCGGGCGGCGCGCGCATCTGCTCGAGGACGACATCCATCGCGCCGGTGCGCTCGAACGTGCCGGCGGTGCGGATCAGCCGCCAGATGTTATGCGGGCCCCTCATGCGCCCGATGCTTTCGTCACAGTTTCCAGCCTGAGTGGAGCGCGGCGATGCCGAACGACAGGTTGCGATACTTCACGTTGCCAAACCCCGCGTCGACGATCATCGCGGCGAAGCGGTCCTGATCGGGGAAGTTGCGGATTGATTCGACGAGATACTGGTAGCTGTCGCCGTCGCCTGCGATGGCCTGCCCCATGCGGGGGATGACATTGAAGGAATAGAGGTCGTAGGCCTTCTGCAACAGCGGATTGGGGAGCTGGCTGAACTCCAGCACCATGAGACGGCCGCCCGGCCGCAGGACGCGGTAGGCCTCGCGCAGGGCATCGTCGATGCGGGTGACGTTCCGGATGCCGAAGCTGATCGTATAGGCGTCGAACGTGGCGCTCTCGAACGGCAGGCCCATGGCGTCGCCGGCCACCCAGTCGAGGGCCTCGGCGTGGCCTGCCGCCTCGGCGCGCTGGCGGCCGGCGGCGAGCATCCCTTCGGTCATGTCGCAGACCGTCGCGGTGGCCCCCGGCGCGCGGTCGAGAAAGCGGAAGGCGATGTCGCCGGTGCCGCCCGCCACGTCGAGCAGGCGCTGGCCGCGGCGCGGGGCGAGCCAGTCGAGCATCGCATCCTTCCAGACGCGGTGGATGCCGAGCGACATGGCGTCGTTCATCAGGTCGTACTTCGAGGCCACGGAGGAGAAGACGCCGTGGACCCGGCCGGCCTTCTCCTCCTCGGGCACGGTCTGGGCGCCGAAATGCGTGGTTCGGCCGGTCCCGTCGGTCTCTTGCGTCATCGGCTGGGCATCCTCATCTGTCGGTCCTGACTTATAGGGCACGCGCGCGGGCCTGCAACGCGACCGAATGGACCCCCGATGCCAGAGCTTCCCGAAGTCGAGACCGTGAGGCGCGGGCTCGCGCCTGCCCTGGAGGGCGCAAGGCTCGCGCGGGTGGAGGTGCGGCGGGCGGACCTTCGCTGGCCGTTCCCGGACCGGATGGGGGCACGACTGACCGGGGCCACCGTGCGGGCGCTCGGGCGGCGGTCGAAATACCTGCTGCTGCACCTCGATACCGACGAGACGCTGATCGTGCATCTAGGCATGTCGGGGCGTATGGTCATGGACGACCTCTCCTGCGCCGGCGGCGCCGGCGACCTGCAACCGGGGACCTTTCACCGGGAGGCGGGGTGGCTGCCGCAGCACGACCATGTCGTCTTCCACACGGGGCGGCACCGCGTCACCTTCAACGACGCGCGGCGGTTCGGGGCGATGGACCTGCATCCGACCGGGGAACTGGAGCGGCACTGGCTGATGGCGAAGCTGGGCCCCGAGCCGCTGGGCAACGCCTTTCACGAGGCGCATCTCGTGGCGGCCTTCGCGGGGCGGAACACGCCGGTGAAATCGGCGCTCCTCGATCAGCGGATCGTCGCCGGGCTGGGCAACATCTACGTCAGCGAGGCGCTGCACCGGGCAGGCATATCGCCCTTGCGCAAGGCCGGGCGAATCGCCGCAAGGCGGGTGGCGACGCTCGTGCCGGCCATCCGCGACGTATTGCGCGAGGCCATCGCCGCGGGCGGATCGAGCCTGCGCGACCACCGGCAGGCGGACGGCCGACCGGGATATTTCCAGCACAGCTTCCGGGTGTACGACCGGGCGGGCCAGCCCTGCCCCACACCCGGTTGCGCGGGCCGGATCAGGCGGATCGTGCAGGCGGGGCGGTCGACCTACCACTGCCCGCTCTGTCAGAGATGACTTGAAACGCGCAGGCGTTGCGGGCAGGGCTGGGCGTCTGGCAACCTGCGGAGGGGTCATGGGATACGAGACATTGAACGTCGAGGTGAGCAGCCACGTGGCGCTCATCCGGCTGGATCGGCCGGACGCGCTCAACGCGCTGAACTCGCGCCTTCTGGGCGAACTGGCGAAGGCGCTGGCCGCGGCGCAGCAGAACGAGAAGGTGCGCTGCATCGTCCTCACCGGATCCGACAAGGCCTTCGCCGCCGGGGCCGACGTCAAGGAGATGAGCCAGAAGAGCTTCACCGACGTCTTCATGGGCGACCTCTTCGGGGCCGAGATCGACGCGGTGATGCGCATCCGCAAGCCGATCATCGCGGCCGTCGCGGGCTATGCGCTCGGCGGCGGCTGCGAGCTGGCGATGATGTGCGACATCATCATCGCCGCCGATACCGCCAAGTTCGGCCAGCCGGAGGTGAATCTCGGCATCGTCGCCGGCATCGGCGGCACGCAGCGCCTGACGCGGGCCGTGGGCAAGGCCAAATCGATGGACATGCACCTGACAGGGCGGTTCATGGATGCGGCGGAGGCCGAGAAATCGGGGCTCGTCAGCCGTGTCGTGCCCGCCAGGAAGCTGATGGACGAGGCGATGTCGGCGGCGGGCAAGATCGCCGAGAAGTCGATGGTCACCGTCACCGCCATCAAGGAGGCGGTGAACCGCAGCCAGGAGGTTGGCCTCTCCGAGGGTCTGCTCTTCGAGAAGCGGATGTTTCACGCGCTCTTTTCCACCGAGGACCGCAAGGAGGGGATGACCGCCTTCCTCGAGAAGCGCGAACCGCAGTTCCGCGACCGCTGACCGGATCGATTCGACGATTGCAAAGCTTGGCCGCCTGGCCTATGCCCCGGCGATCATGCGCGTGAGGCCCGCTCTGGCCGGAATTGGCCTGCGAACAGCTTTGCGGGCGGGCTCTCGGGCGCTCTCGACATATCGAACCCGGATCCGAGGAGCCCACGATGGCCAATTCGCCGCAGTCCAAGAAACGCGCCCGCCAGAACGATCGACGATTCGCCGTCAACAAGGCGCGCCGCTCGCGCATCCGCACCTATCTGCGCAAGGTCGAGGAGGCGATCGCCTCCGGCGACCAGACCGTCGCCGCCGAGGCGCTGAAAGCCGCACAGCCGGAACTGATGCGGGGCGTCACCAAGGGCGTCTTCCACAAGAACACCGCCTCTCGCAAGATGTCGCGCCTCGCCTCGCGGGTCAAATCGATCGCCGGTTGATTCCCTGCGGACCGGCTGCACCGCAGATCGGGCGCACCGCAACAAAATAGGAGAGCCCGCCCTGCGCGGGCTTTTTCGTGTTTCAGGACAGGGTCTTGCCTACGCACCGCCGGATTCGTTTCAGCCCCCGCCGAGTCAAGCCGGAAAGAGTCGTTGAAGCGGCGAGGGCGACGCCTGTATCCCTAGTCCAGCGAGTCAGATCGCACGATACGGGGACATGGATGGATACGGATGCTGGTCCGCAAATCTTCGAGGTGGGGCCTCGGGAAGCGTGGAAGATATTGTCGGAAGACAAGGCCGCCGTGCTCGTCGATGTCCGGACACGACCCGAGTGGAGTTTCACGGGAGTGCCCGACCTGTCGGCAACCGGAAAGGAAGCCATTCTTCTGGAATGGAAATCCTGGCCCGACATGACCCCGAACCCGGGCTTCGCCGGGGCGCTGATGGAGAAGGTCGCAGGACTGCCATCCTGTTTTCTCTTCATCTGCCGCTCCGGCGCACGGTCGATGCAGGCGGCGCAGGCCGCGGCCGAGGCCCTCCGCTTGCGGGGGACACCGGTGGACTGCATCAACGTGGCCGAAGGGTTCGAAGGCGAGCTGGACCGCGACGATCACCGGGGGGGCCTCAATGGTTGGAAGGCCCGCGGGCTGGCATGGCGACAGTCCTGAAGCGAAACGACAGAAAGCGGGTAGGCCGAAAATGATGGATCATGCGTGGGACCTCGCCAAGGGCGAGATCAGGAAAGATTTGGGCGCCCACAACTACAAGACCTGGATCGAGCCGCTGTCGTTCCGCTCGATCGAGAACGGTCAGCTCACCCTGTCCTCGCCCACCGACTTCATCGGCAAGTGGGTAATGCAGAACTTTCGGGACGTGATCCTGCGGCATGCGACGGGCAACGGCATCTCCGCCGACCGGCTGATCTGCGGCGCCCTGCGGGGCGCGGCCGGCCTCTCCCGCCAGCCGACCCCCGACGAATCCACCCCCCGGTCCCGCGCCCGGCAGGAGAACACGCTCGACAAGCGGTTCACCTTCGAGAGCTTCATCGTCGGCAAGTCCAACGAGCTCGCCCATGCCGCCGCGCGGCGCGTCGCCACCGGCGCGTCGGTCAGCTTCAACCCGCTGTTCCTGCACGGCCGCGTGGGCCTCGGCAAGACCCACCTGATGCAGGCCATCGCCTGGGAGATCCAGGAGGCGAACCCCGAGAAGCGGGTGATGTACCTGTCGGCGGAGCAGTTCATGTACCGCTTCGTGCAATCGCTGCGCGAAAAGGCGACGATGGACTTCAAGCAGCTCTTCCGCACGGTCGACATCCTGCTCGTGGACGACGTGCAGTTCATCGGCGGCAAGGACAGCACGCAGGAGGAGTTCTTCCATACGTTCAACGCGCTGGTCGAGCAGGGCAAGCAGGTCGTCATCTCCGCCGACCGCAGCCCCGCGGAGATCTCGGACCTCGAGGAGCGGATCACCTCGCGCCTGCAGCAGGGGCTCGTCGTGGACCTGCATCCCGCCGACTACGAGTTGCGGCTGGGCGTTCTGCAGCACCGGGTCGACCTCTATGCCGCGCAGCACCCGGAGTTCCAGCTCGAGGACGGCGTGATCGAGTTCCTCGCCAGCAAAATCCACACCTCGATCCGCGTGCTGGAAGGCGCGGTGATGCGGCTTTTCGCCTATGCCGACCTGGTCAAGCAGGTGGTTACGATGGAGCAGGCGCAGGACGTGCTCTCGGACCTGCTGCGCACCTCCGAGAAGAAGGTGACGATCGAGGAGATCATGAAGGTGACCTGCGAGCATTACGCACTGCGGATGACCGACATGACCTCGGCGCGGCGCGCGCGCAGCGTGGCGCGGCCGCGGCAGATGGCGATGTATCTGGCCAAGAAGCTGACGCCGCGCAGCTACCCCGAGATCGGGCGCAAGTTCGGCGGGCGCGACCATACGACGGTGCTCTACGCGGTCCGCAAGATCGAGGAGCTGATGGCCGAGGACAGCCAGCTCGCGGAGGACGCGCGGCTGTTGCAACACAAGCTCGAGCACTGAGGCGCAGAATAGCTGTCGCTGGCGGTTGCACTGCCGCCCGCTCCAGCTATTCTGCGCGTCCGAGGGCGAGGATCAGACAATGAAGTTTTCGATAGAGCGCGCCGCGCTTCTGGATGCCGTCAGCCAGGCTCAGGCCGTGGTGGAGCGTCGCAACACCATCCCGATCCTCGCCAACGTCCTGATGGCGGCGGAGGGCGACGGCGTCAGCTTCAAGGCGACCGACCTCGACATCGAGGTGATCGACCGGGCCATCGCCCAGGTCGAGCGGCCGGGCGGCACCACCGTCTCCGCCGTGCTGCTCCACGAGATCGTGCGCAAGCTGCCCGACGGCGCGCTGGTGCAGGTGTCGGAGGATCAGGCGCAGGGGCGTCTGGAGGTGACGGCCGGACGGTCGCACTTCTCGCTGGCGACGCTGGCGCGCGAGGATTTCCCGGTGATGGCGTCGTCGGATTACGCGTCCAGCTTCTCCTGCGAGTCGAAGGTGCTGCGGCGGCTCTTCGACAAGACGCGCTTCGCGATCTCGACGGAGGAGACGCGCTACTACCTCAACGGCGTCTACATGCATGTCGCCGAGGGCGATGGTGGCCGCAAGCTGCGCGCGGTGGCCACCGACGGGCACCGGCTCGCGCGTGTCGACGCCGCCCTGCCCGAGGGGGCCGAGGCGATGCCCGGCGTGATCGTGCCGCGCAAGACCGTCGATCAGGTGCGCAAGCTGTTGGCGGACGACGACACGATGATCGACGTCTCGGTCTCGGAGACCAAGATCCGCTTCGCCACGCCGCGGATCACGCTGACCTCCAAGGTCATCGACGGGAAGTTCCCGGATTATGCCCGCGTCATCCCGACGGGCAACACCCGCGAGCTGAAGGTGGACGCCGCCGAATTCGCGCGCGCCGTCGACCGCGTGGCCACGGTCAGCTCGGAGCGGTCGCGCGCGGTGAAGTTGTCGCTCGACGAGGACCGGCTGACGCTCTCGGTCAACGCGCCCGACTCGGGGGCCGCCGAGGAGGAGCTGGCGGTGGCCTACAACGACGAGAAGCTGGAGATCGGCTTCAACGCCAAGTATCTGCAGGAGATCGCAGCACAGGTGGACCGCGAGAACGCGGTGTTCCTGTTCAATCAGCCGGGCGATCCGACGCTGATGCGCGAGGGCGACGACGAGTCGGCGATCTATGTCGTCATGCCGATGCGGGTCTGACCTGAGCCGCGTCACGACGCTCTCGCTGTCGCATTTCCGGTCGCACCGGCGCACACGCCTTGCCGTGGGCCAGCGCATCGTCGCGGTTCACGGGCCGAACGGTGCGGGCAAGACCAACCTGCTGGAAGCCGTGTCGATGCTGTCGCCCGGCCGGGGGATGCGCGGAGCCGCGGCCGAGGAGATGATCCGCAGGCCGGAGGAAATCGGCTGGCGCATTGCCGCCGCCCTGCCCGACCACGAGGTCGAGCTGCGCGCCGAGCCGGGCGCCGGGCGCATCACCGCCATCGACGGCAAGCCGGCGCCGCAGACAGCCCTCGGGCGGCTCCTGCGGGTGCTGTGGCTCGTGCCCGCGATGGACCGGCTGTGGCTCGAGGGGGCGGAGGGGCGGCGGCGGTTCCTCGACCGGATGACGCTGAGCTTCGCGCCCGTCCATGCCGAGGGCGTGCTGGCCTACGAAAAGGCGATGCGCGACCGCAACCGCCTGCTGCGCGACAGCGTGCGCGACCCGCACTGGTTCGAGGCGCTGGAGGCGCAGATGGCGACCCATGGGGCGGGCATCCATTCCCGCCGGATCGCGGCCCTCGCCCGGCTGGCGGCGGCGCAGGAGGCGGGCGGGCCGTTTCCGGTGGCCGAGCTGACACTGACCTCGCCCGAGGGGACCGGGGACGCGGAGACCTTGCGCGACGCCCTCGCCGTCTCGCGGCCGCGCGACGAAGCGGCGGGGCGCACGCTGGTCGGGCCGCACCGGGCGGATCTGCTCGGCGTGTTCGCGGCCAAGGGGGTGGCGGCGCGGCTCTGCTCGACCGGCGAGCAGAAGGCGCTGCTGATCTCGCTCGTTCTCGCCAATGCCCGGGCGCTGCGCGACGGCGAGGGTACCGCACCCATCCTGCTGCTCGACGAGGTGGCCGCACATCTGGACGCGGAGAGGCGCGCGGCGCTCTATTCCGAGCTCGCCGTATTGGGCGGTCAGGCCTTCCTGACCGGCACCGGACCCGAACTGTTTGCGGAACTGGGCGCGGACGCCCATCATCTGCGCGTCGTCGAGCAGGACGGCGAGAGCCGGACCGAGGAGGCCGCCCCATGAAATCAAACCGCATCACCCTCATCACGCTTGGCGTCAGCGACGTTGCCGCGTCGAAATCCTTCTACGAACGTCTCGGCATGACGGCGATGGCAAGCCCCGACGGCATGGCGCTCTTCGACTTCGGCGGCTTCCGCTTCGGCCTTTACGGGCGGGATGCGCTGGCGGCCGAGCAGAAGCGCGAGCCCGGGGATCTGGGAACGGGGGCGATGACGCTGGCGATCAACTGGGGCACGGCGGACGCGGTCGACACCGCCTTCCAGATCGCGCTCGACGCCGGGGCCAAGGTCGTCAGGCGCCCCGCGAACATGGAATGGGGCGGCTATTCGAGCTACTGGGCCGACCCCGACGGGCACGTCTGGGAATATGCCTACAACCCGGACTGGCCGCTCGGCTCGGACGGCTGGATCGAAAAGGCCTGAAACCCCCCAAGTCTTGTGTCCAAGCCGTGACAAGGCCGGCCATCCCCCATATATCTTGGGCAGCAAGACGGGAAACAGACCACATGTCCGAACAAGACCCCAAGCCGAACGCTTACGGCGCGGATTCCATCAAGGTTCTCAAGGGCCTGGAGGCGGTCCGCAAGCGCCCGGGCATGTATATCGGCGATACCGACGACGGCTCCGGCCTGCACCACATGGTCTACGAGGTCGTCGATAACGGCATCGACGAGGCGCTGGCCGGGCATGCGACCGAGGTATCGGTCAAGATCCACGCGGATTCCAGCGTATCGGTGCGCGACAACGGACGCGGCATCCCCGTCGGCATCCATGAGGGGGAGGGCGTCTCGGCGGCCGAGGTCATTATGACCCAGCTGCACGCGGGCGGGAAGTTCGACCAGAACAGCTACAAGGTCTCGGGCGGGTTGCACGGGGTTGGCGTCTCCGTCGTCAACGCGCTCAGCGACTGGCTCGAGCTGCACATCTGGCGCGACGGGCAGGAGCATGTGGCGCGGTTCGAGGGCGGCTTCACCGTCGAGCCCCTGTCGGTCGTCGGCCCTTCGACCCAGACCGGGAGCGAAGTGCGCTTCATGGCGTCGCTCGACACCTTCTCGAACCTCGACTACGTCTTCAAGACGCTGGAGAACCGCTTGCGGGAGCTCGCGTTCCTCAATTCCGGCGTGAAGATCGTGCTGGAGGACGAGCGTCCGGTGGAAGCCCTGCGCACCGAGCTCTTCTACGAGGGCGGCGTGCGGGAGTTCGTGCGCTACCTCGACCGCTCCAAGACGCCGGTGATGCCCGATCCCATCTACATGGAGGGCGAGCGCGACGGCATCGGCGTGGAAGTCGCGATGTGGTGGAACGACAGTTACAACGAGATGGTGCTGCCCTTCACCAACAACATCCCGCAGCGCGACGGCGGCAGCCATCTGGCGGGCCTGCGCGGCGCGTTGACGCGGACGATCAACCTCTACGCGCAGACATCGGGCATCGCGCGGCGCGAGAAGGTGACCTTCACCGGCGACGACGCGCGCGAGGGGCTGACCTGCGTGCTGTCGGTCAAGGTGCCGGACCCGAAGTTCTCCAGCCAGACCAAGGACAAGCTGGTGTCCAGTGAAGTGCGCCCGGCGGTCGAGAACCTCGTGAACGACAAGCTCGCCGAATGGTTCGAGGAGAACCCGGTGCAGGCCAAGCAGATCGTCGGCAAGATCGTCGAGGCGGCCTTCGCCCGCGAGGCGGCGCGCAAGGCCCGCGAACTGACGCGGCGCAAGACCGCGATGGACATCGCCTCCCTGCCCGGCAAGCTGGCCGACTGCCAGGAGAAGGACCCGTCGAAGGCGGAGCTGTTCCTCGTGGAGGGCGATTCGGCCGGCGGATCGGCCAAGCAGGGGCGCGCGCGGCAGAACCAGGCCGTCCTGCCATTGCGCGGCAAGATCCTGAACGTCGAGCGGGCCCGGTTCGACCGGATGCTCGGCAGCCAGGAGATCGGCACGCTGATCACCGCCATGGGCACCGGCATCGGCCGCGACGAGTTCCGGCTGAACAAGCTGCGCTACCACAAGATCGTCATCATGACCGACGCCGACGTCGACGGCGCGCATATCCGCACGCTGCTGTTGACGTTCTTCTACCGCCAGATGCCGCAGATCATCGAGGGCGGGCATCTCTACATCGCGCAGCCGCCGCTCTTCAAGGTCGGGCGCGGGCGCTCCGAAGTCTACCTCAAGGATCAAATTTCGCTGGAGGATTACCTCGTCCAGCAGGGCACCGACGGAGCCGTCCTGCGCCTGCCCTCGGGTGAGGAGATTGCCGGCGCCGACCTCGACCGGGTCGTGCAGGGGGCGCGCAACTTCAAGCGCATCCTCGACGCCTTCCCGACGCATTATCCGCGCCACATCCTCGAACAGGCGGCGCTGGCCGGCGCCTTCGAGGCGGGTCAGGCCGACGCCGATCTGCAGGGCGTCGCGAACACGGTGGCCAAGCGGCTCGATCAGGTCGCGGTCGAATACGAACGCGGCTGGACCGGGCGGATCACGCAGGACCACGGCATCCGCCTCGCGCGCGTGCTGCGCGGGGTCGAGGAGGTGCGGACGCTGGACGGGGCGGTGCTGCGCTCGGGCGAGGCGCGCAAGCTGGCGCAGGTCTCCTCGGAGACCCGCGACGTCTATGCGCGGCCGGGCCGTCTGATGCGCAAGGACCGCGAGAATGTCGTGCACGGGCCGTCGGACCTGCTCGACGCGGTGATGGCGGAGGGCGAGAAGGGCCTGACGCTGCAACGCTACAAGGGTCTGGGCGAGATGAACCCGGAACAGCTCTGGGAGACCACGCTCGACCCCGAGGCGCGGACCCTGCTGCAGGTGAAGGTGGATGACGTGGTCGAAGCCGACGATGTCTTCACCAAGCTGATGGGCGACGTGGTCGAACCGCGGCGCGAGTTCATCCAGGAGAACGCGCTGTCGGTGGAGCATCTCGACTTCTGAGACTCGCGAAAGGCGCGGGGCGCTCCTGGTCGTACGCCAGCGGCGGCGCGAATGTCGGGGGTGTCGGGGTCGAAAAGCGGCCTTCGGGTCGATGCCGGAGGCCGTCGCGCGCGCCCTGGAGCGCGAGCGAGTGCGCGCTGCATGCTTGGCACGTGGGGCTTGGCGGCAGGAAAACACCGTTGAAATCCTTGAGGGCCGACGTTTCTGGCGGGCGCATCGGGTTCAACCGCGTTCGGACTTCGGGGCGGCAAGCCTGGCGATACAGGGGGCACGGCGATCGGCCGGGGGCGGCGTCGCCGACGACGGGGCGGCACGCCGGCGTCCAGCCGAGGCGAATTCTGTGACAACTATACGCATGATACCAGCGGCTTGAAACTTTGACCCTGTGACGGATTCACAAGACTGCCGGTTGCTGAGTCACTCCGTCTGCGATGCGAGGGAGGATCGGCATGGCGGTGGAGATCACGCGGACGGGTTCATCGGCGGCGGAGCTGCGGCGCGGGCGAAGGACGCGAAGGCGTCGCTGCGGATGCTCGCGCTGGCGTTCGTGCTGGACGGACGAAGCCGGACGGA
>JBBQDX010000123.1:0-12276 GCA_038320125.1 Rhodobacterales bacterium | reverse complement strand
CTCAGAACCAACGGGAAGCCGTTCAAGGTCGCGATAACTGCCGTCATTCGAAAACTCGCCATCCTCGCAAACACACTGATCACCGAAAATCGGAAATGGGAACCGCTACGGCCTTGATGTCGAACACAGATGCTGCCCTACCAGATCCGCGACACCGCCACGCCCGGCGCCGTATCCAGCGTGGCGTCCTTCGAAACGATCTTCAGTCCCCGCTCGACCGCGGTGGCGATGATGATCCGGTCGAACGTGTCCCTGTGCGGCCAGTCGAAACTGCCGGGCCTCAGTGCATTATTGGGACATGGATTCACGGTAGGCGGAAGTTGACGGCGGCTATTTTGCGGGTTCGGCGTTCCGGGCTCTTGCGAGGATCCGACTGATGGTGGCTTCTGAGACCTTGTAGAGCCTAGCCACCTGGGCGGCGGTGCGTCTGCCGCTTGTGACGTTTTCGACGACGTCGGCGCGCTGCGCGGTCGTAAGTTTGGGTCGGCGTCCACCGACGCGTCCTTCTGCGCGCGCGGCCTCCAGTCCGGCGCTGGTGCGCTCGCGGATCATGGCGCGCTCGAACTCGGCAAACGAGCCGACCATCTGCATCATCATGCGGCCCGCGGGCGTGGTCGTGTCGATCGCCTCGGTAAGCGAGCGGAAGCCGGCACCGGCGGCCTCGATGCGATCGAGGATATGCAGCAGGTCCTTGAGCGAGCGCGACAGACGGTCGAGCTTCCACACGACGACGACATCGCCCTCACGCAGGTGCTCGATCATGGCATGCAGCCGAGGCCGATCCCAGCGTCCGCCCGAAGCGTTCTCCTCGAAGGTCCTGGTGACGCCGGCGGCCTTGAGCGCACGCAGCTGCGGCGCGGTGGTCTGCGCGTCTCCCTTCGAGACCCGGGCGTATCCGATCAGCACGGGTGCGATCCCTTCCACGGTGACAATCGCGCCCGGCCTTCGGGCGACTTCGGAGGCTTGTGCAAACGAGCGGTTCCGCAAGCCCAGCCGGGTCGACGCAAGATCAAAGGCTTCGTTCTTGCGTAAACCCCTTTCACATACGGCGTGATTGGCAAGTGCTTTCTGGAAGGACCGACCATGCCCGCACGCATCCCCATGACCACCCCGCAACGGGAAGCCTTTCTCGCCCTGCCCGACACCGAGGAAGCAGTGCTGCGGTTCCACCATCTCGATGCGGATGACCTTGTCGCCATCGCGACGGCACGCACGCCCGGAACCCGGCTCGGCTACGCCCTGCAGCTATGTTGCCTGCGCTATCCGGGGAGGCACCTGCGTCGGGGCGAGGTGCTGCCGGCGATCATGCTGGACCACGTCGCCGATCAGATCGGTGCCGAGACGGATGTGATTGCCGGCTTCGCCAGGCGCATGTCCACCCGTTACGACCAGCTCGCCGGCATCAAGATGCGCTTCGGGTTCGAGGACCTGTCCCACCCCATGCGCGAACGTCTCCGTCCCTGGCTCGAACGCGAAGCGATCGGGCTAACGGACGGTCGGATGCTGCTCGATCGCTTCCTCGACGAACTGCGAACGCGTCGCGTCGTCATCCCCGGGATCAGCGTCGTCGAGCGCATGGCGGCCGAAGCGATGTTCGCAGCCGAGACCCGGATCATTGGCAAGATCGATGCGCTCCTCGACACGAGCAAGCGATGCGCACTCGATGCCCTGCTCTCCGAGCAGGCGCATGTTCACAAGAGCCGCTTCTCCTGGCTGCGCGAGTCCGACCCGCGCGTGGGCGCGAAGTCCATGACGGTCATCCTCGACAAGCTCGACCTGCTCCGTTCGACCGGGGTCATGGATCTGGCGATCGACGAGGCGCATGGACCGCGCATGGCGCAGTTCGCGCGCGAGGGCGTCCGCTACACCGCGCAAGCCTTCCAGCAGATGGGACCGGCTCGCCGTCACGCGATCATGGTCGCCACATTGCGCGAACTCGAGGCCCGGCTTGCGGACGCGGCGATCACAATGCTGGCCTCGATGATCGCACGCTCGTATCTGCGCGCCCGCAGGAGACTGGAGCAAACCATCACCGCTTCCGCCGATCAGGGACGCGAGCGATTGAAGCGCATCGCCGGGGTGCTGGAGGCCATGACCCGGACGGTGCGCCAGGGCGGCGACGTGGGCGAGGCCGTGGCGGCGGTCGCTTCCCTGGAGACGATCGAGGCCGATGCCGCGCTGCTACGCCGAACGACACGAGCCGGGCACGGCAACGTGCTGGGCGAGATCGCGCCGGAGCACAAGGATTTCAAGCGCTCTGCACCACGCTTCATCCATGCGTTCTCCTTCGGGGGCCGACCCGGAACCTTGCCGCTGCGCGCGGCGATAGACGTGGTCGCAGATCTCGACGGTGACTGGCGCAAGCCGCTGCCGCCGGATGTTCCACTCTCTCACATCGAGCGTCGCTGGCACCCTTACCTGTTCCGGAACGGGAAGATTGACGGGACCATCTGGGAGCTGGCCACCGTCTTCGCCCTGTCGGGAGCGCTCGCCTCCGGCGACGTCTGGGTTCCATCCTCGCGTCTGCACCGATCGCTCGACGTGCTGCTCAGTGCTCGGGCCGATGACCGGCAGTTGGCCACGCCCGCCATCGTGTCCGGCGGTGAACTGCCCGATGCCGACGTCTGGCTCGATGCTCGGGCGGAATGGTTGGATGCGGCATTGCTCGGCGTATCCGGCCGGATCCCCGAAAGTGATCCGATCCTGTTCACCGGTGATAAGCTGCGCTTCCCCAAGGAACCGCGGATCGGCATCATCGAACGAGACCGGAACCGAAGTCTCACTCAACGCATCTACGGTCTCGTGCCGTCCACGCGCATCACTGACGTGCTCTCCCAGGTCACGCACTGGACCGGCTTCGTCTCGCAGTTCGCCCACGTTTCGACCGGACTGCCGCCGACAGACGAGCGCACCTTCCTGGCCGCACTCATCGCGGAGGCGACCAACCTCGGCATCACGCGCATGGCGGACGTGTGCGGGATCGCGTCCCGGCGCGGGCTACTGCGGATGCAGACCTGGCATATGCGCGAGGAGACTTTCCGTGCGGCGCTCGGTTGCCTGACCGATGCGATCCACGCGGAACCGATGTCGGCCTGGTTCGGCGAGGACTGGCGCGCCTCCGCCGACGGACAGGCCTTCGCCCTCGGTGGCCGGGGCGAGGCCGGCGGCCGCGTCAACGCGCATTACGGCCGCGATCCCATCGTCAAGATTTACACCACCATCACCGGCAGGTACGCACCGGCGCACCAGACCGTCATGGCAGGCACGGCCGGCGAGGCGATCCATGCCCTCGACGGCATCTACGGCCATGCTGGCGGTGCCAACCTCTCGACCCTGCACGTCGACGGTGGCGGCGTGTCCGACATCGTCTTCGCCGTCATGCACCTGCTGGGCTTGAGCTTCGAGCCGCGCATTCCGCGCCTGTCCGACCGTCGTCTCTACGCCTTCGAACCGCCGCGTCGCTACGGACGCCTGGCTCCGCTATTCGGCCGCAAGCTCGACCGCGACCTCATCGCCGGCCATTGGGACGAGATCCGACAGGTCATCCGTGCCGTGCGCGACAGGACCGTCACGCCGTCCCTCATCCTCAGAAAGCTCTCCGCCTACCGCCAGCAGAACTCGCTCGCCGCCGCCCTGCGCGAAGTCGGGCGTATCGAGCGTACCCTCTTTACGCTTCGCTGGTACCAGGACCCCGAACTGCGCCGCCTCGTCACCGCCGAACTCAACAAGGGCGAGGCGCGCAACAGCTTGGCCCGCGCGGTCGCCTTCCACCGGCTCGGCCGATTCCGCGACCGCGGACTGGAGAACCAGGGGACGAGAGCCGCGGCCCTCACCCTCGTTACTGCCGCCATCATCCTGTTCAACTGCCGCTATCTCGGCCGTGCCACTGCCGCTATCTCGGCCGTGCCCTCGAGGAACTCCAAAGGCGCGAGGGCAAGATCGACGACATACTCATCGCGCAGCTCTCACCCCTGGGATGGGACCGCATCAACCTCACCGGCGACTACGTCTGGTCAGACGCCATCCAACTCGACACGGACGGCCTCATGACGCTCGAACCGGGCAGGTCCCGATGAGCCGATCCGCCGCTACCGTGAATCCATGTCCTCATAATGCACTGAGGCCCCACCGCGTCCTGAGCCTTGAGATAGCGCCGACGCGGCTTTGCGCTTCCCGTCAGGCGGGCGTGCAGGTTCGATCGGGAGACGCACAGGGTCTCGGCCACGACGCTCACTCCGAACCGTCCGGTCGCTGCGATTGCACATGCCAAGTCAGTTTTTTTGAGCGCGACTTGTCGAGCGCCTCCTTCAGGATCTCGACCTCGAGCGTCTTGCGCCCGAGATGCCGCTCCAGTTCGCGGATGCGGTCCTCCATCTGTCGCACGGCCCGATTGCTCGTGACGTCATCGTCCCCGGATACCGCCACGGCTCCCCCCTCCAGCATCAGACGACGCCAACGATACAGCAGGTTCGGCGCGACGCCATTCCGGCGAGCGACGATGGAGATGCTGGCCGTCTCGTCCAGCGTCTCCTCCACGATCCGCAGCTTCTCGGATGCAGGCCAGCGACGGCGGCGCCCACCATCGGTGATGATCTCATAGTCAGACATAAGCACGTGCTTAGGGCTATCCCTAAGCCTCCATGGTTATGCCCAAGTGTCCGGTCGAAAGGGGGGCCAGTTCAGGAAGGCGAAGCTTGCCCCACGCGTAGAGCACCGTCGCCACAAGGGGATCAACAACGCGGCAGAAGCATCGCACCGGCATACCCGTAGACGAGAGAGATCATGGGCCGGTTCAAGTCGCCGCGACAGGCCCAGCGGTTTCTATCGGTCCACGACCAGACCGTCGCCATCTTCCGCCCGCGCCATCACTGCCTCTCCGCCCGTTCCTATCATCACGCAAGACAGGACGCCTTCGACCTATGGGCAGACTACACGACCGAACTGGTCGTGTGAGCGGTCGCCGACGACACCTTGTTCGTCTACACAAAATAACCTGACAATCCCTGCGTCCCTGTCCAGGCATCCGAATTGCTGATGGCAAGAGCCGCCCATCGTCCTCACTCCCAATTGTCGTTCTCATCCCTCGACGGAACAGGTGAGCCTTGAACTTAGCACGATCTTAAGCCGCGCCTGCGACATCCGCGTGGGAGGTGAGGCGGAGGGAGCGTGAGAGCCAGTGAACCAGATGTCAGAAGTCCGGTCGAAAAAGGAGCTCAACGAGGCCGCCGTGATCGTGGCGCGGGGTCTGCGCCGATCCGCGCTCGCTTCGATCTGGATTGCCTGCGTTGCGATCTGCCTCGACGTCCCCGTATTCGCGACGGCGCTCTGGTTCGCGCAATATGCGACGATGCCGACGGAGATCTTCGGCCCGCTTCGCGCGGCGCTCGCCGCGACGTTGACCGCTGTCGCCGCATCAATCGTTCTGGCCGTCACGCGGAGCTACGATCTGCGCGCTCTGCGTCGGCCATTGCCCGCCATCGTGCGCGCACTGGCCGCCCTGATGCCTGCCGTCGCGATCCTGTCGCTCTTGATCCCGCCCGTTCTCGAGCCCGGTTTCCTCCTCGCCGCGCTGGTGGCGCTTCTTGCGGTTGTCGTCCCGACGCGGATCAGCGGCGCCATCGGCGCGCGCTGGCTGCTCGACAGTCACCTGCTCGACCGCCGCGCCGTCATCGCGGGGGGCGGCGAACACGCCATCCATCTGATCCGCGGCCTTGCGGCGCGCGAGGACAGCGACATCCAGCTGCACGGCATCTTCGACGACCGTGACGACATCCGCTCGCCCATCCAGATTCTCGGCGTGCCCAAGATCGGAGGCTACGACGACCTCATCACCTTCGTGCGCGCCTCCGAGATCGACATGGTCATCATCGCCCTGCCGCTGGAAGCCGAGGCGCGGATCAAGTGGCTGCTCGATGCCTTCAAGGTTTTGCCGGTTGAGGTGCGTCTGTCGGCCTTCAGCCAGGATTACGCCTTCGCGCAGGCCGACCGCGATCCGCTCATCTCCGCGATGAGTCGCAGCTTCGCGCCCGAGCGCCGCCTGACCAAGCGCGCCTTCGACATCCTCTTCGCCTCGCTTGCGCTGGTCCTGCTCTTGCCGTTGATGCTGGTCGCCGCCATCGCCATCCGCCTCGAAAGCCGCGGCCCGATCCTGTTCCGCCAACGGCGGCACGGCTACAACGACCGGATCATCGAGGTGCTGAAGTTCCGGTCGATGTACCACGAGATGGCGGACCCCGAGGCGAAGAACGTCGTGAGCCGCAACGACCCTCGTGTGACTCGCGTCGGACGCTTCCTGCGTCGCAGCTCGATCGACGAGCTGCCGCAGTTGTTCAACGTGCTCAAGGGCGACCTATCCCTGGTCGGCCCCCGTCCCCACGCGATCGACGCAATGGGCAGCGATCGGCGGCGCTTTAGTCGAATGGTCGAGGGCTATTCCGCGCGCCATCGCCTGCCCCCCGGCATTACCGGCTGGGCGCAGATCAATGGCTGGCGGGGGGAGATCGACGATCCGGCCAAGCTGACCGCGCGGATCGAGCACGACCTCTACTATATTGAAAACTGGTCGCTTTGGCTGGATCTGAAAATCTTGTTCCGTACCCCGCTCAGCCTGATGGATACGCGCTCGGCGTATTGAACAGGGCGCGGCGCGGCGCCCAAGGCCCGAACACACGGCGCTTTGCGCCATCTGCCAAGGCGCCTTCGCCGTTGTCCGCGAGACTCCCGCACTTCGGCGCGCTGACGTGCTGCCGTGCTGCGTGGTCTGCTCCGAAGATTGTCCGCCAATCTCGCGCTCAACATCGTACGGGCGATGGTCTCGGCCTGCCGGTAGAGCGGGCGTGGTCGTCGAACCTGGAGACGAGGACATGGGGGAGTAGGCCGGGGCCGGTCACGCTGCCGGAGATCCGACGGCTCAGGGGACCTTCCTGCCCTTCTGCGGAGGCTGGCATCTGGGCTGAGATTCGTTGGGTGCTCCTCGAGTGCTTCTCGGATGCGGGGCATCTGGACTTGCGTCGAGCCAGCCTGGACGGCGCATCAGTGGCGGCTCCTTGTCGTGCATGGAGAAGGTGGAGAGCAGCGCTGTCAGAGCCCTTGAGCTGGAGCCGCATTTCTGCTAAGGTCGGTGGCGTGCGAGGCTTGGCTTCCCGCCGTGATCTGCGCGTGTTGTTCGACGAACGCAGACCCTCCTGGTTCCCGATCCCCGCGGAGTAAGCGGTGCCTGGGGCTGTGTAGTGGGCCGACCTCCATTCTCTCTGACTGACGACCCTTGTTGGGCCGCCTGCCAAGGTCTCTGCCGGCGCTGCGCCTGCCCTCCTGCCGCCTCGAGGGGCGGTCGCGTTCTTGTCGTTCACCAGGGAGATCACCATGAGACACATGCTTCCGTTCCTTCCCACACTGCTTCTGTCTGCCGTGGGTAGTCCCGGACTCGCCCAGAACCAGTCCGCCTCCGACGACGCCGCCCTGATCGCCAGCGCCGAGAGAGCCGCTCCGGCCGCCGTCTCAGGCAACGCCAGCGTCTACGCGATGGACGCGAATGGCGCGATGCGGACACTGCGCGAAGGCCCCAACGGCTGGTGGTGCATGCCCGACAGCCCCGCCACGCCCGGCCCCGACTCCATGTGCGGCGACGCCCACTCCATGGAGTGGGCCATGGCCTGGATCGGCAAGACCCAACCGCCCGAGGAGAAGGTGGGCTTCATGTACATGCTGGAAGGGGGCACGGACGCCAGCAACACCGACCCCTATGCCACAGAGCCCTCCGGGGAGAACAACTGGATCACCACGGGTCCCCACGTGATGATCGTGAACGCCGGCAACCTGATGAGCGGCTACCCCGAAGACGCCGCCCCGGACACCTCGGTGCCCTACATCATGTGGGCGGGCACGCCTTACGCTCACCTGATGATCCCGGTGAAGTGATGATCTGGGCGTCCGCGTCGACCATGAAAGTGCGGGCTTTCGATCGGGCGCCCGCACCGCCTTGATGCCATCACTCAAAAGCCGAGGGAGGCCGCTATGGAAGTGTCCAACGTGGTTTGTAGGCGAGTGAAGCGAGATTTTCGCTCGAGCAATGACGGGCTTGAGCAAGTCCTTCTGTCCGACGAGCTTTCGGCGGCGATGGCCACGCTGCCAGCGCCCGCGCCTGCGTAGCGACAATTTGGATGAGAGCGCGTATTGCCTCACTGAGGAATGTTCCTGAGCGCTCATGTCGTTGCATCATTAGAAGTGTTCCCGAGCATCTTCACGCCCACTGCCCTTGGATTGGGCCGGTTCCTGATGACCTCTGGCGCGCGAAGCCTTCATATTGCGCAGCGCGTCGGAGGTCATCGGCGGTTGCGCGCGCCCGCCGGGTCCGAACACCAATGCTCTGGCCATGTCGCCTCTCCAGATCTTCAGGCGACGCTGAACCGTGCGCAGCAACGCGTCGGGATAGATGCCGGGATGGGCAGCCTGGAGCTTGCTCAGAAGCTCACGCCCGGTTTGTGACGGGTCCTCGTCGAACCACGCTCTGATTTCGGCGGTCACCGCTGCAAGCGGATCGGGCCGTCGCCGACCTCGGGGGATGGGCGGCTTTTTCCGTGACGTGGGCCTGACCTCGCCCTCCTTCCAGGCATGGCGCAGACCGTTGAGGAAAGCTTCGACGTCCGTCTTCGGGCCGTCGTCGCTTTCAGAGAACGGCGTCGCATCGGCCAGCGCCGTCAATCGTGCCTGTGCCTGGCGGATGTCGTGGAGCAGGACGACCGGATCGAGTTGCGTGAACTGCGCTACAAGCGCGTCCTTGGCGGCCTGAGCGACGGCAGGATGGGCCTGCACGCGCTGGAACGGCGCCAGCGGCGGATGATAGCGCTTGGTTACTCGTGCACCGTCGCGGGTCTTATCCATCAGCTTGAACGAGGGTTGGAAGAAGTTCACGTAAAGCCGCATGCTGCGATAAAGACACGCCAGCTCGCTGGCAGCGGCGATCCCGGTATATCTGCGATAGCCCACCATCCGGCGCACGATGGCACCGTTCTTTTGCTCGACATGAGCCTGATCATTCTTGCGATACGGTCGGGAGCGGGTGAATTCGACCTGCGCCGCCTCGCACCAGCCCTTGATCGTCTCGTTCATGAACACGCTGTCATTGTCGGTATCGAAGCCGAGCAACGGAAACGGCAGCACCGGGAGCAGCGCGGTCATCACCTCGCTCAGCAGGCGCTGTTCGCGAAACAGCAGCGGCGCGCATTCCGTCCATCCCGTCGCGACATCGGTGAGCGTCAGCGTCTGCACGAAGCTGCCGCTCGCCGACGGACCGCTATGCGCCACGAGATCCGCCTCCATGTATCCGGGCGCGGGGTCATGCCAATCGGCATAGGTACGGACAGGTATGCTCCGCCGCACCGCCGAGGAATGCGCATTCCGGCGACGTCCGCGACCCGAGCCGGCTGTCCGGACCGGGGCGAGAACCCGGTCGATCGTGGCGGCGCTGATCGCAAGCAGCCGGACGCGGACCTTCTTGTCCAGCGCGAGATGGCCATGCCGCTCCATCGCCGGGATCAGCAGCGGGATCAAAGGCTTCAACCGCTTTCCGCAGATCCGGTCGGACGCTTCCCAGAGTACGACCAGTGCCTCCCGCACGGCTTCATCATAAACCCGCCGTCCGGGCCGGGACCGCGACCGGTCCACGGCATGTTCACGCCGGAGCAGCCGTTCCGCGTGCTTGCGATGATATCCGGAAATCTCCGCGAACTCCGTGAGGATTTGCCCTTTCCCGGCCCGCGCCGCGGCACGGTACCGCACAGCTACCGCCTCCAGAAGCTCGTCTCTCGTTCCCATGCTGATCCGCCTCATGCCTGCCCCCCGAACAGAACTGCTTCGGGAACACTTCTAATGATGCAACGACGCAATCTTCGGGAACAGTTCAGGCGAGGCAATGCGACAGCCTGTCGAACACGGTCAGGAGGATCACGACTGACCAAACCTGACCAGCGTCAGCGTCAGGTGAGGACCGATCCAGTCTCCCATGCTGCAACGCAGAGAGTTCATCCCAAGTCGTTTGCTGCACTTACATTCCATCGGATCGATCATATGTTGCACTGCAGCAATGGACATGCGGCGGCCTCTCGCCGGATGATGCTTAACCCGCCTGACGTCGTCAGCTGCGGTCTGCACCGTGGTGTGAGGACCTGTGGCGGTGGCATTCGTTTCTGAGCGGGCCACAAGGAATATCCTATGACTCTCCGCCAGACGATCCAGGCTGCTCCTGGGAAAACCTCCGATCTGATCAAGAAGCTGTCCGAGACCTCGAACCAGGCTGTGAAGACGCGCGAGGGCCTCTTCGCGCAGCTTGGTGACGAGCTCACGCGCTACGTTGAGGTCGAAGAGCAGCATTTTCTGCCGCTGCTGCGGAAGCATTCCGAGACCAAGGGGTTTGCCGCCGATGCCCTGAAGGGGAACAAGGACCTGCGCGCGTCGATCGCGAAGTTGTCCGATATGCCAAAGGACAACGACGCGTTCCTCGCCGAACTCGACGCGTTGAAGAAGAACTTCCAGCAATACGTTCGCAACGAGCGCAAGGAGCTTCTTCCAGCCATTCTCAAGGCCCTCAGCGATGAGGAAGCCGGCGAGTTGGCTGCCGACATAGAGGGGGCCGTCGCGGACGCTGAAAAGGCCAAGCGGGACGAGAAGCGCGAAGAGGCCGCGCAAGCCAAGCGCCAGGCCGAGGAAGCTGAGCAGGCCGCAGCTGCCGAGCGCGCGGCGGCCCGTGCTCGCAAGGCGGCGGAGCGTGCCACCCACGAGGCGGCCGAGAAGGCTGCCGATACGGTGCAACGTGGTGCTGCCACACTGCAGGACAGTGCGCGCCAAGTGACCGCGGACGTCCAGGAGCGGACGCAGCAGGTCGCATCGGAAGCGCGCGCGGCACTGGATGTCTATAGCGACTCGTCGAAGAAGATCCTCGAGGACCTGCAGGCGGTCAGGGCATCGTCAGCAGTTTCCGCGGGGGCTGTATCGGAGGTCTATTCGGCCTGGGCGGAGTGGTTCGGCAATGCCGCGCGCGCCAATGCTCAGGCGTCGCAGCAGCTGATGCAATGCCGTTCGGTAACGCAGGTTGCGGAGCTCCAGAAGGAGTTCGTCACCAGCTCGCTGCGGACCTGGATGGAGGGCAACGCGAAGGTGCTCCATATCACGCAGCGGGCCTCCAAGCAGGCCTTGGGCACGCTGGATGGTCGTCTCGACGAAGTCGCCTGACAGGGCACGGCCCTTTTTCTTGCTATGAAGTACCGCCGTTCAAACGGACGGCGGCACGACACGCACCCCCCCGACGCTCTCAAACGGCCGGAAAAGGGGGGTCGGGCCGGTAGGGAGGCGAAGAGCGACCGCCGCTACACGGGCCTGCCCCGCGCCGTTCGATCGGTATTCGAAGACCTGCGCGGACCGCGGCGGGACGTCGCGAGATGCTGGTAGCCGCGTTCGCTGCGGCTGTGCAGCGGCTCGACGATCGCTCGACGTCAGACAGCTGAAGGGTCCGATCGGGGTCACGTCCGTCAAGGTGGTGGGAATTGGGAGATGGACTGGTGTCATGATCAGGCGGCTTCGGTTGAGATGCTGAGGATGGGATCGGGCTCTGCGTGATCGATGCGCTCGAAGGCCTCGACCATCATGTAGCGGTTCTGGGTTTGCCACTCGTCGTTCTGCTCGAGGAGGACGGCGCCGATCAGGCGCGTGATCGAGGCCTCGTTGGGGAAGATACCGACGACGTCGGCACGGCGCTTCACCTCCTTGTTCAATCGCTCGATGGGGTTCGTGCTGTGCAGCTTCGTGCGGTGCTGGGCGGGGAACGAGAGGTAGGCCAGCACGTCCGCCTCGCTGTCGTCCATGAGGCCTGCGAGCTTCGGCCACCGGCCCCGGACCTGATCCGCGACGTGCCGCCAGGTCTCTCCGGCCTGGGCGCGATCGGGCTGGCCGAAGGCCTGCCGGATCGCGGCGGCCACGACGGTGTGATGGCCCTTGGGCACGTGGGCGAGGGCGTTCCTCATCCAGTGAACGCGGCAGCGCTGCCAGGTCGCATCGAACAGCCGCGCGATCGCCGCCTTCAGTCCCGTATGGGCGTCGCTGATCACCAGCTTGACGCCGTCGAGGCCGCGGGCCTTCAGGCCTTGTAGCGGGACACGTCACTGAGGTCTTAAGGCGACATCCAGGTTTACGAGTCGTCGCCTTGGCCTGATCGATTTTCCGGTGGGTTGTCTGCCGGGAGGGAACGATGGGTCGTCTCGAGAACGAGGCGCGGACAGCGATGAC
>JBBQDX010000122.1:0-12336 GCA_038320125.1 Rhodobacterales bacterium | reverse complement strand
GCCAGCACCTACGCCATCATCCCCCTGCGAAGACGATCGCGCCGCTGGCTCCAGCCTCCAGCCGGGCTACGCCCGGCTTCCGACTGAACCCAGCGGCCAACTTGGCTGACGGCACCGGACAGGATGGTTGTCGCCGAACAGTTGTCGCTCAACAACCACAACCGCATCATCGTGCGCACCGCCAAGTCGGAGACGGTCCGTCTCGCGTATCTGACCGACGGGCGGCCGAGTCAGATCCTACTGACCCGCCTCGTTCGGAGGAGCGGTTCCCCCTTGATCCTGCCCGCGCCCCCCTTCGCCACGTAGATATCCTCGAACACAGCCGGGCGCGCGGCCTCGTCCGCTGCGGCGGCCACCATGATAGAGGCTTGCCCGAACAGACCGGACGGAAACCAAACCCCCGTGTGCGCGAGCATCCCCATGGCGATGTCACGCGTCGCGAGCGCGGTCGCCATGCTGGTCCCGACGAAGCGCATGGCGGATCCGTTTCGCGACCCCGAAGCGCGAAGCCCCGGATGGGCGGCGCCATCCTCCGACGGGTACGACGCGGTGATCTCCGCAGCCGACCATCCCGTTGAGGAATAGATGGCCGGCTTTCCGTCCGTCATACGGTAGCCGGCGATGGTTGCGGCTGCGGACCCAAGGGCATTGTGGGTGCCATGCCGCGAGACCGGACCCCCGCCCAGTGCCGGCTGACCGTCGCGATAGCAGAAACTGTCGGCCGAGCGGCCGTTTTCCCAATGGGTCTGGTACCCCGGGTCGTCGAAATACGACCGGCGTCCGATCGGACTTTTCAGCACGAAGGACTGATCGGATTGCACGAACGCGTCAACCTCCAGGCCCTGCGGGCCGCGAAGCAGAATCGTCCATCGGCCCGCCGGGGCAATGTCGCCGAACTCCTGCTCGACGCGGAAGGTCCGGGCCACGCTTAGCAAAAAGACGAGACGCCGAAGCTGTCCCCCGGGCTCGACCCAGTGCTCGTGGCAACACAGCCGCGCGAAGGTTCCGAACGACGCGCAATGCCCAGCAATCGGCTCCGGCGCCCAGGCCGGTGGCCGGTTCGGCAATGCAAAGGCCAGCGCGAAATCGGCGGGATCGAGGGGGGCCGCCGCGTCGTAAGGCGGGGACCATATCTCCACGTGGTTGGAGGTCTGGTCGCCGGGTTGAATCCGCCAGCCCAAGGCCGCGTCCGACCCGGGGTCCAAGATCAGGCGAGCGGCGCAGCGGTCGAGATTGGCATTGCCGGCCGGCATCTGGATGCGCAGCGGGGGCTTGCGAGAAGACTCGGGCTGGCCGCCGCCTGGTTCGCGCTGCGCGACGAGCGCCCGCATCAGCCGGTCCAGCCATCCTGACCCGTCCTTGGGACCGGCCTGCATGCCGTAGGACATGTTGAGGGCGATCGGAAAGGCGCCCTGCGGATGCCCCGCGTGATCTCGCTGCCACAGGGCGTCCGCGAGCCCGACGATGCGGCGGAGGCCGAAGGACGCGAAGAACTGCAGGAAATCCCCCGCCGGCCCGTGCAGGAACTGCGGGGGCAGGTTCACCGCGATAATGCGGAGGCGCCGCGCGAGGTCTGCCGGCGCCCCGCCCTCCCGCGCGTCGATCCCGGCGGCGAGGTCGAGCACGTGGGCGCCATGGGAGGCCCGGCGATCGAGGTCCCGCTGCCCGGTGAGAACATGCGGCTCCACGAGACCGGCGGCGAGGTTAAGGGCCTCCTCGTCGAGATGGCCGTCATGCGTATGCGCCTGCAGCAGGGCGTCGATCCCGTTGGCATGGAGTTCGCGCCCGAAGGGCAGGAAAGCCTGGCCCTCGAAGCTTGCCGTCTGCTGCCAGGCGGCGAGAAGGCGCGTCCGGCCATTCTGCATGCGGAAACGGTCGTGACCGATGGGGATGCCGGTATCGATGATGCCGAGGATGACAGAGTCGGCGTCGAGTTTCGGGATCAGGTCCACATCCATCGCGGGCTCCAGCCAGTCGTCGCCGGGATCCCATGCGTCGTTCGCGCTGACCTTGGGGATCGGCACCTGATCGTCGATCCCATAGAACGGCTGCGCCTCTTGCGCGCGGGCCTCGCGCGCCAAGGCGGAGAGCCCCTCAAATGTGGAGTCCGCGAATTCGTACGGACCCAGAGCGACGTTGCGTTCCGCTGCAAACTGGAACGCGTCGCGGTTCAATCGCGACCGGCCCTCGTGCAGTTCCCACCAATCCACATAGGATCCCCGACCTAGCGACGCCGGACCGAACTCTTCCCATCTCGTCATGCTCTCAGCTCCACTCCGACTGTGCGCGCTGGAACAGGGATCGGATGATTGCATCCTGCTGCACTTGGACGGACTGCCCGGCGCCCCCGAGTTGGAACGTCGAAAGCAGGAAATCATCTTCGGGGTCGGGCGTGGTCCAGTCCCGTATCTCCAAGGGCCCGCCGACCGCGAGACGATGGAACGCCTCGCCGACTTGGCACCCCAGGAGAGCCCCGGCATGCGAGTCGACGGGGAAATGTACGCCGGCCACCGTTCGGTTGGTCGCGATCCGGTGAGCGGCCAGGAACGGCATCGCGAGACGGTTGATCCCTTCCTGCGGCGCGCCCATCAGTTGTGCGGTGCCCGTCTCCGAGTTCGCAGACAGCCGGTAGAGGACCGTGGCCATCGCGAAGGCCTCCGTCGCGTGTCCTGACGGCAGTGAAGAATGGTCCGGCGTCTGGATCATGGGGTGGATCGAAGTCGAGTAGTCAATCGGACGCGTCTGCCGGCAGAAGAACTTTGCCTGCGTCTCGACCTTGATCGCCAGCGACCTGACGGCGCGCAGCATCATGAGCGTATATTTCCGACGGCCCGTATCCAAGAACGTGAGCGCGCCGAAGAAGGCCATCGGATCGCGGACCTGCTCGAAGATCTCCGGCATCCGGTCCGAGCGCAGATCCGCGTAGGCGCGCAGCCAGTCGAGCTGTTTCTCGAAGTGTCCGGCGGCCGCGGGCCGCACAATCGTGATGACCGGATTGCCATGCACGCGGAGTGTCGCGGACCCGTCGCTTCCCGTGACGTCCAGCGCGGCGCTCGCCTGACAGTCGAGGATCAGTTGCTGGCTCGGCAGGCGCAGGTACTCAAGGTAGCGGTTGTCGGCGGGAAAGGGACTGGCCGCCATGTTCGCACCGCCCGTCCAGCCGGATGCGAGCGCGTCATGCGCCGCGATTAGGGCGTTGCTCAGAAGTGGGGAGCGAGTTCCGTCGGCGTGCTGCCGCAGAAAAATCTCGCCGCTTTGACCATTTGCTCCGCCGTCGGCACCCCCGTTGGCCCCGCCGTTCGCGCCTCCATTGGCGCCGCCAAACATGACCATCGGTCCCCTCCCTTGCCAATTTTGCCAATCCCGACCGATCGTGACTCCCGCCACGAGGGCCTGGCAAGCTTGGAAGATGGCCCCTATGTCGTATTCACGATCGATTCACGGAGCCCCTACCCCTACCGCCGGCCCAATTTTTGACGTAAGGTCAGCTCGTTCTGGATCAGGTGGCGCCATGTCCGCGAACCGGCCCCTTCGTGTCTATCTCGACGGCCCGTTCCGCGTGGAGACCGAGCACGGCCAATCATGCACGCCCGTCGCGGCGAAGGCGCAGGGGTTGATTCTGCTCCTGCTGCTCAGCCGCCACGGCGAGCGGATGCGCAGGTGGCTGCAGGACATGCTCTGGAGCGACCGCGCCCCCGAACAAGGGGCGGGCAGCCTCCGGCAGGCCCTGCGCCAGATCAAGGCGACGCTTGGACCCCACCAGGACGTCATCCGTGCGGACAGGCAGAAGGTCGTTCTCGACCTGTCGCGCTTCGATATCGTCTCGAACGGCGCGAGCGAGCTGGCGGAAGGCCTGGATGTCCGCGATCCGGAGTTCGAGGACTGGCTGCGACTGGAACGCGGCGCGCGCGCGACCGCGCCTGGCACCCTGTCACCGAAAACCGTCCTCCCGGCGGTGATCCCGCAGCACGCGGAACCCGAGAGCCGCCGGATCCACGTCTGCGCGGAACCGAATCCGGAGATCGCCGTCCACTGGCTGACCCAGCTCGTTGCCGACGGCGTGGCCCGGCACCTGCGCGAACGCCTGTCGCACGAAATCATCCGGAGCGATGCGTCGGATCCTGAAGGGGACCTTTCTGTGAGGGTGGACGGCTATTGCGAGACCGATCGCCGCCTGGGTCTGAGAATTCGCCTGGACGCTGGCCCGGAAGGGCAAATGGTCTGGTCGGGTATTCGCTACCTGCAGCAGCGCGGCGCGCCCGCGGTCGACGACCCCCACGCGCAGCAACTCATGGTCGAAGCCGCCGCGGCGGTCGACACTGCGATCCGCGCGCGATACGGGGGCGGTGACCCGATGGCACTGCAGCGCGAACCCGACATGCTATGCCGGGCGGCAATCCGCGCCATTTTCACCATGGCGCCGGAACAACTCCTACTGGCGGACGACATGCTGCGTCGGGCTTCCGCGTTGCGCCCGCACGCCGCCTACAACGCATGGCGCGCCCAGATCCGGGTCATCCAGGGGGTCGAACGGCATCACGGCAATGCCGCGCAGTTTGGGGTGGAAGGCGAGGCGTTCGCGAGGCTGGCGCAGGAGGCAGACCCGGAGAACGCGCTCGTGGTTGCCATTCTCGCCAACGTGACGCATTTCCTGCTAAAGGACAGTGCCGCCAGCTTGGTCTTGGCCGAGCGTGCTGTGCGCCTCAATCCCGGCAGTCCCATGGCCCTCTGGTCGCGCAGCACGGCACGTTTGTACACAGGGCGGACCGATCTGGCTCATCGGGATGCCGTCCATGGTCGCTTTCTCACCGAGACGTCCGAGTTTCGTTTCTTCTGGGATCTCCAGCAGTTCGCGACATCCATGCTTCTCGGCCGTCTTGACGACGCGACCTGTCTGGCGCAGCGCGTCACCGCCCAATGCCCGATCTTTCGGCCGCCGCATCGCTATCTGACGGCGCTCCATGCGCATCGCGGCCAACAGGACCAGGCGATTGCCCAGGCCGAAACGCTGCGCAGACTGGAGCATGACTTCTCCATCGACCGGCTACTGAACGATCGGACCTATCCGGCCTCGCTGATCCATCGGGCACCGAAGCTGGACACGGCGCGGCTTGCACAACTGCTGTGACACGGACCCGGACACGCCCGGACAGGCGTGGAGCGGCCGGTCGGCGCCGGCCGCTCCGCCGCGTACGGGATCAGTCCTGCCCGCGGCTTTCCTCCCGCATCCGCTTGAAAATCTCGGCGCCGTATGTGGGCTCGCCATCAACGCGCGTAAAGCCGTTCACGCCGATCAGATCGGACTGGGAGTCGGCGCTCCCGTTGAAGACGCGCACGGCCGTGTCGAGCGGGGACGGCCCCCGGGCCGAGACGGTGACGATGTCGGACGGCGTCACCGGACTCACGATCATGTCGCTCGCCCCGTGGGCACTCTCGTTAAAGTGGCGAACCGCGAATTCCATCGCGCTTTCGGCCGTGGCGATCGACGCGACGGTCGAGAGCAGGGCGGCGGGGACGATGGATTTGATGGCAGCTTTCATGGTCTTTCCTCCGAGTTTGATTTGCGGGTCGGGTTGACCGATCCCGAAGCCATACTGGCGAACCGACTCGGATCGGCCCGTGAGCCGCCAGTGAATCCCGCGCGAAAAGCGCCGAGGCGTCGAGAATGGAGAGCGCCGCTCGTTCCGGAAGGGGTCTTGATGACCCCGGGGCATCCCTCCATGCCGCACTGTCCGTCGTGATCCGACCGAGCTGCGGGGCTCGCGACGGGCGGCGCCGGTCAGGCGGTCGGCCGGCGGCCCGAAACCGCTGGGTTGGCCCCCCCGCATCGCCACCCAGTCACGTCCGCCTTCCGGCGCTAGGCCCATGCCGGACCGGGCCTGCGCAGCACCGCGGGCTGTTTGGAAGAGGAGATCCGCGTCGCGTCATCCCGGTTTCCGGAAACGCGGGAGAGCAACTCCTCCCCACCCAATTGTCGGCTCGTGCTATGGCTGAATCTGGGTGACGCGGCCTGATCAGGCGGCGCTGGTTTCGGCGGCGGCAGTCACCTCGACGCCGTTTCGGAACTTGAGGCCTTCGATGATCTTGGGCAACTGATTTCTTCCGTTCAGCCGACGCCAGGATTTCGCGGCGGCCTGGATCAGGGTGAAGACCATCAGCCTGGCGGTCTTCTGCGACAGCGCGCCCTTGGTGCGCACGGTGCGATGGCGGACCGTGGCGAAGACGCTTTCGATTATTACCAGGCAGGGCATGTTCCCATGCCCGAGAGGGCGGGTTCGAACTGCGCAGGTGATCCCAATGTTCGGCCGGGAAATCGTAGAACGCCATAAGCGCATCCCGATCCTCCTTCAGGCATGTGGCCGCCTTGGGATATTTGGCGGCGTATTTCTCCTCGAAGACTTTCAGCGCTGCCTGCGCGTCGGCGCGAGTTTCGGCGTGCGCGATGTCGTGGAGGTCCGATTTCACCGCCGGGCTCATCGACTTGGGGAACGCATTCAGAACGTTGGCGATCTTGTAAACCCAACAACGCTGATGGCGCGTGCTCGGCCAGACTTGATCAAGGGCCTGCCGTTCAGGTATTCCTTCGGACCGGTGGCAGTCATGCCCTCACCCCATGGCCCCGTCCATTGCCCGGCAGTTGATTGCGCAGCAATCGACGAGAGGGACCGACAGCGACTTCCGGTGGCACGGAAAGGCCGCGGGCCTTGATGTCGACGAGCAGCTCGCGTCCCGTCGACCGGCAGGGGTTTGCCCGCAAACCCCGAGAGGGGGCTCTGCGTGCTCTCGCGTGTGCCGACCTGGAAGCCGAGCAATTCCTTTTTCCCCTCCGGCGTCGCCCCGAGGATCACCAGCATGCACTCGGCCTGAGGCTCCATCCGGGCTTGGAGATAGACCCCGTCCATTGCCCGGCAGGTGCATGCAAAGCATGCTGCCGAGAGGGAGCCCAAATATAGACATAGCGGCGGGCGGAGAGATCGCGGCTCTGCCAGCCTTCATAGGTTCCCTGCCAGCCTGCCGTCAGCCGAGAGATTACCCCCGGCGACAGGTTCGCCGCCTCCGGCCCCAGGAGCGCGCTCAGCGCCTCCTGAAAGTCGCCGGTCGAGATGCCGCGCAGATACAGCACCGGCAGCAGCGCATCGAGACTGCGGGATCGCCGCGCCCATCTGGGTAGGATGTTCGAGGTGAAGCGCACCTTCCGGTCGGCAGGGATGTCGCCAGCCCCCTCTCGGCAGATTGCTTCGCAATCGCCTGTCGGGCAACGGGTCGCGCACCTTCGGCCGCCGAATAGCGAGCGCGCCGATCCCGGTCTGGATGGATCGGGCGGGGCCGTGCCCATGCCGGACCACTCTCTGCCGACCGTCCGGCAATCGCTCCTTGGCAAAACTGGCCACAAAGGCATCGGCTTCCGCCTTCAAAGCCTCGGCCAACATCCGGCGTGCGCCTTCCCGCGCGATCTCGGTCAGCGGGTCAGAGACGGAATCCGGCTGGTGAAACGGGATGATCGTGGTATCTTCTTTCACGGCGTATCGCTCCTTCTTGGAGGTTCTGGCAGGCTCGACACCCGCCACGATACGCCGCCTTCTCAAGCCGCATCACCCAACTTCGGCCATAGCTCAAGGCTCAGCGCGCAGCCTCCTACACCACCCGGTGGGGCACTACCCTCCCGGCCCCTACACCATCCCGTGGGACACTACCGTACTCGACTTATGGCGACGAGGTTTCACCGTTTTCGTCGGCAGTCTTGGAACCCTCCCCATGTCGCGTTGGCCATCGATCCCGGGTCCGGCGGCAGCCGGGGGGCTCAGCCATGTGGTCGTTTCAGTGCCGACCCGGCTCCGCTCAGGTGGTCAGCGGAGCGAAGAGGTCTTGCAGGGTGGCTTCGTCCAGCAAAGGATCTGTCGCGCCGCCTTTGTCGTCGAACAGAGCATCTGCCAATGCCTGTTTGCGAGCCTGCATGTCGAGGATCTTTTCCTCCACCGTGCCGGCGGCCACGAGCCGATGCACAAAGACCGGCTTGTCCTGGCCGATCCGGTGCGCGCGGTCCATGGCCTGACGCTCCACTGCCGGGTTCCACCATGGATCGTAGAGGATCACGGTATCGGCCTCGGTCAACGTCAGGCCGACGCCGCCCGCCTTGAGGCTGAGCAGGAAGACCGGCGCGTCGCCATTTGCGAAGGCGTCGAGCACCTCAGCTCGGTTCTTTGTCTGGCCGGTGAGCGAAAGGCTGGGAATACCCGCCTCGGCGAGATCGGCTTCGATCAGGCGCAGCATCTCGACGAATTGCGAAAAGATCAGCACGCGCCGGCCCTCGGCGACCAGTTCGGTCAGAAGCGCGCGCAGCCGGGCGCGTTTGGCGCTGTCGGTCACGGATCGCGCGGCTTGCGTCTTGACCAGAGCGGGGTCACAGCAGACCTGCCGGAGCTTGAGCAGCGCGTCCAGAACCGTGATCCGCGCCGCGGCCAGCCCGCGCGTGCCGATGGCCTCGCGCACGCGGGCATCCATGGCGCTGCGCACTGTCTCGTAGAGAGCTTGCTGGGATTTCGGCAAATCGACCCGGTCGAGGATCTCGGTTCTGGGCGGCAATTCGGCGGCGACCTCCGCCTTGGTGCGCCGCAAGAGAAAGGGCCGCAACCGCCGGTTCAGCCGGGCCTGCGCCGCAGCGTCGCCATGCTTTTCGATCGGCGTCCGAAATAGCGTCTGGAAGCGCTTGCGATCGCCTAGCAGGCCGGGGGTTACCCAGTCGATCAGCGTCCAGAGGTCCTGCAGCGAGTTCTCCAGCGGCGTGCCGGTCAGCGCCAGCCGCCCGCGCGCGGGGATCTCGCGCAGGGTCTTGGCCATATGCGAGGCGGGGTTCTTAAGCGTCTGCGCCTCGTCCAGGATCACCAGCGGCCAGTCTTGCGCCACCAGCCAGTCCCGGTCGCGCGACAGAAGCGGATAGGTTGTCACGACCAGATCGGCCTGCAGTGCCGCCTCGCGCAGGGCCGCGCGATCGGGGCCATGCAGGACCACGAGCCGCAAGTCGGGGGTGAACTGCGCCGCCTGCGTCCCCCAGCCATGCAGCAGGCTGGTGGGCAGGATCAGGAGCGCCGGCCCCGGTGCCCCGGCCTCGCGCCGCGCCTGCAATAGCGCAAGCGCCTGCACCGTCTTGCCCAGCCCCATGTCGTCGGCCAGCACACCGCCGAACCCGGCCTCCAGCAGGCTGCCCATCCAGGCGGCGCCATAGGCTTGGTAGTCGCGCAGCTGCGCGGTCAGGCCCTCGGGAGGCTTGAAGCCATCAGTCTCGGCCAGCGCGCGGAGGCTCCGCGCCAGGGGCAGGATCCCGGCATCGTCGGCAAAGCGGATGGCGCTGCCGGCCAGCGCCTCCTCCGCCAGCCGGGCGGTGTCGGCGTCGGAGGGGTGCAGCGTGCCCAGCTCGGCATGATGGGTCAGGAACAGGTGCAGCAGCGGCGCGAGGGGGCTGAGATCCAGCGCGACATATCCGTGCTTGCCGCGGTCGAGCAAGACCGGCCGCTCGGCCAATTGCTGCGCCAGGGTCTCGACGCCCGGCACCGCGTCCCACCCCTCGCGGGTCTGTTCGAGGAAGGCCGCGACAAAGGGCGCCACATCCACCGATGTGCCACCGATCTCGGCCTGAAAGCCCAGCGAGAACCAGTCGTTGCCTTGGAATGATCCTCCCGCCTCGGCTTGCGTCGTGACCGTCAGCGCGGCCGTCTCCTCGCTCAGGCGATAGGGCCATTTCGGCGTCTCGATCACCTGCCAGCCGTCGCGGCGCAGCTCGGGCACCACCCGGAACGCGAACTCCAGCGCCGCGCGTTCGTCCGAGATCTCCAGCCTGTGCAGGCTCATCTCGCCATCGGCGAAGACGAAGTCGCAGGCCATCATGCGCTCCCCCGGCCAGTGGGTTTCCAGCTCCTCCACAGGCAGCGCGCCCGCCTCCATCAGTCGCGTGGCGCAGGCCGCCTCCCAGCCGGGATCGCGGGTCAGGGTGACGATCTCGCCGTCACGAACCATGCGCGGATCGGCATCGCCCTCTCGGACCTCCTGTCCGTCGTAGACGAAGCGCAGGGTGAGCGTGGGAAGTTGCACGGCCGTGCCCCAATAGCGCGGCCCGTCGCGGGCGCTCTCCCGGCCGAGGGTCAGCCGGGCGACGCGCTGCTCCGCCGCGTGCCGGGTCTGGCGGATCGCGCGGGGTCGCGGCAATACCAGCCCGCCGAGCGTGTCGGGCAGCGCCGCGCCGAGCGCGTCGATCTCATGCGGGGCGACCTCGGGGCTGGCCTCCACGAGCTGCAGCACGCCGTTGTCCAGCCCATCCTCCAGCGCACCGATCCGCGCCGTCTCGGGGTCAATCCAGAGGGCCGCGTCATCGAGGCTCCGCAGATGCAGGGGCTGGCCGGACCCATCCTCGAAGCCCAGGCGCTGGCCGCCACCCGGTGCAATGCGCCAGGTCAGTCGGGGCACAGGCCGGTCCTCCGACCAGCTCAGCAGCGCGTCGGGGGTGGGGTCATGCAGGAAACGGCCCGTTTCACACAGCCGTCGGATCAGCGCGATGGCATTCTGCCCCTTGGGGCGCAGCAGATCGGGCAGGCCATAGCTGTAACTCGCATCCCAAAGCCGCGCTTGTGCCAGCACCGACAGCAGGTCGAGGTCCACCGGGCGGATGAACTTCGCCGGGTCGGTGCTGCGCAGGGCGTGCGCGGCGTCATAGCGACGGATGGACCTATTGAGCGCGGTGCCCGTCGCGTTGATCCGGCCCTTGCAGATGTCGATCTTCGCCTGCGCGCCATGCGGCACCAGCACGTAAAGCAGGCGGTCCTTTACATTGTCCGGGTAGTCTTCGGACCGGGTTTCGGGGAGCTGCGTGGCAGCCGCGCTTTCCTTGACCCGGCGCAACCAGCCTTGCAACGGTGGGGCAAGGCTCGGGCGCGCGGGGTGCCTTGCGGCCCATGTCATCATCACCGCGGCCACGTGCTTGCAATTGTAGCCCACCGGGCAGGAGCACTGCCCATCCACCAATCCATCGCCGAAGGTGATCCGCTGGCGATACGTGGTTCCGCGTCCGTTCGACACCTGCGCCGTGAACACCTTCTCCGACAGGGGATCGAGCGAAACGACGAGATCGCGCCGCGCATAGTCGCGCCCGCGCTGCAGCGTTGCCGCGTCGAAGTGATCGCTCAGACGAATATCCATGAGCGGTTCTTACAATCCCTCGCGGTGGCTGAAAACGGATTTGCCACGAGCGTTGATGCCCTGCTCCAACAACCCCTGTTAGCTTGTCAGTGTGCACGGTGCGGGAGATGACGGCTACTGCGTTGACAAGTTCGCAGTAGGGCAATCCCGGTGGGTGTCCAAAAACAGGTCCACCTGCCCGCTCGCCGGGGCCGCCGCCCTCAACGTGCCTCGCGCACGAGGACAAGCTCCAGCCCGAGGTCGCCGGCCAGCGGCTGCCACGCCTGCTCGGCGTGTACGATCGGCAGCCCAAGGCGCCGTCCGAGCGCCAGGCAGCACCTGTCCCCCGCACTAAGGTTGTCGGAGCGCTGGAACGGCGCCCACGCGCCCGCCTGCACGGCATCGTCGAAGGTCAGATCCATGACGTCCAGGACGAGACTCTCGAGGTTGTGGACTGCTTTGAAGGTCGCGTCGTCCGGATCGCCACCGTCCCGCACGGCACGGCCGACCAGCACGGCCACCACACTTCCTGCGCGTTGGCCGTTGAGATCGCGGCGCCGCGATCCATCCAGTCCGAGACGACGTCTGCGCCGCGCTCGCGGAACATGAAGGCGAGCACGGCCGAGGTATCGACGACGCAGGAGCTCACCGATCCGCTCCGGACCCTTCCTGCGGCGCGTCCATCTCGGCGACCTCTCGTTGCGCCTCGGCCCGTCGTTCGGCGAGAAACTCGTCGACGACATTTTCGACGTCAGGGAATTGCGCCCGGATCCGGGCTTGCGCGCGGGCACGCGACAAGCGTGCAGTGGTCAACTCGATACGGTCGTCTACACGCTGTAGGACCACGCGGTCACCTCTGCCAAGCTCTAGCGCTTGCCGCAATTCGACTGGCAGGATCATACGCCCGTTTTCCTGCACGGGGACCTCGTAGCGCTTCATGTCCCGCCTATGTGTTTGGGGTCAATGTTTTCTGTACGATCATGTAGAATTTTTTATGACTCCTAACAAGAGTCGAGCCTTCTTTCTTCGGACTAAAGCGGTTTGCGTTTAGTCAGACGCGTATCCTGCGGCGCTGAAGAAGTTCCAGCACTCCTCGGGATCGAACAGGTCGCAGATGTCGCCGAGGGCCTGGATGAGGGTATCGTAGGCGCGCGCGCCGATGCGTCGAAG
>JBBQDX010000121.1:0-12456 GCA_038320125.1 Rhodobacterales bacterium | reverse complement strand
CTGCGTTTGTCGCCATCTTAAAGCTCAGACCCTTGCTCTCGTGACCGTCCGGGAACAGCGTCCAGTACGTGTCTGCAACCTGCTCGCGCTTTCTAGGCCGTCCTCTGGCTTCAATGGCGGACATAGCAATCGGCATCGCCCCAGTGCTTTGGATTTTGTCTATCAGACTGTCGTCTACGCCAAATTTTTCGAACAACCGTTTGTCGTATGGACAATCTAAGTCGCCTTCTGGAACGCAGACTGACCACCCGGCATAGGGTGCGAGACCCTCGGCTACGACTTCGTGTTCGCCATTAAGTAGAGCCTGTGTTCGGAACGAAAAGCCCGATACGTCGCACCTCAATTCCATAATTTGTGTTTGAGGCCGAATTTGCCCGGTCAATGTATTCAAATAGAGAAATCTGTTTTCGAAATGCCTTAAATGCCCCAGCTCCAGCGTATCGCTTAAATCCGGAAGTTGAAGGGTGCTTTCCTCGATGGGAATCGGGCATGGAAGCATTTCGATCTTGTCAGCGTGACGAACGAGAAAGGGGTCGCCGCGCAAAGTGCAGCCGGTTGGAGAGCAAATGTAGAACCGTTCATAAAGAAAGTAATTTGCAAATAGCCAGCATTGAACAGCGCTCCTCTCGAAGGGGTTCGGAGAGATAGCAATCCCGTCGCCTTCAGCCGAATTTTCGGAACGGAAAGACCAACATAAATCACGGGCGATTTCGCGGGCTAAACTCCACACTTCACTGAATAGAAGAAAACTCTTGGGCGCGAACATCAATGGACTTCTTTAATTTGATAGGCGAGGAAGCTGTTCCAAGTTCTCATCATTTCACGCCGATGCGCGAGAAGGTCCGAACGCGCATAGGCACGCTCCACCTCAGTCCCAACCTGATGGGCCAGCGCCGCCTCTGCCACCTCGCGCGGTGCGCCCGCTTCCTCCGCCGCCCAGTCCCGGAACGTGCTGCGGAAGCCGTGAACGGTGTAGTCGCTGCGCCCCATCCGCCGCATCAGCATCAGCATCGACATATTGGACAGGGGATAGTGCCGCTTCTGCCCCTCGAAGACGTACTCGGACCCCATCGCCCGCATCGGCGCCAACAGCCGCAGCATCTCGTCGGTGAGCGGGACGCGGTGGGACTTGCCGCCTTTCATGCGCGCCGCCGGAATGGTCCACAGCCGCGCGTCCTCGTCGATCTCGCCCCACATCATGCCCAGCACCTCGGACGTGCGGCAAGCGGTCAGGATGGCGAATTGCAACGCCTTCGCCGCCGTCGCAGACCGGGCCTCAAGTTCGGCGTAGAAGGCGGGGACGTCACGCCATGGCATCGCGTCGTGATGCTCCACACGCACCTTGACCTTAGGCAGCACCTCCGCCTCGCGCACTGCCGTCACCGGGTTCTCGCCGCTTCGGAAGCCCGACGACTTCGCCACGTCCAGCACCGTCTTGATGCGCTGGGCGACGCGCCTAGCCGTCTCGTGCTTGCTCGTCCACAAGGGGGAGAGGCACATCAGCACCTCCGGTTGCCCGATGGCGTCCACCGGCATCCGGCCAACCTTGGGGAAGGCGTAGTCCTTTAGCGTCTTGAGCCACTGTTGTCCGTGCTTCGGGTTCTTCCATGTCGGCAGGCGGTCGATATGGACCTGACGGGTCAGTTCCTCGAAAGTCGGCACCTCGCGCTTTGCGTTGAAGCGGGGATGCAGCCCGGACTTCGCCATCCGCCGGTATTCCAGCGCCCGCTCGCGCGCCTGACCGAGATTGACCACGTCAGCCCCACCTAGCCCGAAGTCGGTACGCAGAGGGGCGCCCTTTCCGTTCCTTTGGCCCTTCACGGTGACCCGGACAATCCAGCGCCGTGCCCCGGACGGGTCAACGACCAGATACAGACCGGCGCCATCGCCATGCCGCCCTGGCCCCAGGTTCTCGACCAGCTTCCTCGTGAGCTTCCCGTTCAGCGCCGCCATCTTCGTACCACTTTCCATACCACACAACGAAAGCATACGGAGAAAAACGAACGAAAGCTAGACAAGCGTCAGAAATGAAAAAACCCCGCCGTGGCGGGGCCTTGTGCTATGTCAGGTCATTGGGTCGAAATGTCGAAAAGGTCAGGTTGGCAGAGGCGGTGGGATTCGAACCCACGAGACGCTTTCGCGCCTGCCGGATTTCAAATCCGGTGCCTTCGACCACTCGGCCACGCCTCCGTCGCGGCACTCGCTACAACGCTGCGCCCGCCTTGGGAAGCGGGATATGGGGGCCGATGGCGTTCGGTCGCGGTCGCCGGCGGGCGTGAACCGGGCATATCCGGCTCTCCGGTGGATGGCGGCCGATGCGCCACCCCGGGCCGGGCCGCTTGGCCGGGCTGGCTTGACGCTGGCGAACGCGGCGGGTCACATCCTTTTGCCTTGCACCGGGGAGACCCCTCGGGCACCCCCTTTGGGCACCCCTTTCGCGCGAACCCCATAGGGATACGATGCTCGACGCCCGCGCCCGCCGACTGATCGACCCGCCGCTGGACCAGATGGGCGCGACCCTCGCCCGCCGTGGGTTGACGGCCGACGGGCTGACGCTCGCGGGTCTCGCCGTCGGGCTGCTCGCCGCGGTCACAATCGCGCTCGGAGCGCCCGGATGGGCACTGGTCCCGCTCCTCGCATCCCGGCTCCTCGACGGGCTCGACGGGGCGGTGGCGCGGGCGACGGCCCCCACCGACTTCGGCGGCTACCTCGACATCTGGAGCGATTTCGTGTTCTATGGCGCGGTGCCCTTCGGCTTCGCGGTCCTCGACCCGGCGAATGCCCTTGCGGCCGCGTTCCTGCTGCTGTCCTTCTACGTCAACGGCACGAGTTTCCTCGGGTTCGCCGCCCAGGCCGCCAAGCAGGGCATGGAAACGCGGGCGCAGGGGAGAAAGTCGCTCTATTACTCTGCCGGATTGCTGGAGGGGACGGAGACGATAGCGGTCTTCGTCGCATTCTGCATGTTTCCGGGCTGGTTCGCGCCGCTGGCCTGGGTCTTCGGCGCACTCTGCCTGCTGACCGCGGCGGCCCGCGTCGCCAATGCCCGCCATATCCTGACCTGAGAGAGCCTCCGATGCGCCTTACCACCGCCCTTGCCGCCGCCCTCACCGCCGGGGTGGCCCTGTCCATGCCGGCCGTCGCACAGACCGCCACCGAAACCGCAGCCGACCCCGCCGACTGGCCCGCCGTGGCGGCGGCGGCGGAGGGGCAGACCGTCTACTGGCACGCCTGGGGCGGATCGACCACGACCAACGATTTCATCGCCTGGCTGGGCGAGCGGGCGGCCGAGGAGGGCGTGACGCTGGAGCACGTCAAGCTGGCCGACACCGCCGACGCCGTCGCCACGGTGCTGACGGAAGTGCAGGCGGGCAAGGATGCGGATGGTTCGGTCGACCTGATCTGGATCAACGGCACGAACTTCCTGTCGATGAAGGAGGCCGGGCTGCTGTTCGGACCCTTCGCCGAGAGCCTGCCGAACTGGCGTTACGTGGATGTCGAGGGCAAGACCGTGACGTCGGATTACACGGTCCCGACCGAGGGCTACGAGAGCCCCTGGGCGATGGCGCAGTTGGTCTTCGTCTACGATTCCGCCCGCGTCGAGGCGCCGCCGAAATCGCCCGAGGCGCTGCTGGAATGGGCGCGCGCGCATCCGGGGCGGTTCGCCTATCCGCAGCCGCCGGACTTCCTCGGCACGACGTTCCTCAAGCAGATGCTGATCGGGCTGGTGGCCGACGCATCCGTCCTGCAGGCCCCGGCGGGCGAGGATTACGCGGCGGTGACCGCACCGCTCTGGGCCTATCTCGACGCGCTGACGCCGCTCCTGTGGCGCGAGGGCCGTGCCTATCCGGAAACCGGGCCGCGCCAGTTCCAGCTCATCAACGACGGCGAGATCGACCTTGCGTTCAGCTTCTCGCCGGGGGCCGCGACGGCGGCCATCGCCAATTTCGAGCTGCCCGAGAGCGTGCGGACCTACGTGCTCGACGGCGGGACGCTGGGCAACGCGAGCTACGTCGCGATTCCGGTCAATTCCTCTGCAAAGGAGGGCGCGATGGTCGTCGCCAACCTCCTTCTGTCGCCCGAGGCGCAGTTGCGCGCCCAGACGCCGGACATTCTGGGCTACGGGACGGTGCTGGGGATGGACAAGCTGGCGGAGGAAGACCGCGCGGCCTTCGAGGCGCTGGATCTGGGTATCGCGACGCTGTCGCCGGCGGACCTCGGACCGGCCCTGCCGGAGCCGCACCCGAGCTGGGCGACGAGGCTCAACGACGATTGGGTCGCCCGCTACGGCATCGCGCGATAGCGCGTTGCTCAGGCCACTGCCCCTGCTGACCGCGCTGGTGCTGGCTGGGCCGGTGGCCTTCGGGCTGGTCGGTGCGGTCTTGCCCGCGATGGGCTACATGGTGCCGGGGTTCGACCCGGAGGGGCCGTCGCCGATGCGGCTGGCGCTCATCTGGCCGGGGTTCCCGCGGGCGCTGGCGGTTTCGGTGCTGTCGGGCGTGCTGTCGACGCTGGGAGCGCTGGCCGTGGCGGCGCTGATCCTCGCGGGCTGGCACGGGACGCGGGCGTTCGACTGGCTCGAGCGGGCGCTCTCGCCGCTGCTCGCGGTGCCGCATGCGGCGGCGGCGCTCGGCCTCGCGTTCCTGATCGCGCCTTCGGGCTGGATCGGACGGCTGCCCGCCGCAGCGCTCGGCTGGACCCGGGCCCCCGACCTTCTGATCCTGAACGACCCCTGGGGCCTCTCGCTCACGGCCGGGCTCATCGCCAAGGAGCTGCCGTTCCTGCTCCTGATGATGCTCGCCGCTCTGCCGCAGGCGGGCGCCGGCCCGCGGATGGCCGTCGCGCGCAGCCTCGGCCAGGGGCGGATCGCGGGCTGGCTCAAGGCGGTGTTTCCGTCCGTCTACGTCCAGGTGCGCCTGCCGGTCCTGGTGGTGCTGGTGTTCGGGATGACCAACGTGGACGTCGCCGTCATCCTCGGCCCCTCGACGCCGGTGACGCTCGCGGTGCAGGTGACCCGCTGGATGACCGACCCGGACCTCGCGTCGCGCGCGGTGGCCGCCGCCGCCGGGCTTCTGCTCTTCGCGGCGGTGCTCGGGGTGCTCGCGGCCTGGCTCGCGGCCGAGCGGGGGCTGGGCGTGGCGGGCCGCGCCTGGGTCTGGTCGGGCCGCGGCGCGCCGGAGCGGTTGGCGCGGGGCGCGGGGATCGTGCTGGCCGGCGGATCGGCGGCGATGGTGCTGGCGGGAGTCGCGGCGCTCGCGGTCTGGTCGGTGGCGGCGCGCTGGTCCTATCCGGACCTGCTCCCGGAAGCGCTGACCCGGCGGAGCTGGCTGCGGTTCGGACCCGACATGGCGGCGACGGCGCTCGACACGATGGCGATCGCCCTGGCCGCGACGGGGGTCTCGCTGGTGCTGGTGATCGGCTGTCTCGAGGCGGAGCACCGCTTCGGCCTGACGCTGGGGCAAAGGGCGCTCTGGCTGCTCTACCTGCCGCTCCTCGTGCCGCAGGTGGCGTTTCTTCCGGGGCTGCAGCTTCTGCCGCTGTCGCTGGGCCTCGGACCGTCGATCTGGCTGGTGCTGGCGGGGCATGTCGTCTTCGTGCTGCCCTATGTGTTCCTGTCGCTCTCCGGTCCGTTCCGCGCCTGGGAAGGGCGGCTGGCGCGGGTGGCGGCGGGCCTCGGGGCCTCGCGCAACCGGACGCTCTGGCGCCTGCGCCTGCCGATGCTGACGGGCGCGCTGCTGACCGCCGCGGCGATCGGGCTGGCGGTCTCGGTCGGGCAGTATCTGCCGACGCTGCTGCTCGGCGGGGGCCGGGTCACGACGCTGGCGACGGAGGCGGTGGCGCTGTCCTCGGGCGGTGACCGGCGGGCAATCGGGGTCTGGGGCCTCGGACAGGCGGGTGCTGCGCTGCTGCCCTTCGCGCTGGCGCTGGTGGTTCCCGCCGTCCTGTTCCGCAACCGGCGGGGGATGCGCCATGGATGAGGGGCTGGTGCTAGACAGGGTCTGTGTCTCGAAGGGCGCGGTGCCGCTCCTGTCGGTCGATGCGACGGTGGCGCCCGGCGAGGTGCTGACGCTGATGGGGCCGTCGGGTTCGGGCAAGTCGACCCTGCTCGGCGTCGTGATGGGGGCGCTGGCGCCGCCCTTCCGCGCCAGCGGCCGGGTGATGCTCGACGGCCGCGACCTGTCGGGGCTGGCGCCCGAGGCACGGCGGGTCGGCATCCTCTATCAAAACCCGTTGCTGTTCCCGCACCTCGACGTGGCGACCAACCTCGCGTTCGGCCTGCCGCGGGGGGGCAGGCGCGCGGAGCGGCGGGCGACGGTCGCCGCGGCGCTGGAGGAAATCGACCTCGGCGGGTTCGGGGCGCGCGACCCCGCGACGCTGTCGGGCGGCCAGGCGGCGCGGGTCGCCCTGATGCGGGTCCTGCTGTCGCGTCCCCGCGCGCTGCTGCTCGACGAGCCCTTCTCCAAGCTCGACGCCGGCTTGCGCGAGCAGATGCGGGCGCTGGTCTTCGGGCGGGCGCGGGCGGCCGGGGTGCCGATGCTGCTGGTGACGCATGACGAGGCGGACGCCGAGGCGGCGGGCGGGCGGATCGTCCGGTTGTGAGGGCGGACCGGGGCGCGGCCCCGGACCCCGGAGTATTTGCGCCAGGAAGAGAGGCGCTGTCAGGTGCGGCGACGGCGGGCGCGGCTTTCGCTGGCGGTGTTCCAGTTCACGTCGGGCAGCGTCAGCGTCGCCAAGAGGTGCGGGAACGGGTCGGTGGCGTGCGGAATGGCGTTTGCGGCGACGAAGTGCTCCTGGAAGCGCGGCGCGATGGCCGTCTCGACCTTTTCGATGCGGCGGACCAGGGCTTCTATATGGGCGCGGGCGGCCCGGCTGCAGAGCGCCATGCGCGCGCCGTCGCCCGCCGCGTTCCCCGCACCGGTGACGCCCGAGAGCGGCGCGTCCGGGATCATGCCGAGCACCATGGCGTGACGCGGCGAGATATGCGCGCCAAAGGCCCCCGCGAGGCGGATGCGGTCGACATGGGTCACGCCCGCTTCGTCCATGAGCAGCCGCGCCCCGGCATAGAGCGCCGATTTCGCAAGCTGGATCGCGCGGATGTCGCCTTGCGTCACGAGGATGCGGCGGTCGCCGTCCTCGTGCAGCAGGTAGGCGTGGGTGCGGCCGGTGGGCTCCGCGCGCGGCGTGCCGGTCTGGTCGGCCGAACCGATCAGGCCTTTGCTATCGACGATGCCGGCCATGCGCATTTCGGCCACGGCTTCGATGATGCCGGAGCCGCAGATGCCGGTGACGCCGGTCGCGGCGGTGGCCTCGGCGAAGCCCGGATCGTCCGACCAGAGGTCGCCGCCGATCACCCGGAAGCGGGGCTCCTTCGTGACGGGGTCGATCTCCACCCGCTCGATGGCGCCGGGGGCGGCGCGCTGCCCGGCGCTGATCTGCGCGCCCTCGAAGGCGGGGCCGGTGGGGGAGGAGCAGGCGAGAATGCGGTCCCGGTTGCCCAGGATGATCTCGGCGTTGGTGCCCACATCGACGATGAGGGTGAGCTCATCCTGCTCGTCGGGCGCTTCCGACAGGGCGACACCGGCGGCGTCGGCCCCGACATGGCCGGCGATGCAGGGCAGGATGTAGACACGGGCGCCGGGAGCCATGCCCGCAAGGCCGATGTCGGCGGCGGGCAGGCGCAGCGCGTCGGCGGTGGCCAGCGCGAAGGGCGACTGGCCAAGCTCCACCGGGTCGATGCCGAGCAGGAGATGATGCATCACCGGGTTGCAGACGACGACCGCCTCGAGGATGTCGGCGGGGTCGACCCCGGCTTGCGCCGCAAGCTCGAGGGCGAGGGCGTCGAGGGCCTCGCGGACGGCGGTCGTCATCTCGACGTCGCCGCCGGGGTTCATCATCGCGTAGCTGACCCGGCTCATAAGATCCTCGCCGAAGCGGATCTGCGGGTTCATCACGCCGCCCGAGGCGCGCACCTCGCCGGTGGAGAGATCGCAGAGGTGGGCGGCGATGGTGGTCGAGCCGAGATCGATGGCGAGGCCCAAAACGGGCGCTTCCCGCAGGCCGGGCCAGAGGCCGGTGATCGTTTGGGAGTCGTGGTCGACGGCGACGGTGATCTGCCATCTGCCCGCGCGCAGCACCGGTTGCAGGGATCGCAGGAGGGGCAGCGGCAGGGTCAGGCCGTCGAGGTCCCATTGCGCCCGCAGGGCGGCGCGCAGGCGTTCGAGGTCGCCCGTGGGCGCATCCATGTCGGGCTCCTCGACCGTCACGAAATGCAGGCGGGTGGCCGGATCCATCACGATGGGGCGGTCGGAGGCGGCCTTGCGGACGACCTGACGGTGGACCTGGCTCTCGGGGGGGACGTCGAGCACGATGTCGCCCTGGACCGTGGCCTGGCAACCGAGGCGGCGGCCGGGTTTCAGGCCGCGCTTCTCGTCGTAGCGGATCTCGACCGAATTGATCTCCGAGAGGGCGCCGGGGGCGACGGTGAGCCCGAGTTTCGGGAAGGCCCCCCGACCGGGGCTGACCTGGCATCGCGAGCAGATGCCCCGGCCGCCGCAGACCGAGTCGAGATCGACGCCGAGACGCCGGGCGGCGGTGAGCACGGGCGTTCCCACCGGGAAATGCCCGCGCTTGCCCGAGGGCATGAAGACGACGAGGGGGTCGGCGGGATCGGTCACGGGATCAGGCGCGCCTGCGACCGCCGCGACGCCCGCCGGTGCGCACGCCCGCCGCCTGCGCCGCTTCGGCGGCCTCGGCGAAGGTCGCGCCGTCCTTGACCGCGTCGAGGATGCGGGTGAAGCCGATCCACCGGCCGCCGTTCGCGTCGTGGTTCATCAGCAGGTTGGCGGCGTTGATCGCCTCCATCTCGACGGCGCGGACCGGGTTCATGATGGCGCTCGTCATGCCTGCGCCGATGGCCATCGGCAGGAAGGCCGCGTTGACGCCGTGCCGGTTGGGCAGGCCGAAGCTGATGTTGGAGGCACCGCAGGTGGTGTTGACGCCGAGTTCCGCGCGCAGCCGGCGGACGAGTGCGAAGACCTGGTGCCCGGCGGTGGCCATCGCGCCGATCGGCATGACGAGGGGGTCGACGACGATGTCGTGCGCCGGGATGCCGAAATCGGCGGCGCGCTCGACGATCTTCTTGGCGACGGCGAAGCGGACGTCGGGGTCCTCGGAGATGCCGGTGTCGTCGTTGGAGATCGCGACGACCGGCACGTTGTATTTCTTGACCAGGGGCAGGACGAGCTCCATCCGCTCCTCCTCGCCGGTGACCGAGTTGAGCAGGGGGCGGCCCTCGGCGGCCTTGAGGCCGTTCTCCAGCGCGCCGGGCACCGACGAATCGATGCAGAGCGGCACGTCGACGAGAGCCTGGACGCGCTGGATCAGCGCGGTCATCAGCGTGGGTTCGACGAAGTTGTTGTCGGCGTAGCGCGGATCCTGGGCCATCCTGTTGGTGAAGACAGCGCCCGAATTGATGTCGAGGACCATGGCGCCGCAGGCGACCTGCTCGAGCGCATCGCGCTCGACGGTCGAGAAGTCGTTCATCTCCAGCTCCGCCGCGAGCTTCTTGCGCCCCGTCGGATTGATCCGCTCGCCGATGACGCAGAACGGTTCGTCAAAGCCGATGACCACGGTCTTCGTTTTAGATTCCAATACGGTGCGGGTCATTCTTCATCCTTTGCGTGGGTCTTGAGCCAGTCGGCCGAGGTATTGATGCCGCCCAGCGGGAAGACGTGCACGGAGGCGATGTTGAACGCCGGGTTTACCGCCTTGTGATGTGCGAGCTCGGTGACGAACTCGGTCGGCTCGTAGGGCAGCAGGAGCTTGGTCACGTCCATTGCGCGCTTCTGCAGCACGCGCAAGGAGGGACCGACGCCGCAGGCGATGGCGAACCTGATCAGCGTCTGCAGCTTGGCCGGACCGGCGACGCCAATGTGGACGGGCAGATCGACGCCGGCCGCGCCAATGGCCTCGGCCCATTCGATCACCGGGCCGGCCTCGAAGCAGAACTGCGTGGCGATGGCCATCTTCGCATCGGTGCGCTCGGAGAACTTCTGTTTCCACTCAAGCGCGTCCGAGACGTTCTTCATGCTCCCGTCCATGTCGATGTCGCGGTTGCCCTCGGGGTGGCCGGCGATGTGCAGCCGCTCGAACCCGTCGAAGGCGCCGGAGCCGAGGAGTTGCATCGAATCCATGAACGCGCCAGCGGGCTCCGCCACGCCGCCCGCGAGGATCAGGCCCTGTCGCACGTCCGCCTCGCCCCGGTAGCGGGCGACCCAGTCGGCCAGCACGGCGCGCGACGCGATGATGCGCGCGGGAAAATGCGGCATCGGCTCCATGCCCTCGCGGCGCAGGCGGGCGGCCGTCGCCACCATGTCCTCGATCGGAGTGCCGTCGATATGGGCGACGTAGACGCGGGTGCCGCGCGGCAGGAGGGCGGCGAAGTCCTCCACCTTTTCGGCGGTGCGCGGCATGACCTCGATGGAGAAGCCGTCGAGGAAGGCGGCGACGGCGGCGTCTTTCGGGGCGGCCTCGGGGGCCGGGCGCAGGAAGCCCAGGATCGACATCAGAGCGCGGCCTCCCTGCCGCCGGCCATCGAGACGTCGCGCAGCCGCTCCGGGGTCCACTCGGCCTCGAGCGCGTCGGCGCGGGCGCGGGCGGAGACGGCATCGTCGCCTTCCACCTCGCCTTCCGGCACCTTGCGCCAGTCGGCGAGATAGGCGTCGGAACCGGATGCACCGGAGCGCATGGCGGCGCGGTCGATGGCCTGCTCGAACCGCTCGGCGAGTTGCACCTTGGCGGCGCGCCGACCCGAGCCGGCGATGACCTGGGCGGGAATGTCCCGCCAGTAGACGACCGTGATCTGCGCCATGCCGCTTTGCCTCCGCTCCGGACCTGCGCGTCGTATAGGGATCGTGCCCCCCCGGACGCCGCCCGATATCGACTTCGCGCCGCCCGATGACGACACCCGTGGGATCGGGCGAGATCAGGCGGGCGCGGGCGGGGGTGCCAAGGGGCGCGGCCCGTCGAATCGCTCGACGGTGACATGAAGGGCGCTTGTGCGGCGGGGGGCCTTGCGACTACGGTCGGCGCAACCACCCATGCGGAGGCGGCAATGCCACCGGACGACACGGCCGCGGGGCCGCGGCTCGATGCCGGCGCAGCGCGCGCCGCCGGACCGGGACCCGTGGCGCGGCCAGAAACGGGCGAGCGGCCCGACCCGGCGGAGCTTTATGCCGCCCTCGATCTCGGCACGAATTCGTGCCGGATGCTGATCGCGCAGCCGAAGGGCGCGCTCCTGCACGTGGTCGACAGCTTCTCGAAGTCGGTGCAGCTCGGCAACGGGCTCGAGGCATCTGGGCGGCTCAGCCGGGCGTCGATGGCGCGCACCATCGGCGCGCTCAAGATCTGCCGCCGCAAGCTCGAGATCCATGACGTCAAGCGGATGCGCCTGGTGGCGACCGAGGCCTGCCGTCGCGCGACCAATGCCGCCGATTTCATCGCCCTCGTCCGCCGCGAGACGGAGCTGCCGCTGGAGATCATCCAGCCCGAGGAGGAGGCGCGGCTGGCGGTCGTCTCCTGCGCGCCGCTGGTCAGCGCCAAGACCGAGCAGCTCCTGGTGGTCGATATCGGCGGCGGCTCCACCGAGCTCGTCTGGATCGACCTCACCCGGGTGCCGCGCCACGACCGGGCCCGCGCCATCATGCGGTTGCACGCCGGGTTCGCGGGCGTGGCGGACGACCCGTTCCCGCGCGCCAAGGTGGTCGATTGGATCAGCATCCCGCTCGGCGTCGCCACCCTGAAGGACCAGTTCCGCGACGTGACCGACGACGCCGCACGGTTCGCGCTCATGTCCTGGCACTTCGAGGAATGCCTCGCGGCGTTCAGCCCCTATGCCGATGCCGAGGGCCTCGTCGATCCGGGCTTCCAGATCATCGGCACCAGCGGCACGGTCACGACGGTGGCCGCGACGCATCTGAACCTGCGCCGCTACGACCGCAACAAGGTGGACGGGCTGCGGATGACCAGCCAGCAGATCGACCGGGTGATCCGCGGCTACCTCGCGCAGGGGCCGGAGGGGCGGCGGAGCGACCCGCGCATCGGACGCGACCGGCATTCGCTGATCATGTCGGGCGCCGCGATCCTGCAGGCGCTGCTGCGGGTCTGGCCGACCGACCGGCTGTCGGTGGCCGACCGGGGCCTGCGCGAGGGGCTGCTCTACGCGCAGATGTCAGCCGACGGGGTGCTCGACGACGGGCCCTACTAGCTATTCGGTCCCGGAGTGTGGTGGGTTGGGTCGATTCTGAACCGTTGTGGCTCTTCGGTCCAGCATTTGCCGATGAATTCGCAAGGCGTGAGCCCGCGTAGGCTCTTGAGCCTCCGAGCGTAGTTGCAGGCCCCGACGAAATCGACGAGGTGGGACCGGAGCTGCTTGTGCGATCCGTAGTGGTATCGCCTCAC
>JBBQDX010000120.1:0-12657 GCA_038320125.1 Rhodobacterales bacterium | reverse complement strand
CTCTCCCGCCTGGCTGCCAGAGATACATTGTCATGAATACAATATCCGACGATTCCGTGATCCACGTCGATTTCGGCAAGGACGAGCGCCCCAAGTATCTCGTGCTCCAATCCGCCATCCGTGCCGCCATCCGGCGCGGCGACCTCGCCTCCGGCACCCGTCTGCCGCCGGTCCGCGACCTTGCGTGGAAGATCGGCGTCACGCCCGGCACCATCGCACGCGCCTACTCCCGCCTCGTCGACGACGGCACGCTCACCGCTGTCGTCGGGCGCGGAACCTTCGTGGCAGAAGCGGAACCCCCGGCGCCGATCTACAGCGATTTTCATGCCATCGCCCACGATTCGACGCCGCACGGCAGCGAGGGCGACCGCCACGACGTCAGCCTGCTGTCTCCCCACCTGCCGTCCGTGGGGCAGGCGGAGCTCATCTGCCGCCTCATGGCCGAGGTCGCCGGGAACCCTCCCTCCGGCGTCATGCACTATCCGGTATTCGAGAATCATCGCCCGGCCCGCGAGGCCGCCCATGCGTTTCTCGACACGCCGATGCTCGGGCCGCTCGAGCCCGACGACATCACCCTGACCCATGGCGGCCAGCACGGCATCTCCCTCGTCCTGCAGGCCGTGCTCACCGGCCGCCGCCCCGTCGTGCTGGTCGAGGATCTGTCCTACCCGGGCTATCGCCGGATGGCCGAGATGCTGCGCGCCGAGGTCGTGGCCGTTGCCATCGACGACGAGGGGATAATCCCCGAGGCGCTGGCCCTGGCCGCCCGCCCGGCGGACGCGCAGATCCTGTGCCTCTCGCCGGAGGTGCAGAATCCGACCTGCACCGCGATGTCGGACGCCCGCCGCCGCGCCATCGCCGACATCGCGCGCGCCTGCGACCTCCAGATCCTCGAGGACGACTGCTACGTCCTCGGGGTGCAGACCAGACCCAGCCTCCGTCTGCTGGCCCCGGAGCGCACCTGGCACGTGTCCTCCATCGCCAAATCGATCACGCCGGCGCTGCGTCTCGGCTTCGCCATCGCCCCCCCGACCCGGCGGATGGCGCTGCGTCGCGCGGCGGAGTACAATTCCTTCGGCATCGGCACGCCGCTGGCGGACATGGCCGCGAAGCTGCTGGTCCATCCGGAGCTTCCCGCGCTGATGGCCGCCACCCGCGAGTCGGTTGCGACCTATGTGGAGACGGCCGCCGAGATTCTGGCGGGCCACGACCTGACCTGGCGCACCGATGTCCCGTTCCTCTGGCTCGGCCTGCCGGTCGGCTGGCGCGCCTCGGCCTTCTGCCGTGCGGCCGAGGCGGCGGGCGTCAAGCTGCGCGCCGCCGAGGAATATGCCGCCCGCGACGCCAACGCCCCCCACGCGGTCCGCTTCGCCATCAACGCGGGCGTGTCGCTGAAGAGCTTCGGAGCCGCGATCGGCCGGCTGCGCGCCCTCCTCGACAACCCGACGGAGCGGATGGGCGTCTGAAGACTGGGGTAAAATGAAACCCCATACGCAAATACTTGTTTTTCGGACGTTTTTCTTTTCCGCAGATCATTGACGCCGACGGTCCCCTCTCTATACAGCCTCCATCCCGGGCCTTTGCCCGCCAGTTTCACGTCAGAGAGGGCAAGGCCGATGAAGACCTTCACCATGACCCCCGACCTGATCGACAAGAAGTGGATCCTGATCGACGCCGAAGGCATCGTTCTGGGTCGCCTCGCCTCGATCATCGCCATGCGTCTGCGCGGCAAGCACAAGCCCACCTTCACGCCGTCCATGGACATGGGCGACAACGTCATCGTGATCAACGCCGGCAAGGTGCAGATCACCGGCAAGAAGCGCGACGAGCCGAACTACTGGCACACCGGCCACCCCGGCGGCATCAAGTCGCGCACCACGCAGCAGATCCTCGACGGCAAGTTCCCCGAGCGGGTGCTGACGCAGGCCGTCAAGCGGATGCTGCCCGGCAACAAGCTGTCGCGTCACATCATGACGAACCTTCGGGTCTATGCCGGCGCGGAACATCCGCACGAGGCGCAGTCGCCCGAAGTCCTGGACGTCAAGTCCATGAACCCCAAGAACACAAGGGACGCGTGATCATGGCCGAGCAACTCAATTCCCTCGAAGACCTCAAGAGCGCCGTCGACACCAGCCGTGCCGCCTCCGGCTCCTCCAACGAAGGCGGCACCGTCCTCCTCGACACCTCCGTCCTGCCCGAGCCGACCCGCGACAGCCTCGGCCGCGCCTATGCCACCGGCAAGCGCAAGGACGCGGTCGCCCGCGTCTGGATCCGCCCCGGCTCCGGCAAGGTCGTGGTCAACGGCAAGGACATCAACGCCTATTTCGCGCGTCCCGTGCTCCAGATGATCCTTAAGCAGCCGTTCGAGATCACCGACCGCGAGGGCCAGTTCGACGTGATGGCCACCGTCAAGGGCGGCGGCCTCTCGGGGCAGGCGGGTGCGGTCAAGCACGGCGTCTCGAAGGCGTTGCAGCTCTACGAACCCGGCCTGCGCGCCGTGCTCAAGGCGGCAGGCTTCCTGACCCGCGACAGCCGCGTGGTCGAGCGCAAGAAGTACGGCAAGGCCAAGGCCCGCAAGAGCTTCCAGTTCTCCAAGCGCTGAGTCGCGCCGCAGACGTATCCCCAGGTGGCCCGACATTGCGCGGGCCCCTGTTGCGTTCCGATGCCGGTAACCACGCCCGCATGCCGATGCCCCGGGCCCGGCGCGCGGAGATGAGGATTCCTCCGGCCAGAGACGGCATGATCCCGAAGGTATCCATGCAACGCCGCCCTCTGGTTTTCCTCCCGTCCGCCGCCGCCCTGTCCGCCCCTGCACCGCCCGCCGGTGCCCTGACAACTCGGCGCCCCGGATCGAGTTTCCCGGCGCGCCGTCCGGGGCGGCTGTGGCGGATCCCCTCACGCCGGGCTCACCGCCGGCCATATCCGGGTGTGCGCCGGCATGGTTGATCAGGCGACCCCGACGGTCGAGGCACGGTGTCGCGCTTGTCGGTCGTCCTGACCATCGCCACCTTGGCAGCATCGCCGACGCCATGCACGGAGGCGCTCTCCCCGAATGCGCTCGATGCACGAAAGCTCCACGGGTTCACGAACAGTTCTGCACCCGGCTGACTGATCATTCTTGGCTCCGCTATATCCCCACCCCGCCCGCCGACGACAGACAGCGCCGCGCCGACCTCGACACACCTGGCGGAGAATTCTCCGCCATGTCGAAGGATCCCGGAAGTGCCGCATCTCGGCGATGACCTGGCTGAGGGGCCTTTTCGACATCGACCCGATGGCGTCCTTCGCCTCCAACGGCATCCAGGGTGATTGTTGCGAAGGATTTCGGAAGCATCTGCCTGGACAGAGCCGACCCTCCCGCCATCGGAGCCTGCTTGGAGCGGTTCGTCCGGGGTTTCCAAGTCGACATCCGCACCGCCGTCCACCGCGACGACCGCGGTTTCACCGGTGGGTAACCCCCGGTCGATGCCCCGCGCGCGACCGACGAATCGGCAGATTGCCTGCCCATCCGGACCCTGTGGCCGTCGATGCCCCGCGCGCGACGGACGATCCATTCACCGCACGGGTGACCCCCAACAGCCTTTCCGACCGCGATTTCATCACCTGACTTGACCGCAACGCGCCGAGGACCGAGACCCTGCCCTGAAACGCGAACTCTGAAACGCGGCGCGCCGGGACGGGGCGTCGATCCGCCGGTTCGGCCTTCCGCCGGGCGGCATCCTTGCCCTCAGACGGGCCGAAAGGCTCATCCTGCACCATGCGCGGCACCTTCTTCACGCGACTCCTGCTTTTCCTCATTGCCTGCTGCGGCTGGGCGCTGGTGTTCTTCGGCGGCTGGATCGCCTGGCGTGGCGTGGCACTTTACGCCCGCGACCCGGTCCTCATGGGCACAGGGGGCGGGTTGGCCATCGGCGGCCTCCTGGTCGTGGCGCTGACCCTCGCGGCGCGGGTCCAGGTGCGCACCGCCGAGACCGCCGCCGCCATCCTCGAGCGCCTCGACACCCTGATCCGCCGCGGTCCCTCGTCGTCGCCGCCCGGCGCCGGGGGCCGGCAGGAACCGCGCCTGCCCGGCCAGCAGCGCAACCCCGACGCCTGACCGCTTGCACGGCGGTTCCCTTTGCTTTCTTCTGCCCTGACGATGACGATGGCGGCCGGGGGCAGGATTGGATCAGGACAGCAAACGCGGCCTCACGCTGGTCGCACCCCCGCTCCTCTACGCGCTGGCGCTGCTGGCGGTGCCCCTGCTGACGATCCTCGTGTTCAGCTTCTGGACGCAGGAATACCTCACCATCGACCGCACCCCGACACTCGCCAACTACCGCGAGGCGCTCACCGATCCGATCTACCGCACGATCATGGGCCGTTCGCTCGCCATCGCGGGCGCGGTCACGCTCATCACCGTGGCGATGGCCTTTCCCGTCGCCTACTATGTCAGCTTCCGCGTTCCTCCCAGCCGCAAGTCGCTCTGGCTCTTCCTCATCACCATCCCGTTCTGGACGAGCTACCTTGTCCGCATCTTCCTCTGGAAGGTCATGCTCGGCTACAACGGCGTCATCAACTCCGCCCTTCTCAGCCTCGGCATCATCGACGAGCCGCTGACCTCGATTCTCTACAACGCCAACGCCGTCGTGATTTCGCTCAGCCACGCCTTCGCGCCCTTCGCCATCCTGCCGATCTTCGTGGCGCTCGAGAAGATCGACCGCAACCTGCTGGAGGCCGCGCGTGACCTGGGCGAGAACGCCGTCGCCACCTTCGTCCGCGTCACCCTGCCGCTCGCCTTGCCTGGGGTGGTCGCGGCACTTCTCATCGTCTTCATCCCCACCGTCGGCGACTACGTCACGCCGGCGCAGGTCGGCGGGCGCAACGGGTTGATGATCGCCAACCTGATCCAGACGCAGTTCCTCGGTCTCAACAACGGCCCGATGGGCGCCACTCTGGCGATCCTGGCCATGGTGATCGTCACCGTCATCGCCCTCGGGACCGTCCTCCTCGCCCGCCGCCTCACCGGGGGGCGCACCTGATGCTGCGCCTTTACGTCCTCGCTTTCCTCGCGTTCCTCTACGCGCCGATCCTGCTGCTCCCGGTCTTCGCCTTCAACGACAGCGCCGTCATCGCCTTCCCCCTGGACGGTTTCACGACGAAATGGTTCGCGGAGCTTCGCACCAACGCCGAACTCCACGGGGCCCTGCTCAACTCGCTGATGGTGGCGGGCGCCGCCTCGGTCCTGTCGGTCCTGCTCGGCATCGCCGCGGCCCGCGCCAACGTCCGCTACACTTTCCCCGGCAAGGCCGCCGCCATGGGGCTCATCATGGTTCCCCTCGTCCTGCCGGAGATCATCGTCGGCACCTCGCTCCTCGTCGTCGTGGCCCGCCTGCTCGAATGGCCGCTCTCGCTCTGGACGGTCGTGGCGGCGCATGTGCTGATCTGCACGCCCTTCGCCGTCGCCATCCTGAACGCCAGCTTCCAGGCGCTCGACCCGGCAATGGAGGAGGCGTCGATCGACCTGGGCGAGACCCGCGCCGCCACCTTCCGCCTGGTGACGCTGCCCCTCATCATGCCGGGGGTCGTCGCCGCGGCGCTGATCTCCTTCACCATCTCGCTCGACGAGTTCATCATCGCCTTCTTCCTCACCGGCGCGGAGCCGACGCTGCCGGTCTACATCTGGTCGCTGCTGCGCTTCCCGCGTCTGCTGCCCGTCATCATGGCGCTCGGCACGATCCTGGTGATCGCCTCGATCCTGCTTCTGACGCTGGCCGAATGGAACCGTCGCCGGGGGCTCAGCCGCGCCGGCCTCAAGGATACCGGAGGCTTCCTGTGAGCGCGCCGCGAGAAACCCTGATCCGCCTTGAGGGCATCCAGAAACATTTCGGCGACTACCACGCCCTGCGCGGCATCGACCTCGAGATCCGCGCGGGCGAGTTCTTCTCGCTGCTCGGGCCCTCGGGATGCGGCAAGACCACGCTCCTGCGCGTCATCGCCGGATTCGAGGACGTGTCCGAGGGCGTGGTCATGATCGGCGGCGAAGACATGACGAAGGTCTCCCCGAACCGCCGCCCGACCAACATGGTGTTCCAGTCCTACGCCATCTTTCCGCATCTGACCGTGGCGCAGAACGTGGGCTTCGGCCTGCGAAAACGCGCCGATCTGAACGCGGCCGCCAGAAGGACGATGGTCGGGGAGGCGCTCGACATGGTCGGCCTCGAGGGGTTCGGCGCACGCGCGGCGAACGCCCTCTCCGGTGGCCAGCGCCAGCGCGTCGCCCTCGCCCGCGCGCTGATCCTGCGCCCCAAGGTGCTGCTGCTCGACGAACCGCTGTCGGCGCTGGACAAGAAGATGCGCGAGCAGATGCAGGTCGAGCTGATCCGCCTCCAGCGGCAGGTCGGCATCACCTTCATCCTCGTCACCCACGACCAGGAGGAGGCGCTGGTCATGTCGGACCGCATCGCCGTCATGTTCGAGGGCGAGGTCGCGCAGATCGACGAGGCCGAGGCGCTCTACCGCCGCCCGATCTCCCGCCGGGTGGCGGAGTTCATCGGCGTGATGAACTTCCTGCCGGCATCGGTGGAGGACGGCGTGGTCGACGTCGCCGGTCTCGGCAAGATCGTGGTTGAGGACCTGCAATCCACCGCCGCGACCGACGCCGACCCGGTGGTGGGGTTCCGCCCCGAGACCGCCACGCTCCTCTTTCCCGGCCAGACCGCCGAGGGCCGCGTCGCCGAGGGCATCGTGTCGGAAGTCGTCTACTACGGCGACATGACCTATTACGACGTGCGCCTGAACGGCTGCGACAGGCCCGTCCGCATCTCCATGCGCAACGTCTTCGGCCGCCCCGTCCTCGACATCGGCACCCAGGCCCGGCTGGCCTGGTCGCCCGGCGCCGTCACGCTCTTCCGTTGAGGCTGCCTCCCCGCCGCCGCGTCCCGCCGCTCCAGCCCGGCCCCTGCCGTCCCTTGATCCCGCGCGCCGGGCAAGGCACGATGCGCGGACCCGCCCCCCCCTTTCCGGAGGTTCCCATGCGCCGCATGATCCTGCTCGCGTTCCTCGCCCTGACGGGCGCGCTCGCGGCCTTCCCGTCGGCGGCGCAGACGCTCTACGTCAAGGACACCGGCGACGGCTACCTCAACCTGCGCGACGGGCCCGGCACGCGCCACGACGTGCTGCAACGCCTGTCGCCCGGGGACCGCGTCGACGTGGAGGAGACGCTGGGCCGCTGGTACCGCGTCCATCTGCCGTCGGGGGAGCGTGGCTGGGTCTCGGGCGACCACCTCGAGCAACGGGTTGCCGCCACGCCGCGCGGGCCGCTCTTCGTTGCGCGGTCGACCGAGGGCTACCTCAACCTGCGCGCGGGGCCGGGCACCGATCACGCCATCCTGCGGCGCATCTATCCCGGCGACCGTCTCGTGCCGCTGGCCGCCCGCGGCGACTGGATCGCCGTGCGCCACGCCACCGGCGCCGAGGGATGGGTCCACGGCGACTACGTTTCGCGCTGACGCCGGTCGGGCGCACGTCGCATGGGCGCGCGCCTGCCGTCCGCCGGGGATCGCAGCCGCACGGCCCCGGTTCAGAGCGGCACGATCCGCACGGTCGCGCCCTCGCAGGCCAGCGCGATCCGGCCCTCGCAGAGGCGCAGCGCATCGCTCCCGAACACCTCGCCCCGCCAGCCCTTCGCCCAGTCGCCGGCCCGCGCCCCGGAGGCGATGTCGTCGAGGTCGGAGGCGGTGGCGATCAGCTTCGACGCGACCCCCGCCGCCTCCGCCTTGGCCTTGAGCAGCACCCGCAGCAGATCGGCGAGCGCCCCGTTGATCTGGTCGCGCGAGGTCGGATCCGGCGCTTCCGGCAGATCGGATTTTCCGACCGCCTGACCCGCCGCCACGGCGGCGATGATCCCATCGGCGACCGGCCCCTTGCGCCCCTCGCGCAGCAGGAGCCGCGCCTTGCCGAGCTCGTCCGCATCCTTCGGCTTGAGCGACAGCAGCTCGATCAGGGCGTCGTCCTTGAACACCCGCGTGCGCGGCACGTCGTTGGTCTGGGCATAGGTCTCGCGGAAGGCCGCGAGCTCGCGCGCGATGGCGAGGGAGCGCGGGCTGGGGTTGCGCATCTTGAGGCGCTTCCAGGCGTCGCGCGGCTGGATCCGGTAGGTCGTCGGATCGCGCAGGACGTCCATCTCCTCCTCCACCCAGGCCTTGCGCCCGGACTTCTCCAGCTCCACCGCCAGATGTTCGTAGATCACCCGCAGATGCGTCACGTCGGCCAGCGCGTATTTCTTCTGCGCGTCCGACAGGGGCCTGCGCGTCCAGTCGGTGAAACGGCTCGACTTGTCGATCTGCGCCTTCGCCACCCGGCGGGCCAGCGTCTCGTAGCCGACCTGTTCGCCGAAGCCGCAGACCATGGCCGCGACCTGCGTGTCGAAGAGCGGCGCGGGGATCGTGTCGCCCTCGATGGCGAAGATCTCCAGATCCTGCCGCGCGGCGTGGAACACCTTGACGACACCCTTGTCACGAAAGAGCTCATAGAGCGGCCCGAGGTCCAGCCCCGCAGCCAGCGGATCGACCAGCACGGCGTCGGTCTCGCCGTCGCCGGGATAGGCCAGCTGGATCAGGCAGAGCTTCGAGTAATAGGTCCGCTCGCGCAGGAACTCGGTATCCACCGCAACAAAGGGGGCTGTCGCGGCACGCGCGCAATAGTCGGCGAGGGCGTCGGTGGTGGTGAGCGTGATGATCTGCGACAAGGAACGGCCCTGGTTTGCTGGAGAGTTCGGGCGGGTCTAGCCGGTTTGGTCCTGCTGGGAAAGGTCGAGCCGCGACCGGTCGCCCGCCGCGAACCGCCGCAGGATGGCCGGGTAGAGGCGATGCTCCTCGACCAGGACGCGCGCGGCCAGCAGGGCCGCCGTATCGCCCGGCAGAACCGGGACCCGCGCGGAGCCCAGCACCGGCCCGCCGTCGAGCTCCGACGTCACCTCATGCACCGAGCAGCCGGCCTCCGCGTCCCCCGCCTCGAGCGCGCGGGCATGGGTGTCGAGGCCCCGGTATCTCGGCAGCAGCGACGGATGGATGTTCAGCATCCGCCCGGCCCAGCGTTCGGTGAAGCGCGGCGTCAGGATGCGCATGAACCCGGCAAGCGCCAAGATGTCGGGCCGCGCCGCATCGAGCGCCGCCTGCAACGCCGCCTCGAAGGCCGAGCGGTCCGCGAAGAGCCGGTGGTCCACCACCGCGGTCGGCACGCCCGCCGCCTCGGCCCGCGCCAGCCCGCCCGCCGCCGGGTCGTTCGCCAGCACAAAGACGGGCCGCGCCGGATGGTCGCCGGTCATGTCCTCGACGAGGCGGGCCATGTTGCTGCCGCCGCCCGAAATCAGGATGGCGACCCGTTTCACCAGACGAGGTCGCCGGCATAGCTCACGCCCTCGCCCGCCGTCACATGCCCCAGCCGCGCCACGGTCTCGCCCATCTCCTCCAGCAGGGCGGCGAGCGCATCGGCCCGCTCCGGCGCGGCGACCGCGACCATGCCAATGCCGCAATTGAACGTCTTGAGCATCTCGTGCTCCGCCACGCCCCCGGTCTTCGCCAGCCAGCCGAAGACCGGGTTCGGCCGCCAGGCGCCGAGGTCGATGGCGACGCCCAGCCCCTCGGGCAGCACGCGCGGCAGGTTCTCAGTCAGCCCGCCGCCGGTGATGTGCGCCAACGCGTGCACGCCGCCCGCCCGCACCGCCGCCAGTGCCGGCAACACGTAGAGACGCGTCGGCGTCAGCAGCGCCTCGCCCAGCGTCGCATCGGCGAAGGGCGCGGCATCTTCCCAGCCGAGCCCCGCGCGCTCGGCGATCCGGCGCACGAGCGAGAACCCGTTGGAATGCACGCCGTCGGCGCCCAGTCCCAGCAGGACGTCGCCCTCGGCCACGCCCGCCGGCAGCGCGGTGCCCCGCTCCATCGCACCGACCGCAAACCCCGCAAGATCGAAGTCGCCGCCGTGGTACATCCCCGGCATCTCCGCCGTCTCGCCGCCGATCAGCGCGCAGCCCGACATGCGGCAGCCGGCGGCGATCCCCTCGATCACCCGGGCCGCGTCCTCCGTCACGAGCCTGCCGGTGGCGAAGTAGTCGAGGAAGAACAGAGGCTCCGCCCCTTGGCATACGAGGTCGTTCACGCACATCGCCACGAGGTCCACGCCCACCGTGTCGAGCCGCCCGGTGACGATGGCCAGCCGCAGCTTGGTGCCCACCCCGTCCGTGGCCGCCACCAGGACGGGGTCGGCATACCCTGCCGCCCTGAGGTCGAAGAGCGCGCCGAACCCGCCCAGTCCCGCCATCGAGCCGGGCCGCTGCGTCGATCTTGCGGCGGGCCCGATGCGATCGACAAGCGCGTTGCCCGCGTCGATGTCCACGCCCGCCCGGGCATAGGTCAGGCCGTCCTTCGCGTCGCTCATGTCATGTCCCCTGGCTTTCGGGTCCCCTGGCTCTCGGGGGGCGCAGTAACATTCACGCCCGGGTCGGGCAATCATCGCGCCGCCTTCGCCCCCGCCCGCGCGGCATGGACCAGCAGGAACCGGATCACGAGGACGGAGACGACCAGCACGAGCGCCTCCAGCGCCAGAACCAGTCCGATCAGATTGCCCGGCCGCTCCAGCCCGGTCAGCGACAGCAGCGTGAACGGCAGGCGAACCCCGAGATGGATCAACCCGCCCATGACCGCGAATCGCCACATCGCAGGGCCGGACGGCACGCCCGTGGCGGCGCGACCCCAGACCTGCCCCACATGGATGGCCCCCGCGATCGGCGGCAGCACCGCCGTCGCCCCGCCGGAGATGACATGGCCGAAAATCTGCGTCACCAGCAGCCGGACGATCAGGATCACGGCCAGCGCGGCCAGCACGACCAGCGTGAAGCGCCACAGGTGAGGCGTTCCGGGTCTGGGTTCTAAATCCATCTCGCTCTCCCGGCCATCTCGCTCTCCCGGCTTGACCCGCGCGGGCCGTCTGCTATCGCCTGAGACCACAAGGGGGCCTGTAGCTCAATTGGTTAGAGCAGGGCGCTCATAACGCCTTGGTTGCGGGTTCAAGTCCTGCCGGGCCTACCAAATCCTTGCTTTGGGGCATATTTTGTTCGTGCTTCGTAGAGAATGGGGACCACGATTTTGCGAGCGTGGTCCACATTCTCGAAGTTGACGCCCGCCAACTTGGCGATCGCCACGGCCGCGAGACCAGACCGCTCGACGCTCCTGGTGTAGATCTCCTATGTCTTGGCTTCTGTGTGGGCTGTGAGGCACATGATCTCGTATTGCGTAGCTCCGGCCAATGCGAGCAGCTGAGCTGCCCCCTTTCCAACGCCATGCCGGGTCCTGCCCCTCGGCAGATCGGCTTGTGCTGTCCAATCCTGGATCTTATTGTGGAGAGGCTCTGGGGACAAAAACGGATTGCCGACTTCCGTTTGTAAGATCGTCGTCCTATCTGCGTGCAGCGCGAGCTCTAACAGGAACTGCGGCAGAGCAGAAACCTCGACAAACGCCGAGCCGGTTTTCGACGGCTGAAAAGCATTGGTAGGCGTTCCGTCCGAGATCAACAGATGCTCTTGTCCCAGTCGGCACGCATCCGCAATCCGGGGCAGGGTATTGAGCGACATGATGAGCTACAGTTTCGCCATGAGCCGGACTTGTGCCGCGCAAGAAACTGTTTCATCTCCGGCACCGACCACGGCGAAGCCCCACCGCGATTTTTGTTGACCTTTTTGATCGCATAGACAGGAGAGTTCGCCGGGTATCCGCGCTCCTCACCCCACCGATACACTGCGCGAAGCACTTTGATGCAGTTATCCGCAGCGCCGGTCATAGACTCGAAGCTATCTCGTTTGAGGGTAAAGTCCTCGCGCGGCATGTCGGCATCGAAGCATCCAAGGCGATCGCCCAAATCGTCGTGTAGATTGCATGCTGATGTGAGGAGGGATCTATCCCTCTTATGGGTAAGGCTCGAAGCGGTGCCACCCTGGACCTTGTCTGTTAGGGCATCGTGATACTTGCCGCACAGCTCATCCAACGTGCCCGCCCTGACCCTTGCTGGCCTGATGGTCTCCAAGACGTCACCGGATCGTGCCGCGTGGTAGTGCCCGTCGAAACCGGGCTCGCCGGTGCCAACCGGTACCTTCGTCTTGCGGTTGCGATCTCCTCCGACCCGAACGCGCCACCTGACCGATCCAGCAGTAGTCTTGTCGTGTAGCAACCCTGGACAACTATACTTCATCGCTTCTGCCAGAATCATCTCGGACCAGACTTGAACTTAAAGGAAGAATTTTTTATCCCCTGAATTGAAATGACATTCGCAACCTCGACGTGAAACGATCCATCCGCACCCACATGGACGGCACCGGGCTGAAGCCCAGCCGACAAGATTGCAGAAAGGGTGTCTGCGATCGTCGCTTTGGATGGTTCTGCGGCCGCCATTTCGTTGTTCTCAGTCTTGTGACATCAGTAGGTGTTGCGAGTCGAAATTCGAGAGTGACGGTTTGGCGTTCACGAAATTCTTCAGTGTACGATCGAAGGCTTATCCCTTTTGGTCCGGTGGAGCTACATGTTGATGCGGCGCAGAACCTCGCCCTTGTGGCTTGAGAGGCGGATCGGATCAGTTTGCGGCGTTTCTTGGGTTTGCAGGGCGTGGCTTTTGCCGTGAACGAGGGCC
>JBBQDX010000119.1:0-12670 GCA_038320125.1 Rhodobacterales bacterium | reverse complement strand
GGGCGACCTGCGCCGCATCGTCGACGAGTTCAGCAAGTTCGCCCGCATGCCGGAACCCGAACGCCATCGCGGCGACCTCGCGGGCCTGCTGCGCGAAACGGTGGAATTGCAGCGCGCGGCCCTCGACCCCACCCGGATCGTTGCCGAGATCCCGCCGGGCCGGCTGATGGCGGAGTTCGACGGGACCATGATGGGACAGGCCTTCACCAATCTGCTGAAGAACGCGGGCGAGGCCATCGAGACGCGGGAGCAGAAGCTGGGCGCGGATTTCGAGCACCGCATCGGCGTAACGCTCGAGGTGCAGGCGAGCCACGTCGAAGTCCGCATCTCGGACCCGGGCATCGGTCTGCCCGAGGATCGGGCGCGGCTGTTCGAGCCTTATTTCACGACGCGCGAGAAGGGCACCGGCCTCGGCCTGCCCATCGTCAAGAAGATCATCGAGGAACACGGCGGCACCCTGGACCTGCACGATGCAAAACCGGGGGCCGACGGGCACAGGGGCGCGGAGGCTGTCATACGGCTGCCCCGCATCGAGGAGGATTGAGAGATATGGGCGACATTCTGATCACCGACGACGAGAGCGACATCCGGAGCCTCATCTCGGACATCCTGGAGGACGAGGGCTACGGTTGCCGCACCGCCGGCACATCCGAGGCCTGCATGAAGGCCATCGACGACGAGGCGCCCGGCCTGATGATCCTCGATATCTGGCTCAAGGACAGCGACATGGACGGGATCGACATCCTGAAATCCGTGCGCCGGACGCATCCGGACATCCCGATCATCATCATCTCGGGGCATGGCAACATCGAGATCGCGGTCGCGGCCATCAAGCAGGGCGCCTACGACTACATCGAGAAGCCGTTCAACATCGACCAGCTGATGGTCGTCGTCGGCCGGGCGATGGAGACCTCGCGCCTGCGCCACGAGAACAGCGAGTTGCGCCGCCGCGATGCCTCCTCGGCCGAGATGATGGGGCAGTCTGCCGCGTTCAAGAACCTGATCGCGCAACTCAAAAAGGTGATGAACTCGAATGGCCGGGTCATGCTGACCGGGCCGGCGGGCGCCGGCAAGGAAGTGGCGGCGCGTTACATCCACACCAAGTCGAACCGCGCGAACGGGCCCTTCGTGACCGTCAGTTCCGCCTCCATCGAGCCGGACCGGATGGAGACCGTCCTGTTCGGCCGCGAGAGTGCCGAGAGGGGCATCGAGCCGGGGCTGCTCGAGCAGGCGCACGAGGGCGTCATCTACTTCGACGAGATCGCCGACATGCCGCTGGGCACGCAGTCCAAGATCCTCCGCGTGCTGGTGGATCAGGCGTTCGTCCGCGTGGGAGGGGCGGAAAAGGTGCGGGTGGACATGCGCGTCATCTCCTCCACCAACCGCGACCTCGGCCAGGAGGTGCGCGCGGGCCGGTTCCGCGAGGAGCTGTTCCACCGGCTCAACGTCGTGCCGGTCGAGGTGCCGAGCCTCGAGGAGCGGCGCGACGACATTCCGGTGCTGGCGGATCACTTCATCGCGACGCTCAACAAGGCGCAGGGCCTGCCGCTGCGCGAGCTTTCCGACGAGACCAAGGCGCTGCTGCAGACGATGCGCTGGCCCGGCAACGTGCGCCAGCTACGCAACGTGATCGAGCGGGTGCTGATCCTGGGCGAAGGCGGCGGGCCGATCGAGCCGTCGGAGCTGCCGAGCCCCAACGACGGCGGCGGCGACACCGGCGAGATGACGCTGTCGGGCTCGCTGGCGAGCCTGCCGCTGCGCGAGGCCCGGGAGCTTTTCGAGCGGCAGTACCTAATGACGCAGATCAACCGCTTCGGCGGCAATATCAGCCGCACGGCGAGCTTCGTGGGAATGGAGCGCAGCGCGCTGCATCGCAAGCTGAAGTCGCTCGGCGTGGTGACGACGGCGCGGGGCGGAGCGCGGGTGGCGCGGGTCGACGACTGACGCCGGTGGGGCCTAGCGCGTCGCGGCAAGCCCCGTTACTGGGGCCGCGATGCGGCCGTTCGCGACGCAGAGCCCGCGGGTGTCGTAGGGTTGACTGGCGAGCGGCGTCACCGAGCCCGAAGGGCAGGCCGGCAGCCGCGTCTGCGCATAGCCCTTTGTCGCCATGCAGACATTGACGGAGCGGGCGCGCAGTCCCTTGTTCTCGTCCTCGTCGTAGATCTCGACGCCATTGTTGAAGCCGCTGCAGAAGTTCCCCCGGCAGCCGCCGAGTCCGATGGTGACGCTCGGCGATGTCCGGATGCGTCGGTTGGGCGGGAAATCGCGATTGGCCGCCGCCGCGCAACCGAGGAAATCCTGCTCGGCCGCCAGCGCGGTGGACCCGGGCTTCAGCCAGATCGGTTGCGCGCTGCCGACGCAGGCGGCGAGGAGGAGGACCATGGGCAGGGCGTATCTCATGGCGCCAGAATAGCGGATCGCCGGAGCCGGGCAAGGCCGCATTGCGCGATGGCCGGCGGCGCATTGACCCGTGATGGACCGGGCCCTATCCAAGGCGCTCGGAGCACCGCCGCGAAGGGCATGTCATGAAGGTCATCATCTGCGGCGCGGGGCAGGTCGGCTGGCAGATCGCGCGGCACCTGTCGGGGGAGCGCAACGACGTCACCATCGTGGACAACAATCCCGAGCTCGTCCACCGCGCCACCGACACGCTCGACGTGCAGGGCATCACCGGCTTCGCGAGTTACCCCGATGTGCTCGAGCGGGCGGGTGCGGAGGATGCCGACATGCTCATCGCCGCGACCCATTCCGACGAGGTGAACATGGTCACCTGCCAGGTGGCGCATTCCATCTTCACCGTCCCGCGCAAGATCGCGCGGCTGCGCGCGCAGTCCTACCTGTCGGCCGTGCGCTCCGACCTCTACCGCCGCGACCACCTGCCGATCGACGTCGTCATCAGCCCCGAACGCGAGGTGGCCGAGGCTGCGATCCGGCGGTTGCGCGCCCCCGAAGCCTTCGACGTCGAGGAGTTCATGGACGGCGCGGCGCAGTTCCTCGGCCTGCAACTGGGGCCCGAATGCCCCGTCCTCGACACCCCGCTGCGCCAGCTCTCGGAGCTCTTCTCCACGCTGCGGGCCGTGGTGGTGGGGGTGCGGCGCGGGCCGGGCGGCCGCCTCTTCGCGCCCAATCCCGCCGATCAGCTGAGGGCGGGTGACCAGATCTACGTCCTGGCCCATTCCGACGATCTGCAGCGCACGCAGGAGATCTTCGGCAAGAAGGTCCGCAAGCAGGAGCGCGTCGTCATCATCGGCGGCGGCCACGTCGGCCTCGCGGTGGCGCAGGCGCTCGAGGCCGCACCCGAACGGATCCGCGCCAAGATGATCGAGCGGGACCGCGCCTGTGCCGAGCGCGCCGCCGAGGCGCTGGAACGGACGATCGTGCTGTCAGGCGACGGTCTCGACATCGAGATCCTGCGCGAGGCCAATATCGAGCGTGCGGATGCCGTGCTGACCGTGACCGACGACGACAAGGTCAATCTGCTGGCCGCCGTGCGCGCCAAGGCGGCGGGGTGCGGCAAGACCATCGCGCTCATCAACGACCCGACCCTGGTGCCGCTGCTGGAGCCGCTCGGGATCGACGCCTATGTCAACCCGCGACAGACGACCGTCAGCTCGATCCTGCGCCACGTCCGCCACGGCCGCGTCCGCAACGTCTATTCCGTCGGCGATGCCGAGGCGGAAGTGATCGAGGCGCAGGTGCTCTCCACCTCGCCGCTGACGGGCCGGATGATTCGCGACATCGATTTCCCCGAGGGGGCGCTGATCGGCGCGCTTCGCAAGCACGGCGGCAAATTCGTCCGCCCCGAAGGCAGCACCCGCATCGAGGAGGGCGACGTGGTCGCCATCTTCGCGCTTTCGGCCGACGTGCCGGAGGTGGAACGGCTCCTGCAGGTGCAGGTGGACTTCTTCTGATGCCCGGATGGGCCGCCCGCGTCCCGCTTCCCGTGCTTCTGGCGGGCGTCATGGCGATGTCGATGGCGGTGCCGGCCGTGCATGCGCTGGGCCGCGAGGCGCACCGGGAGGCGCAGGCCTTCTTCTATGCGGGCCTGCTCCTTCTCGCGCTGATCGCGGCCATCGCGCTGGCCACGATGCGCAGGCGCCCGTCGAACGCCACCCGCGGCCACCTCGTCGCGCTGCTCATCGCCTTCACCCTCCTGCCCGCAATGGCTGCCCTCCCGATGCGGCAGCTCCTGCCGGACACGTCCGCGCTCAACCTCTATGTCGAGATGGTCGCGGCGATGACGACGACCGGCGGCAGTCTCTTCACGCCCGAACGCCTGTCGGACACGGGGCACCTGTGGCGCGCGATGGTCGCGTGGGAGGGCGGCTTTCTCGTCTGGGTGGCGGCAATCGCGATCCTGGCGCCGCTCAATCTTGGCGGCTTCGAGGTGGCCGACGGCAACACGGCGCGGCGCGAGGCGACCGGGTCCGCCACCCGGACCCCCGACCAGGCGGCGCGCCCGGAGGCGCGCGTCGCCCGCGCCGTGACGATGCTGGCGCCGATCTACGCGGGGCTGACGCTGCTCCTCTGGATCATCCTGGTGACGGCGGGCGACGATGCCACCACCGGCGTCATCCACGCGATGTCGACCCTCTCGACCTCTGGGATCACCAACGCGGGCGGCCCCGCGGAGGCGGCGTCGGGCCTCGCCGGCGAGGTTGCCGTCGCGGTCTTCCTCGTCTTTGCGCTCAGCCGCCAGACCTTCTCGACCGACATGAACCGGGACCGCATGCGCGACCTTGCCCAGGACCGCGAGCTCAGGATCGCGGCATTGATCGTGGGCGCGGTCAGCCTTGCGCTCTTCGTGCGGCACTGGATCGGGGCCTGGGCCGTCGAGGGGCCGGGCGATTTCGGCATGGCCCTGGGCACGCTCTGGGGCGCGGCCTTCACCGTGCTGTCGTATCTGACCACCACCGGCTTCGAGAGCGCGCTCTGGCAGGAGACGCAGGGCCGGGCCGGCCTCGGCGCGCCCACCGTCCTGCTGCTGGGCCTTGCGATGTTCGGCGGCGGCGTGGCGACGACGGCGGGGGGGGTCAAGCTCCTGCGGATCTACGCCCTCTACGCCCACGGCAGCCGCGAGATGGCGCTCCTCGTGCACCCCCACGAGATCAGCCGCGCGCGAGGGCCGATGCGCGGCATCCCCACCGGCGGGATCGAGGGGGCCTGGGTCTTCTTCATGCTCTTCGCGACGACCATCGCCGCCGTGACGCTGCTGCTGACGATCACCGGGCTCGATTTCGAGGGGGCGCTGGCACTGGCGGTGGCCTGCCTCACGACGACGGGGCCGCTGGCCGATCTGGTGGTGGGCGGGCAAGGGGCGATGAACGCGCTGTCCGATCCGGCCAAGGTCGTGGCTGCCGCGACGATGGTCCTCGGCAGGCTCGAGGCGCTGGCGCTCATCGCTCTGCTGAACCCCGATTTCTGGCGCGACTGAGGGCCGGCCCGGTGGCCGGGGCAGAGGTCCGGCGGGGCATCGCCGAGGCGCGCGCAACAGACAAAGGATTCATGTGTTTGGGGGCTGGATACTTTGCGGGGCGCACCGCATAAAGTGCCGGTGACAAAAGATGCCCCCGAAAAGAGGGCGCGTGGGACAGGGAAGACATGGCATGGCATCCGACAAGCAAAACCTTCAGGACGCGTTCCTCAATCACATCCGCAAGACCAAGGTGCCCGTGACCATCTTCCTCGTCAACGGCGTCAAGCTGCAGGGTGTCATCACCTGGTTCGACAACTTCTGCGTGCTGTTGCGCCGCGACGGCCAGTCGCAGCTGGTCTACAAGTCGGCGATGTCCACGGTCATGCCGGCGCAGCCGATCAGCCTTTACAACGGCGAGGACGAATCTGCCGAATCCGCCTGACACCACGCATTCCACCGAGGCGCGCGCCACCCGCGCCCTGGTGCTGCATCCCGACACCCGTGCCGGCGACCGCTCCGCGCGCGAGCCGCGTCTCGCGCTGGAGGAAGCCATTTCGCTCGCGCAGGCGCTGCCGGGGCTCGAGGTGCTGGGCGGCGATACCGTCCGGCTGCCGAAGCCGCACCCCGGCATGCTCTTCGGCAAGGGGAAGGTAGAGGAACTGCGCCTGCGGATCGAGGCCGACGAGATCGCGCTGATCCTGATCGACGGCACCGTCACGCCGGTGCAGCAGCGCAACCTCGAGAAGGCGTGGAAGGTGAAGCTGCTGGACCGGACCGGGCTGATCCTCGAGATCTTCGCCGACCGCGCCGCGACGCGGGAGGGCGTGCTGCAGGTGGATCTGGCCGCCCTCAGCTATCAGCGCACCCGCCTCGTGCGCGCCTGGACCCACCTCGAGCGCCAACGTGGCGGGCTCGGCTTCGTCGGCGGGCCGGGCGAGACCCAGATCGAGGCGGACCGCCGGGCCATCGACGAACAGATGATCAAACTGCGCCGCCAGCTCGAGAAGGTGGTCAAGACGCGCGAGCTGCATCGTGCTGCGCGCGCGAAGGTGCCCTATCCGGTGGTAGCGCTCGTGGGATACACCAACGCTGGCAAATCCACGCTCTTCAACCGGCTCACCGGGGCGGAGGTCATGGCCAGGGACATGCTCTTCGCCACGCTCGACCCGACGATGCGGGCGGTCGATCTGCCACACGGGCTGACGGTGATCCTGTCGGACACGGTGGGGTTCATCTCGGACCTGCCGACGCAGCTCGTCGCGGCCTTCCGCGCAACGCTGGAGGAGGTGCTGGACGCCGACCTGATCTGCCACGTCCGCGACATCAGCCATCCCGAGACCGAGGCGCAGGCGCGCGACGTCGAGGCCATCCTCGAGGCGCTCGGCGTGAACCCCGACGTGCCGCGGATCGAGATGTGGAACAAGGCCGACGCCCTGGACCCCCAGGCGGCGGAGGTGGCGGCGAACCTCGCCGCGCGCCGCGACGACGTCTACCTCGGCTCGGCGCTGACGGGGCAGGGGCTGGAGCCTCTGCTTGCACGGATCGCGGAGGACATGACCGAGGTCCTGCGCGAGGACGATCTCGTGCTGCCCTTCGCCGAGGGCCGGGCCCGCGCCTGGCTGCACGACGAGGGCGCGGTGCAGGACGAGACGCAAAGCCAGACCGGCACGCGGCTGGCGCTGCGCTGGACCGAGGCGCAGGCTGGCCGCTTCGCGCGGGCGTTCCCGGACCTCGCCCCCGAGCGGATGCGCAAGCTGGGCCAGAAGGGCCCGGCGGACCGCGACCGATCCGACGATCCCTGGCACACCGAGGGGTGACAGCCTGATCGCCGGCTGCTATCGTTAACCATTGATCGGGGCGATCCAGATCCCGACGGGCAGCAGACTTGGACAGGACACAACCATGACCGGATTTTCGCGTCGCCGCTTCCTTGTGGCCGCTTCCGCGCCGCTGGCCCTCGCCGCCTGCGGCAATGGGGTCGGCAGCGATGGGGCCGCCCGCATCGACAGCCGCGTCGACGCCGCCTTCAACTTCATGTACGCGACCCTTCCCGACACCCAGGTCCTCGCGCAGAAGGCCGCCGGCATCCTGATGATGCCGGTCGTGACCGAAGCGGGCCTCTTCGCGGGCGGTGCATACGGTCGCGGCGCGCTGCGGATCGAGAACGTCACCGTCGATTACTACTCGACGACCCGCGCCTCCATCGGGCTGCAGATCGGCGGCCAGCAATACAGCCACGCGCTCTTCTTCATGACGAAGCCGGCGCTGGCCAACTTCCGCGCGGCTCCCGGATGGACCGCGGGGGCCGACCTCACGTATGCGACGCCGTCGACCGGCCGCACGCTGACTACCGATACCACCGCGCTGCTGACACCGGTCGTCGCCGTCGTCTTCGGGCAGGCGGGCCTGCTGGCCGGCGCCTCATTGGAAGGCGCGAAATACAACCGCATCATTCCGTAGGCTGCGTCCGGCCCGGAGCCGCTGGCCCCTTGAACATCTCGCGATGGCCGGGTAGGGCACCGCTACTTCACAGGCGGGGGCGGGCTCTCGGGGGAGACATTCCCGTCGGGTCCACCGGTTGAGCGTCGCGCTCTGATCCCCCGCTCAGGTTCAAACCGGAAAGGACACGAAACATGGCATTGCCTGATTTCTCCCTGCGTCAGCTCCTCGAAGCGGGCGTTCACTTTGGTCACCAGACGCAGCGCTGGAACCCGCGCATGGGTCCGTACATCTACGGCTCCAAGAACGGCATCCATATCATGGACCTCACGCAGACGGTTCCGCTTCTGGACCAGGCCCTGCAGGTCGTGCGCGACACCGTCGCCCGTGGTGGCCGCATCCTCTTCGTCGGCACCAAGCGTCAGGCGCAGAAGCCGATCGCCGATGCCGCCGAGCGCTGCGCGCAGTACTACATGAACCACCGCTGGCTGGGCGGCACGCTCACCAACTGGAAGACGGTCTCGAACTCGATCAGCCGCCTCAAGACCATCGACGAAGCGTTCGAGCAGGGCTTCGAGGGCCTGACCAAGAAGGAGCGCCTCGGCATGGAGCGCGACCAGGCGAAGCTTCAGGCCTCGCTCGGCGGCATCCGCGAGATGGGCGGCCTGCCGGACCTTTTGTTCATCATCGACGTGAACAAGGAAGACCTCGCCATCCTCGAGGCCAAGAAGCTGGGCATTCCGGTCGTGGCCATCGTCGACACCAACTGCTCGCCAGACGGCATCGACCACATCATTCCCGGCAACGATGACGCGGCTCGCGCCATCTCGCTCTACTGTGACCTGATCGCCCGCGCGGCCCTCGACGGGATGTCGGCGCAGCTCGGCGCCGCCGGTGTCGATATCGGCGAGATGGAAGAGGTCGAGGAGGTCGCCGACCCCGGCGAGGCCGTCGACCCGGCCGACGACGCTTCAGGCGAGAAGCCTGTCGCGGCCGATCAGGTCGGCGAAGCCGCGGTCGAGAAGCCCGCAGCCGCGGACGCCTGAGCCTCGACGGCGGAGCGGAACGGGGGCGCGGTCGGACCGGCCGCGCCCGACCCCATTTAATAAGGAGAGACGATCATGGCAATTACGGCTGCGATGGTTAAGGAACTGCGCGACATGACCGGCGCGGGCATGATGGACGCCAAGAAGGCGCTGACCGAGAACGACGGCGACATGGAGGCGGCGGTCGACTGGCTGCGCACGAAAGGCCTCGCCAAGGCCGCCAAGAAGTCCGGTCGCACCGCCGCCGAGGGGCTGGTCGCCGTGGCGGTCGAAGGCGGCGAGGGCGTTGCCGTCGAGGTGAACTCCGAGACCGATTTCGTCGGCAAGAATGCGGACTTCCAGGCGATGGTCGCCGATATCGCCCGGACCGCGATGAATGTGCCGGATCTGGGTGCCCTGACCGAGGCCGAGATCGGCGGCAAGACGGTCGCGGCGATCATCACCGACAAGATCGCCACGATCGGCGAGAACATGTCGGTGCGCCGCATGGCCAGGCTCTCCGGCGGCTCGATCGTGTCCTACATCCATAACGCCGCCGCGTCGAACATGGGCAAGATCGGCGTGCTCGTGGCGCTTTCCGCCCCGAACGACGCCTTCGGCAAGCAAATCGCGATGCACATCGCCGCCGCCAATCCGGCGTCCCTGTCGGAGGCCGACCTCGACCCCGCGATGGTCGAAAAGGAACGCCAGGTGCAGATCGACATCGCGCGCGAGAGCGGCAAGCCGGACACGGTGATCGAGAAGATGATCGACGGTCGCATGAAGAAGTACATGGCCGAGGTCACTTTGCTCAACCAGCAGTTCGTGGTGAACCCCGACGTCACCGTGGCGCAGGCGGCCAAGGAAGCTGGCGTCGAGCTGACCGGCTATGTCCGCCTTGAAGTCGGCGAGGGCATCGAGAAGGTCGTCGAGGATTTCGCGGCCGAGGTCGCGAAGGTCGGCCAGGGCTGATCGGCTAGTGGACGGACGTGGCGGCACCGGAAAATACGGTGCCGCTGCCGGTTCGGGATTTCGGGATTCCGGGGGGAAAACTGGTCCCGGCGCGGGGCAGGCTCGGCCTCCGGGAGAAATATCCCGGAGGCTTCGCATGTGCGGAACTTCATCCGACGACGACAGGCGCGCGGTTGAATGCGGTCGCGACCTGCCGCCGAATAGCTCCAGGCAAAAATTGCCTACCACTCTCAAGCCCGTCCATGATGCCATCGCCAACGGAGTCCGATAAGTGGGGAAAACCTTACCTGCGCATCCGACGACCGGCTCAGGCCCCTTCGCCCTGGAACAGAAAGAACTGGTTTTGCACCGCGATCTTCAGGATCGCCTGGGCTGTCGTCTCGACATCGAGGGCATCGCGCGCAAGGCGCAGATGTTTCTCGACGGTCGTCGCGTTCCTGCCGATCAGGATCGCGACATCCTGCACCGTCTTGCCATTTGCGACATGCTCGAGCACCTCCCGCTGCCGCTTCGTCAGGCTGCGTCCATGCAGATCGTGGGGCAGGGACAGCATCGTCAGATGGGCGACGTGGGCGACCAGCTCGATCTCTGCTCCGTGATCCAGCCAGAGATGGTCGACCTCGGCCTGCGACATTCGCGTCGACCCCAGACCGATGCCATGACCGCTACGGCCGGATATCCTCGGGAAGCTGATGCCGTACCCGGCAACGACACCGTGCAACCGATTGAAATGCATGACCCGGAGCACCTCGGGCGGAAACCGTCCCTCGGCCGCATCGCGCGCGAAGGCCGTCCAGGAGCGACTTCCGACATTGTCCATCGCCCAACGGACCATCGGCGAATCGCGGAACAATCCACCTTCGAGATAGGGTTCGGTGAACTCCTTGGGATAGTTCGTGAGAATGACCGCGTCGCGCAGGTCGCCGGTGCCGTGCGCGGTGCGAAACCGGGTCGCGGCGTAGAGGACGCGGTCGAAGCCATGGTCGGCAAGCCAGGCCAACAGGCTCCGCCATACGCATTCGAGATTGGTCTGGCGCACCAGGTCGAGGACGAAACGTTCGGTGTGGCTCTGTGACGGCAAGACGCTGGCCTTGAAGCCGAAGGGGATCGGCAGGTTACTGTAAGAGGTGTCGGCGGACCTGTCGAGAGAAGGGTCTGGTATGGATTACATAACTATGGTTATGCGTTTTATATTTGTAGAAGCAAAGTTAGAATGTCCCACATCGGCAAAGTAGAAGTGTCACGCTTCCCCGTCTGGCGAACTGCATGGGAGTGCGACCGTGGGATGGGTTGTTATGAGCGAGCGCGAGCTGAACCGGATCGAGGTACTGGGCCAGGTGATCCAAGGCCGGATGACGATGGTAAACGCGGCGAACGTGCTGGGGCTGAGCCGCCGGCAGGTTCATTCACTGCGGAAAGTGTTCGAGGCCGAGGGCGCGGCGGCGACCCGCACAAGGTCCGCGGCCGGGTCTCGAAAAACCGGATCGATCCGGGCATCCGGGACTCCGCCGTGGCGTAGGTTGTGGGACGCTGCGCGGCTTGCGAGCCGACGCTGGCGGCGGAGAGGCTGCTCGAGCAGCATGATCCGAAGGGCTCGCGCGAGACACGGCATGCCGCAGTTCGGCCGCGCGCTGAACGAACTGGACATCGAGATCCTCTGCGCCAACTCCTCCCAAGTCTAGGTCCGCGTCGAGCGAGCCAACCGCACCCTGTCCTAGCCGCCTGGTCAAGAAACTGCGGTTCGCGGGCATCTGCAACATCGCCACGGCGAACGCCTTCATCTCTGACTTCACGGACGGTCATGACGTTCGCTACGCCAAGGTGTGGCATCAGCCCGACAACCTGCACCGGGCAAGTACGTCGATACCTAATCTCTTTCCGGGGCGGTCGGCTGGAGGTCCCTGGCAGGGGCTGCGCCTGGCCTACCGTGCCTTCGACAAGAATCAGCGCGTCACCCGTGCCGCGATCACCGGAAACAAGCCCCTGAGCGCGGTCCTGGAGTTCATCAAGGCATAGCAGGACAAGGCGCTGCTGAAGGTCCATCCCGCCGAAAAGCAACGCACCCGCTACACGCCGACCGGCAGACGAAATGACGGGTGGAACTCCGTCGGCCCCGGATCGCGAAGACCAAGGCGGCGCAAGGGGCCTCTCAGGTGTCCGACATATGACGTCTCCGCCCTGCCCGGCCGCACCGAGACGTCGCGCGCGTGACACTTCTGGTTTGCCAAGTGAGCGATACTTTTTTCCGTTTGCACCAATGTTTCGCACTGGCTGCACGCTGCTTCCAGTTGCGTTTTTCGTTTTGCGGTAACGGCTTGTCGTATGATCGGAGGCGAAATTATAACGTGGCGACAGGCAGCTTACGGCCGACGGGATTCCGCCCTGATCGCCGGACGGCTGCGGATGCAGGGCTCGCGACTTCGGGTTCAGCCAGTCTATGGCGGCGCGAGCCTGCGGAAGAAACCGTGGCGGCACGGCCGGACCCGGCAAGCCGGACCGATCTGGAGGGACCATTGCCCCGACGCGCCCCTCTGTGCCGCGATCCCGCACGGGGAGGCCGAGCACCGCGCGCGGAGCGTCATCGGCGGGCCCCCGGGCTCCCGACCGAAGCCGCCCGGTCACGACGCCAAGTCGTCTCCCGGACGCGGGATCGTGCCTTGCCTGTCCCGGCCCCCTGGTATGTTTTCCCAGCGGTCATTCTGCAGAAGAGTGGCGGCATTCCAGGTGGGACGGCCGTCCCACCTGGAAGCTCGATCTGGGTCGTCGCCCCCTTGGCTGGTTGGAGCCGTAGGGCAGCAAGACCGGACCGAGACGTGGA
>JBBQDX010000118.1:0-12727 GCA_038320125.1 Rhodobacterales bacterium | reverse complement strand
GACTGGGCGCTCAACCGGATGGATCGGCATCCGCAGCCCGCGCCGCCGATCTACCAACCCGAAGTCGCCGCCGATGCGATCGTGCGCGCCATCGATACCGACGCGCGCGAGATCCTCGTCGGCAAGTCGGTCCTGAAGCTGATGGTCGGTAACATGCTCGCTCCCTCCATCGTCGACGCGCAGCTCGAGGCGGTCGGCGTCGAGTCCCAGAAGGACGACCGGGCTCGCGACGGCCGCCCTGGCAATATCGCCGGCCCCGATACGCGCCATCCGCCGACCGCCCGCGGCTCGTTCGACGATCGCGCGTCCGACAGCGGGCTGATCGTCGACGGCGACGTCGCCCGCGTGGTCGCGGTGCTGGGGGGTGCGGCGGTGCTGCTCGGAGCGGGGCTGCTCATCGGGCGCGGATTGCGCGGCCGGGACACTGTTCCGGCCATCGCCGAGCAGGACCGGACCCGCGCGTTGCGTCACGACTGACCCGGGGGATGGACCTTCTCGAGATCGTCCGATGGGCAGCTGCCCTCTGCACCATCGTGGCGGCCCTGATCGTGGCCTGGGGCGAACCGGCCCGCCTTGTCGCGGGCGGCTTCGTCCTCTTCACCCTGGCCGCCCTACTCTGGATCGGGGCGGCCATCGCGGACGATGCGCCGGACCTGCTGATCCAGAACGCCGTCCTGCTCGGCGTCAACATCTGGGGAGTCGTCCGCTGGTGGCGCAGGATCTGATTCTCGCGCTGGCGACGGCGGATTTGGTCTGACCCCTTGATGGCGTCGAACCTAGCGCAGCCAGATCGCCGCCGTCCGCCCCGGCAGCGTCTCGCCCATCTCGCCGGTTCCCAGTGAGGTGAATTCGGGCGGCCCGTGCGGGTTCGGAACCTCCCCGCTGCCGAAGTTTAGCAACACCCGCGACCGCGGGTAGTCGAGCGCGATGGTCTCGCTCTCGTGCGTCCAGTCCTGCAGCCGCAGAGCGCCCATCCTGTCGCGCCGGAACGCGAGGGCCGCACGGTAGAAGTTCAGCGCGCTGTCGGAGGCGATGTGCTGCACCGCGACCGAGATCCCCTCCGGCCAGTCCATCGGCAGCCAGGGCCGCCCGGTGGAGAAACTGCGCCCGTCGCCTTCCGTCCAGGGGATCGGCACCCGGGCCCCCTCCCGCCCCGGTCCATCGGGCCAGTAGAGCAAGTCGAGCGGGTCGGTCACGACATGCTTGGGCAGACGGGGCTGGATCAGACCGAGTTCCTCGCCCTGATAGATCAGCACCGGCCCGGGCGCCGTCGCCAGCACCGAGGCCAGGAACCGTACATCGCGCGCCGAGCCGTCGCCGCATTTGTCGGCATGACGCGGCTGGTCGTGCGACGACAGCCACCAGGCGATGCGGCCAGGGTCCACCGCCCGTGCCAGAATGTCGGCATAGACCGCGGCACTTGCCATCTTCTCGGGCAGATCGGTGGTATAGGCGGTGTTCATGCGCCCCTCGTCGGTCAGGCGGCTGGCGAGTTCCACCGACTGGTTGCCCGATGTGACCTCGCCGATCAGGAAGGCGTCCTCTCCCGCCCACTCCCGCAACGTCGCCACGAAGGCGACGCCGTCGCCGGGCAGCAGGTCGTGGGTATGATCCTGATAGGTGTAGGGGACGAAGTTATCGCCGGAGACCCTTTCCTGCACCTCGGGCGTCGCCGGCGGGTTGTCCTTGAGCGAGACGTCGAACAGCAGCGAGGTGACCGCATCGATGCGGAACCCGTGAACGCCGCGATCGCGCCAGAACCGCATGATGGTGCGCAGCTCCTTCTGGACGGAGTGGTTCCGCAGGTTGAGGGCGGGCTGATCGGAGGTGAAATTGTGGAAGTAGTACTGTCGGCGGACATGGTTCCAGGTCCAGGCGGGAGGCCCGAACTGTGACAGCCAGTTGTTGGGCGCCGTGCCGTCCGGCTTCGGATCGGCCCAGACGTAATAGCCGTCGTACTCCGGATCGCCGGCGACCGAGCGCTTGAACCAGGGCGCCTCGGTCGACGTGTGGTTGAAGACCTGATCGATGATCACCTTCAGCCCCAACTCCTTCGCCCGCGCGATCACGGCGTCGAAGTCGTGCAGCGTCCCGAGGAGCGGATCGACCTCCAGATGGTCCGCGACATCGTATCCGCCGTCGCGGAACGGCGAAGGGAAGAACGGCGACAGCCAGACGGCATCCGCGCCGAGCGACGCGGCGTGATCCAGCTTGAGCCTGACGCCGTTGAGGTCGCCGACGCCCGAGCCGGAGGTGTCGCGGTAGGACCGCGGGTAGATATGGTAGATGACGGGGGCGTCGGGCCATTCGGCCCCGAGGTCGGGGGTGTCGGTCAAGGGACTCTCCTGCACGGCGAAGGTGTCGCAAAGCATAGCGCACCCCGCGAGGGGCGCGTCACGACATCGTCACCGAAGGGTAGGGCCGCGTCAGGCCCCGACCACCATGCCGCCGTTGGGATGCAGCGTCTGCCCGGTATGATAGTTGCCGTCGGAGGAGGCGAGAAACAGGAAGGCCGTGGCCACTTCCCAGGGCTGCCCGGCCCGGCCCATCGGCACCTGCGACCCGAAATCCTCGACCTTGTCGGCGGGCATCGTGCCCGGAATGAAGGGCGTCCAGATCGGACCGGGCGCCACGCAGTTCACGCGGATGCCTTTCTCCGCCAGATTGGCCGCCAGCGAACGGCTGAAGGCCAGCGACGCGCCGCGCGTCATCGAATAGGTGATGAGCGAGCCCTTGCCGGCGAAGGCGTTGACCGACGAGGTGTTCACGATCGACGCTCCCTCCTCGAGGTGCGGCAGCGCCGCCTGCGTCGTGAAGAGATACGCCTTGATGTTCGAGGCGATCATCGTGTCGATCCTCTCCTCCGACACCGCCGCGAAGTCCTCGTCGATCCACTGCTGCGCGCAGTTATTGATGAGCACGTCGAGCTTGCCCCACCGGTCGATCACCGACCCGATCGCCGCCTCGCAGTTCGCCTTGCGGCCGAGATCGCCGGGGATCAGGATGCATTCGCCGCCCTCCGCCTCGACCAGCTTCCTCGTTTCCTCCGCATCGCGATCCTCCTCGAGATAGGCGATGGCGACCTTCGCCCCCTCCCGCGCGAAGAGCACCGCGACGGCCCGCCCGATCCCGCTGTCCCCGCCGGAGACGAACGCCACCTTGTCCTTCAGCTTGCCGGTGCCGGCGTGCCGCGGAGCGTAGTCGGGGGCAGGGTCCATCAGATGCTCGCGGGCGGGCATGTCGTCCTGGCTCTGGGCCGGAATGTGGGGGGCGTCCATCGGGTCTCTCCATTTGGCTTGCTGAATCGGGCGTGCTTGTTGTCTCGGGCGGGCTTGTTCAAGCGGGCGGGCTTGCCAAGTCGGGGCCGAACGCGCGCTGCGGGCCATGGTTCCTGCCGACGCGGCGCCCTCCCCTGCGACATCTCTGCGCCGATGAGCGCCGCAGCGCCGGTAGCTACAGCGTTCAGAATATTCTGAACGATCCGGTTGCATCCACCCTTCCGCCTCCCATATTGCCGACTGACCCAACGAGCACCGGACCCGCGCCGTGAAGGATACCGCCGAACTCGACCCCCGATGTTCCGCCTTTGTCGAGAAGGTCGGCCTTGTCACGCAGGCCGACGGCCTGACGCGGGCGGCCGGCCGCATCTTCGGGCTTCTGCTCTGGGAAGGGGCGGCGGTCTCCTTCGGCGATCTCGCCATCCGGCTCGAGACCAGTCGGGGGTCGATCAGTTCCGGTGTCCGCCTGCTCGAGGAGCGCGGCCTGATCCGCCGCATCGCCCGTGCCGGCGATCGTCAGGACTGGTTCGAGATGACCCCGGAACCCTTCGCGGCCCTGCTCGACGGCGCTGCCACCCGGCTGGGGCGGGCCGGCGCCGAAATCGCCACCACGCTCGACGATCTGCCTTCGGGCGCCGGACAGACGCCCCGCATCCAGGCCTATGTGGAGTTCTACACGACACTCGAGCGCAACCTGAAGCGCGCTGCCGACGACCTCCGTGGCCGTCATTGACCCGACCGCCCGCCTCCAGGACAGAACCATGACCGATGCCGCCGCCAAGCCCTTCGCCGAGACCGGACCGCGGTCCGCCGCAACGTCCGGGGAGGACGCCGCCCCCCCGCGCGGCCTCTCGTTCGACACCGACAAGGGATCGTCGCGCTCCAAGTGGATCGCCGGGCTGCTGGCGGTGGCGCTGGTCGGCTGGATGGGGTCGGGCTACGTGTTGCCCTCCGCCGACGCGCCCGCCGAGGATCAGGTGGCCGAAGCGCCTGCCCCCGTCGCCGTCGCCGTGCAGGAGAGCGTGGCCGACGAGGTGACGCTCTATCTGTCGGCGGAAGGCCAGGCAGTGCCCGACCGCCTGACCGAGGTGCCTTCCGAGACCTCGGGCAGGATCGCCGAGGTTCCGGTCCGCAAGGGGCAGGACGTGGCGGCCGGAACGGTCATCGCGCGCATCGACCCGGCGCAGCGCGCCGCCGACCTCGCCCGGGCCGAGACGGACCTTACGCGGGCAGAGCGCGACTTCGACAACGCCGAGACGCTGCTCGCGCGCGGCGTCGCCACCGGCGATCGCGTGGCCGAGACACGCGCGGCGCTCGCCACCGCGCAGGCATCGCTCGCCACCGCCCGCGAGGCCATCGACGCGACCGAGATCCGCGCCCCCTTTGCCGGCCGCATCGAACGGCTGGAGGTGGACCCCGACGAATACGTCGAGGAGGGGGCTGCCATCGCCACGGTCGTCGATACCTCGCCGCTCACGGTCACGATTCGCGTGCCGCAGCAGGCGCTGCGGAGCGTGCGGACCGGGCTGCCCGCCGAAGTGACCTTCATCACCGGCGAGATCCGCCCCGGCGAGGTCACCTTCGTCGGCACCTCCGCCGACGCCGAGACGCGGACCTTCCTGGCCGAGGTCACGGTCGACAACCCGGGTGGCGAGATCCCGGCGGGCGTCAGCGCCGAAGTCCGCATCCCGACCGGAACGGAGGTCGCGCACCTGCTATCGCCCGCGATCATGTCGCTCTCCGCCGAGGGCGTGCTCGGCATCAAGACGCTGGGCGAGGACGGCACCGTGGTCTTCAACGACGTCGAGATCGTCCGCGCCGAGAGCCGCGGCATCTGGGTCACCGGTCTGCCCGATCGGGCGACCGTCCTGACCGTGGGCCAGGGCTTCGTGTCGGCCGGCGAGCCCGTCACGCCGCGCCCCGCCGAGGATCTGGCCGAGGAGGCGGTCAACGTGGCGCAAGCCGTGGAGGAGGCGTCGGGCATCTCGGCGGACGAGCCGGCGGAGGAGGTGCGGTGAAGGCCCTCATCGACGCCGCCTTCAGCCGCACCCGGGTAGTCGCCCTCATCCTGGCGGCGATCCTCGCCGTCGGAACCTTTGCCTACATCGCGATCCCCAAGGAATCCTCTCCCGAGATCCCGATCCCCGTCGTCTACGTCTCCACCTCCCTCGAGGGCATCAGCCCGGAGGATGCCGAACGCCTGCTGGCGGAGCCGCTGGAGACCGAGCTCGCCTCGATCACCGGCCTCGACAAGATGACGACCAACGCGCAGGAGGGCTACACCTCCGTCAGCCTCGAGTTCGAGCCGGGCTTCGACGCCGATACGGCGCTCGAGGACGTCCGCGAGGCGGTGGACCGCGCCCGCCCGGAACTGCCCGACGACGCGACCGACCCGGTCGTCACCGAGATCAACACCGCCCTCTTCCCGATCCTGACCGCGATCCTCTCCGGCCCGGTTCCCGAACGGACGCTCAACGCGCTGGTGGACGACCTGCAGAACCGGCTCGAGGGGGTGCCCGGCGTGCTGGATGTCGATATCGGCGGAAAGCGCGAGCAGCTCCTCGAGGTGCTCATCGACCCCACCGTGTTCGAGACCTACAACATCTCCTTCGACGAGCTGATAAGCCAGATCACCAGCAACAACCGCCTCATCGCCGCCGGCGCCATCACCACCGACGCGGGCCGCATCGTCCTCAAGGTGCCCGGCCTCATCGAGAACATCGAGGACGTGCTCGCCCTGCCGGTCAAGGTGCGCGGCAACACCGTCGTGACCTTCGCCGACGTCGCGCAGGTGCGCCAGACCTTCGAGGATCCGACGAGCTTTGCGCGCATCGACGGCCAACCGGCGCTGGCGCTCGAGATCAAGAAGCGGATCGGGGCCAATATCATCGAGACGGTCGGCGCCGTCCGCGCCGAGATCGCGGAGGCGCAGGCCTCCTGGCCCGAGAGCGTGAGCATCGCCTACCTCCAGGACGAGAGCGAGCAGGTCGAGGATCTGCTGAGCGACCTCCAGGCCAACGTCATCGCCGCCGTGCTGCTGGTGATGATCGTGATCGTCTGGGCGCTCGGGCTGCGCGCCGCGCTCCTCGTCGGGCTCGCCATTCCGGGGGCCTTCCTCGCGGGCGTCGCGGCGCTCTACTTCATGGGCTACACGCTCAACATCATCGTGCTCTTCAGCCTGATCCTCGTCGTCGGCATGCTGGTCGACGGCGCCATCGTCGTGACCGAGCTGGCCGACCGCAAGCTGCAGGAGGGGGCCGACGCCAGGACGGCCTACGCCTTCGCGGCCAACCGCATGGCCTGGCCGGTCATCGCCTCCACCGCCACGACGCTGTCGGTGTTCTTCCCGCTGCTCTTCTGGACCGGGACCACCGGCGAGTTCATGAAGTTCCTGCCGACCACCGTCATCATCACGCTCGGCGCCTCGCTCTTCATGGCGCTGATCTTCATCCCAGTGGTGGGAGGCATCATCGGCCGCCGCCAGCCGCAGTCGGCCGAGGACAAGCGCGGGCTGCAGGAGGCCGAGACGGGCGATCCGCGCACCCTGCGCGGCGTCACCGGCAGCTACGTCCGTCTCCTCGAGCGCGCGATCCTGCGACCCTGGACGACGCTGATCCTCGCGGTGATCCTGCTCGTCGGCTCCTTCGGGCTCTACGGCCAGTTCGGCAACGGCGTCACCTTCTTCCCCTCGATCGAGCCCGAGTTCATGCAGGTCGAGGTCCGCGCCCGCGACAACTTCTCGATCTGGGAAAAGGACGCGCTCGTCCGCCGGGTCGAGGCCAAGCTCGAGGGCAAGCCCGGCATCGCCTCCATCTACGCGCGCACCCAGTCCGACCCGCAGGCCTCCGAGGAGGTCATCGGCACGTTGCAGCTCGAGCTTGCCGAATGGGACACCCGCCGCACCGCCGCCGTGATCGGCGAGGAGATCCGCGCCGACATGGCGGACATTCCGGGCATCGACGTGCAGGTGCAGACCCAGTCGGAGGGCCCCTCCGCCGGCAAGCCCATCAACCTGCAGCTCGAGGTCAGCGACCCCGCGGCCCAGACCGAGACGGTCGAGACGGTGCGCGGCCTGATGGCGGACATCGGCGGCTTCACCGACATCACCGACACCCAGCCGCTGCCCGGCGTCGAGTGGCGCCTCGCCGTCAACCGCTCGGAAGCCGCGCGCTTCGGTGCCGACATCAGCCTCATCGGCCAGGCGGTCCAGCTCTTGACCCGCGGCATTACGGTGGCCGAGTATCGCCCCGACACCGCGGAGGGGAGCGTCGACATCCGCGTGCGCTTCCCCGAGGGCGACCGCACCCTCGAGGATCTGGAAAGCCTGCGCGTGCCGACGGACGCAGGTCTCGTGCCCATCACCAATTTCGTGACGTTCGAGCCCACCGCCCGCACCGGCACCATCACCCGCATCGACCAGGCCCGCGTCGCCCGCATCGAGGCCAATGTCGCACCCGGCCTTCTGGTCGACGATCAGGTGAGGAAGCTGCAAGCCGCGCTGGACCGGGCCGAGCTGCCGCCCGGCGTCACCGCGAGCTTCGCCGGCGAGGCGCAGGACCAGGCGGACGCGATGATCTTCCTCGTGGGGGCCTTCATCTCGGCGATCGTGCTGATGTTCGTGATCCTGCTCATCCAGTTCAACAACTTCTGGCAGGCCATTATCGTCATGTCAGCGATCGTCTTCTCGGTCGCAGGCGTGCTGCTCGGGCTCATCGTGACCGGCCGGCCGTTCGGCGTGGTCATGGGCGGCATCGGCGTCATCGCGCTGGCGGGCATCGTGGTGAATACCAACATCGTGCTCATCGATACCTACAACGACCTGCGGCGCGCGGGCCTCTCGCCTTTGGAGGCCGCGTTGCGCAGCGGCGCCCAGCGTCTGCGCCCGGTGGTTCTCACGTCGCTGACGACGGCACTCGGCCTGATGCCGATGGTGATCGGCGTCAACCTCAACTTCGCCACCCGGGAGATCGTCTACGGCGCCCCCTCTACGCAATGGTGGACGGAGCTGTCGTCGGCCATCGCCGGCGGCCTCGTGGTTGCGACGATCCTGACGCTGATCGTCACACCAGCGATGCTGATGCTGGGGGTCGGGCGGGCGAAGCGGGCCGAGGGCGCGAGCGCGCCGACGCCGCTGCCCGCCTGAGCGCCGTCCGCCCTGCCCGCCCCCCTAGCTGCGGTAGTTCGGGCTCTCTCGCGTGATCTGCACGTCGTGGACGTGGCTTTCCCGGAGCCCCGCGCCGGTGATCTTCACGAAGGTGCAGTTCTCGCGCATCTCCCGGACGGTGGCGCAGCCGGTATAGCCCATCGCCGCCCGCAACCCGCCGACGAGCTGGTGCAGGACCGCGGCGGCGGAGCCCTTGTAGGGCACCTGTCCCTCGATCCCCTCGGGCACCAGCTTGTCGCTGGCCGCATCCATCTGGAAATACCTGTCCGCCGAGCCGCGCGCCATGGCGCCGAGCGAACCCATGCCTCGGTAGGACTTGAACGACCGCCCCTGGTAGAGGATCACCTCGCCCGGGCTCTCGTCGGTCCCTGCGATCATCGAGCCGACCATGGCGCAGGAGGCGCCGGCCGCGATGGCCTTGGCGAAGTCGCCCGAATACTTGATGCCACCATCGGCGATCACCGGCACGTCGCCCGCAGCTCCCGCCGCGTCCATGATCGCCGTCAGCTGCGGCACGCCGACGCCCGCGACGATGCGGGTCGTGCAGATCGAGCCGGGCCCGATGCCGACCTTGACCCCGTCGGCCCCCGCCCCGATCAGCGCGCGCGTACCCTCCGCCGTGGCGACGTTGCCGGCGAGCACCTGCACCGCGTTCGACAGCCGCTTGATGCGCTCGACCGCGACGCCGACGCCTTCGCTGTGCCCATGCGCGGTATCGACGACGATCAGGTCGCAACCCGCATCGATCAGCGCCTCGGAGCGCTCGAAGCCCGCGTCGCCCACCGTGGTCGCCGCCGCCACCCGAAGCCGGCCGAGGCTGTCCTTGCAGGCCTGCGGGTTCAGCACCGCCTGCTCGATGTCCTTGATGGTCAGCAGACCGGTCAGGTGACCCTTGTCGTTGACCACCAGCAGCTTCTCGATCCGCCGCGCATGCATCATCGACTTGGCCGCCGCGAGGTCGATCGGTTCGCGCAGCAGCGCCAGGTTGTCGGAGGTCATCATCGTCGCCACCGGTGTCGCGTCGTCGACGGCGAACCGCATGTCGCGGTTGGTGACGATGCCCAGCACGCGGCCGCTGCCGTCGACGACGGGAAAGCCGGTGACGCGGTAGCGCTCCTGCAGGGCCTTGGCATCCGTCAGCGTCTGATCGGGGCGCAGGGTGACGGGATTGTAGACCACGCCGCTCTCGAACCGCTTGACGCGGCGCACTTCCTTCTGCTGCGCGTCGAGGTCGAGGTTGCGGTGGATCACCCCCATGCCACCGGCCTGCGCCATGGCGATGGCCATCCGCGCCTCGGTCACCGTGTCCATCGCCGAGGACAGCAGCGGAATGTTCAGCGCGATCGACTGCGTCACCTTGGTGCGCGTGTCGGCCATGGCCGGCAGCACGCGGCTTTCGGCGGGCACAAGCAGGACGTCGTCGAAGGTGAGGGCCTCGCGAATCTCCATCGGGGGTCTCCGTTGGCGGGTATCGGTTGGCATCGCCCTGTCTCACGGGCTCGGGCCGAGGGCAAGGGCGGTGGCGGCCGCGCGGACGGGGCCTCCGGCGGGGATACTTCGGGAGCAAAGACGGGGGGAAGTTCAAGACCGGGGCGGGATGTCCGGGCTTTGCGGGACAGCTCCTCGGGGTTCGATGTCTGGCCGCGCCCGCCGACCGCCCGGGCGGTCTCGACCGCGGAGCGGCGGCGCGCACCGTGAAAAGAAAGCCACTGATGGCCTCCACCGTCGCCCTTCGATGCGCCCCGGAGGACCCGGCCGAAGGCGGCGGGGGCTTGCGCCGGCGCCCGTTCCGGCGCTACCCAGCCGCCACATATTCCCGCAACCGGGCGTTCCGTGGGCGCCGAAACGACGGAGGACGCGACATGTCCCAGATCACCCTCACCTTCCCCGATGGCAACACGCGAGAGGTGCCGGCCGGGACCACCGCCGCCGAGGTGGCCGAGGGCATCTCGAGGTCGCTGTCGAAGAAGGCGATCTCGGCACAGGTGAACGGCGCGCACTGGGACCTGGCCTGGCCGATCGAGGCCGACGCCACCATCGCCATCAACACCATGGCCGACGACGCGCCCGCGCTGGAATTGATCCGCCACGACCTCGCGCATGTCATGGCCCGCGCGGTCCAGGCGATCTGGCCGGACGTCAAGGTCACCATCGGCCCGGTTCGCGACTTCGGCTGGTTCTACGACTTCGACCGCGCCGAGCCGTTCACCCCCGAAGACCTCGGCACCATCGAGGCGGAGATGAAGCGCATCATCGCCGCCCGCGATCCCGTCCGCACCGAAGTCTGGTCCCGTGACAGGGCGCGCGCGCATTACGAGGCGGCGGGCGAGCCTTTCAAGGTGGAGTTGCTCGACCGCATCCCCGGCGACGAGCCGATCCGGATGTACTGGCACGGGCCGTGGATGGACCTTTGCCGCGGTCCGCACCTGCAGAACACCGGCCAGATCCCCGCGGATGCCTTCAGGCTCACCCGCGTCTCCGCCGCCTACTGGCTCGGCGACAATACCCGGCCGCAGCTCCAACGCATCTACGGCGTCGCCTTCCGCAACCGTGACGACCTCAAGGCGCACCAGAAGTTCCTCGAGGAAGCGGAGGCCCGCGACCACCGCCGTCTCGGGCGCGAGATGGACCTGTTCCACATGCAGGAGGAGGCGCCGGGCCAGGTCTTCTGGCATCCGAACGGCTGGACCATCTACACCACCCTGCAGGACTACATGCGCCGCAAGCAGCGGGCCGACGGTTACGTCGAGGTGAACACGCCGCAGGTCGTCGCCCGCACGCTCTGGGAGAAATCCGGGCACTGGGAGAAATACCAAGAGCACATGTTCATCGTGGAGGTCGAGGAGGAGCATGCCCAGACCAAGACGATCAACGCGTTGAAGCCGATGAACTGCCCATGCCACGTGCAGGTCTACAACCACGGCCTCAAGAGCTACCGCGACCTGCCGCTGCGGATGGCGGAGTTCGGATCCTGCTCGCGCTACGAGCCCTCGGGCGCGCTGCACGGCATCATGCGGGTCCGCGGATTCACGCAGGACGACGCGCACATCTTCTGCACCGAGCACCAGATCGAGGCGGAATGCGCGCGCTTCATCACCTTCCTCGCCTCCGTCTACCGTGATCTCGGCTTCGAGACCTTCGACATCGCCTTCGCCACCCGGCCCGAGAAGCGCGTCGGCTCCGACGAATCCTGGGACCACGTGGAGGGTGCGCTGGAAGCGGCGATCAAGTCGACCGGCAACCCCTACCGCGTGGAAGCGGGAGACGGGGCCTTCTACGGCCCGAAGCTCGACTTCTACCTCACCGACGCGATCGGGCGCGTCTGGCAGTGCGGCACCTTCCAGGTCGACCCGAACCTGCCGGAGCGGCTCGGCGCGACCTACGTGGGCGAGGATGGCGCCAAGCACCGCCCCTACATGCTGCACCGCGCCTGCCTCGGCTCCTTCGAGCGGTTCATCGGCATCCTGATCGAGAACTCCTCGGGGCGCCTGCCGTTCTGGCTGGCCCCCCGGCAGGTCGTCGTCGCCTCCATCGTGTCCGAAGCCGACGAATACGTGGCGGAGGTGGTGGCCGAGCTGACCCGCGCCGGCCTGCGGGTCGAGGCGGACGTGCGCAACGAGAAGATCAACTACAAGGTCCGCGAGCACTCTCTCGGCAAGGTTCCGTTGATCCTCGCCATCGGCAGGCAGGAAGTCGAGGACCGCAGCGTGACGCTGCGCCGCCTGGGCGAGAAGGCCACGCAGGTGCTGTCGCTCGAAGCCGTGCGCGACAGCCTCGGAGCGGAGGCATTGCCGCCCGACCTGAGGAGCTGAGACCGCAACAGTATGGCCGATACGGGGCATTGTCGCGAAGTTTCCCGGCTCGCCACAATTGCGCCATGATGGTCCGTCACAATCGGGACTAGGCGAAGACCCGAACGGAGCGCATCGGCATCCTCCCCTCTGACGATGGTCCGGTCGGGTCAACGCCCGCTCCCCCCCGCTCCCACCGAAGACGTTGCGGCCAACGTCACGGCCCGTCCACGTCGCCGGCCCGGGTCGGCGCAGGACCGGGGACCGCGCCCGGAACGCCAGCCCCGTCGGCCCCTTTCCGGTGAAGACGGCGCCCGCGGGGTCAATCCTCCTCGATCAGCTGATCGATCAGTTCCGGCCCCTCCGTCCGGTTCGAGTTCACCGCCCGCGATACGCGGTGCCGCGCGATCCGGCCTTCGGGGGCGGCGCGCATCAGCGGCGCGGCCCCGGCGCCCGCCTCGCCCAGCCATAGCGGCCAGTCGGCCTCGGCAAGC
>JBBQDX010000117.1:0-12879 GCA_038320125.1 Rhodobacterales bacterium | reverse complement strand
TAGGGCGTCGGCAGCTCGTTGCGGTGCTGCGCGTAGACGCGGGCGAGCGGCGCGGTCAGGTCGTAGCGCAGCGCCAGCCAGTCGGCCTCCTCGTCCTCCTGCGCCGACTCCCGGAATGCGAAGACCCCCTCGTTCGGCCGGTCCACATCCGGAAGGAACTTGCCCAGGCTCTCCACCGTCTCGACCGCCGAAGTTTCCAGCGCCTCGAACCCGTAGCGGTGATAGACCTCGGCGATCGCGTCGAGCATGGCCTTGCGCTCGGTCACCTCCGCGCCGAAATAGTCGCGGAAGCCCTTGGGCGTCTGGGCACGGGGGCGGCGGGGGCCCTTCGTCTTTGCGTCGGTCTTGGCCATGGCGGGCTGTCCTTGATATCCGCCGCGTCATTACGGTCCGCGCCATCGGCGCACAACCCGCCCCGGCTCCCCGGGTGCATGACCCGGCCAGCGCCGAGGAGGATCTGCCCGTGCAGCAAATGGAAGAACGCATCGCCCATCTGACCCGCGCGGTGGACGACCTTTCGGACGTCGTCGCGCGGCAGTCGGAGGAGATCGCAGTGCTGGAACGCCGGGTCCGGATGCTGATGGAACGCGCCGCGGAGGCGGAGACGAGCCAGGGTCCGATCCCATTGGCCGACCAGCGCCCGCCCCATTGGTAGGTGCTTCGCCGCGGCGAGGATGCCTCCGGCGGGGATATTTCGGGGAGCAAAGACGGATCGGGTTCCGCCGCCGGGCCTGCGGGGAACAGGGGGGCGGCGGAACCGTCTTCGCTCGCGGCCATCGGCATCCCTGCCTGTCCCGCTTCCCCGGTCTGCCTCCTCCATTGCTAATACCGCGTTAACGCGCCGCGTCTTTGCTCCCAAAAATATCCCCGCCGGAGGCTCCGGCATCTCAGCGACCGGTCCGCATCCGTCAGCGGATGATCCCGCCGAGCTCGTCCTCGACATGGGCGCGGATGATCGTGTCCATGTCCGGCTCCGCCTCGAATCCCAGCCGGCGCGCCCGGACCGGATCGAACGCCTGCGGCCAGCCGCCCACGATCGCGGCGATCGTGGCGTCCGGCGCGCGGCGGATGCGGGCCACGACCTCCGGCCCCGCGACCCGCTCCAGCGCCGCGATCTCGTCGGCCACCGTCGCATCCACGCCGGGCAGCGTCACCGCGCGGTTCTTGCCCAGCGGCGCGAGGTCCATCTCGGCGGCGTGCAAAAGGAAGCCCACGGCGGCGCGGGGACTGGCGAACCAGTGGCGGGTGGTGTCGGGCACCGGCAGGACCGCGGTCTCGCCGGCCAGCGGCTCGCGCAGGATCGAGGAGTAGAACCCCGACGCGGCGGCATTGGGTTTGCCCGGCCGGATGCAGATCGTCGGCAGGCGCAGCGAGATGCCGTCCATCCGGCCCCGTCGCGACAGGTCGTTGATGATGAGCTCGGACATGGCCTTCTGCGTGCCGTAGCTGGTGAGCGGCAGGCAGGGCTCATCGTCGCCGATCACCTCCGGCAGGGGCGCACCGAAGACCGCGATGGAGGAGGCGAAGACGAAGCGGGGGCAATAGTCCCGCTCTGCCGCGATCGCCTCCGCCAGGGCCAGCGTTCCGTGCAGGTTGACGGCGTAGCCCTTGGCCAGATCCGCCTCCGCCTCGCCCGAGACGACGGCCGCCAGATGGAAGACGACGTCGGGCCGCGCCTCGATCAGCGCGGGCCCCGCCGCCGGGTCGGACAGATCCGCCGCGAGCGCCGCGCCCGGCAGGTCGCCCGGCAGCACGGGGGCCACGATATCCACCAGTGTCAGGCCGGTGATCTCGCGCCCCTGCAAGGCGCCGCGCCGGACGATGGCGTCGGTCAGCTTGCGCCCGATCATGCCAGCCGCGCCGGTGATGAGAATGTGCATTGGATGGCCCTCCGCCGTTGTTTCGTCACGCTAGGGCGGCCGGCCGCCGCAAGCCAGCCCCGCGTTTCAGACCAGTCCCGCCTCGCGGAAGATCTCCATCACCGGCACCAGCGGACGCGGCCCGATATGGCCGATGACCTCGCGCGCGCAGATCACGCCCATCCGCGCCGCCGTCTCCAGATCGCGCCCCGCCGCGAGGCCGTAGAGGAACCCCGCCGCGAACTGGTCGCCCGCGCCGGTTGCATCCACCACCGTGGCGCGCTGCACCCGGGCCGTCGCGCGGCTGTCGCCGGACTGCACCCAAACGTCCTCGCCCGACCGCGTGCAGGCCACGATCTCGCAAACCTCCGCCGCCCGTCCCAGCGCGCGGTCGAGGTCCTCCGTCTCGTAGAGCGTCCTCCACTCGGCGGCGTTGCCGATGGCGATGTCCACGTCCCTGGCGATCAGGCGCTGGAAGTCGGCGCGGTGCCGCTCGGCGCAGAACGGGTCGGAGAGGGTGATCGCCGCCCGCCCGCCCGCCGTCTTCATCCGGGCGGCGGCCTCGGCAAAGGCGGTTTTTCCCTCATCCTTGTCGAAGAGATAGCCCTCCAGCAGCAGAATGCCGCCGCCCGCGAACACGTCCGGCACGTCGGCGGAGCCAAGATCGGCCCCGGCGCCGAGGTAGGTGTTCATCGACCGCTCGCCGTCGGGCGAGACGAAGATCATCGACCGCGACGTCGGCAGGTCGCCCGCGCGCGGCGGATTGGGGAAGGCGGTGCCCGAGGCCGCCATCGTCTGCGCGTAGAAGCGGCCGAGGGCGTCGTCGCTCACCTTGCCGATGAAGGCGGTGGACAGGCCGAGCGCCCCGATGCCCGCCAGCGTGTTGGCGACCGATCCGCCCGGCGCCTCCACCCGTTCGGACATCGAGGCGTAGAGCAGTTCCGCCCGCTCCCGCCCGATGAGTTGCATGATGCCTTTCCGGATGCCCATCTCCTCGAGGAAAGCGTCGGTCGCGGGCGCGATGACGTCGACGATGGCGTTGCCGATGCCGATGACGTCGTGGGCCTGGGTCATGGTCTGGTCCTTCTGGCGGAGGCGCGCGCAGAATGCCCGCAGTCTTTCTTCGAGTATTTGTGGAACGGAGAGATCATGCCGGCGGGGTCTTGGCCTCGAACCGGCAGAGGTCGCGGATCAGGCAGGCCGGGCACTTCGGCTTGCGGGCGAGGCAGGTATAGCGGCCATGCAGGATGAGCCAGTGGTGGGCGTGATGCTGGAACTCGGCGGGCACGTTGTCCTCGATGGCGCGTTCCACGGCATCGACGTCGCGGCCCGGTGCGATGCCGGTGCGGTTGCCGACGCGGAAGATATGCGTGTCGACGGCCTGCGCCGGATGCCCGAACCAGATGTTGAGCACGACATTGGCGGTCTTGCGCCCCACGCCGGGCAGGGACTGCAACGCGGCGCGCGATGACGGCACCTCGCCGCCGAACTCCTCGATCAGGATACGGCTGAGCCGGATGACGTTCTTCGCCTTCTGGCGGAAGAGGCCGATCGTCTTGACGTGCTCCGTTACCCCCTCCTCGCCCAAGGCCAGCATCTTGGCGGGCGTATCGGCGACCGCGAACAGCCCGCGCGTCGCCTTGTTGACCCCCGCGTCCGTCGCCTGCGCCGAGAGAGCCACGGCCACGACGAGCGTGAAGGCGTTCACATGCTCGAGCTCGCCTTTCGGCTCCGCTTCCGCAGCCCGGAAACGGGCGAAGATCTCGTGCTGGACCAGATAGGGGAGGGCGCGCTGCATGGCCCCTTCTGACCCGCCGCGCCGGGGCGGACAAGCCCGCGGGTCCGGGCGGCGGAGCCTTCGAGGCGGGCTTGCGAGAAAAATGACTGGCGGCGCTGCGGGACCGGGCAGGGCCGGGTTGGTCGGGGCCGTCGGACACCGGGGGCCGCGACGTGGCGGGCCAGCGGCCACGACGATTTCCGGGGGCTCTACGGGCTGCCCGGCGAAACCCGCATGTTCCGGGTCGCTTCGCGCTCCGGGGGGCGTAATATCGGCAGCGAAGCATCCTGCCAGCCGAGGTCTCAATGCCACAGGCCCTGTCCATCCTGCCCACGCCCGCCGAGGGCACCTATCACTACGCCACGATGCGGCGTGCCATCGAGTTGATCGACGCCGCCGATAGTCCGCCCTCGCTGGAGGCGCTGGCGGCGCGGATGCAGATGAGCGCCGCGCATTTCCAGCGCCTGTTCTCCGCATGGGCGGGCGTCAGCCCGAAGCGGTTCCACCAGTATCTGACCCTCGGCCATGCCAAGGCGCTTCTGGCCGAGCGGTTCACCCTGCTCGACGCGGCGCACGAGACGGGGCTTTCCGGCACCGGCCGCCTGCACGACCTCTTCCTGCGGTGGGAGGCGATGAGCCCCGGCGACTATGCCCGCGGCGGCGCGGGCCTGACGATCCGCCATGCCTGGCAGGACGGCCCCTTCGGCGAGATGCTGGTGATGGCGACCGACCGGGGCATCTGCGGCCTCGCCCTGTCGGAGGAGACCGGGCGCGCCGCGGCGATGGCCGACATGACCGCGCGCTGGCCAGGTGCCACCTATGTCGAGGATGCGGAAGCCCTCGCTCCGCAGGCCCGTGCGCTCGGCACCCTCTCGGGCGAGGCGCGCCTGCACCTGATCGGCGCGCCGTTCCAGATCAAGGTCTGGGAGGCGCTGATGCGCGTCCCCTCCGGCCACGTCACAACCTACGGCCAGATCGCCGGGGCCATCGGCAGTCCCCGCGCCGTGCGCGCCGTCGGCACCGCCGTGGGGCGCAACCCGGTGAGCTGGCTCATTCCCTGCCACCGGGCGCTGCGCAAGTCGGGCGGCCTCGGCGGCTATCACTGGGGTCTGCCGGTCAAGCGGGCGATGCTCGCCTGGGAGGGGGCGCGGGCGGACGCGAGCTGAGGGCCGGGACCGACGGCATGGCCTTTCGGCACGCTGCTATTGCCTATCCGGGCTTCACCGGTCACCTCGTTTGGGCGAAGCCTCGCGCAACTTCCGTTGCGCCGGGCGTGGGGATGGAACGGCGCGCGCAATCGTGCGTTTTGCCCCTGCACAACCTCCAGAGAACCGGAAAGACGGCCATGATCCTTACCAGAACCCCCCTCGTCCTCGGCCTAGGCGCCGCCCTCGTGCTCGCCGGCTGCGTCACCTCCCCGCCGGGTGAGCCGAATCGGACCCGCAGCGGTGCCCTGATCGGGGCCGGCGTGGGCGCCGCCGCGGGCGCGATCCTCGGCGACGGCAGCCGCGCCGACGAGATCGCCGCCGGCGCCGCCATCGGCGGCCTGGTCGGCGCGGGCGTCGGCCAGCAGCTCGACCGTCAGGCGGCGGACCTTCGTGCCCAGCTCGGCGATGACCGCATCCTGATCACCAATACCGGCAACGAGCTGATCGTGACGCTGCCGCAGGACATCCTCTTCGATTCCGGCAGCGCCAGCCTGCGCCCCGACCTGCAGGGCGACCTTCGCGCGCTCGGGGCCAACCTGCAGCAATACCCGAACACCACGGTGCAGGTCATTGGCCATACCGACAGCGACGACTCCGCCGCCTTCAACCAGGATCTGTCGGAGCAGCGCGCGCGTTCCGTCGCGGCCGTCCTGCTTCAGACCGGCGTCTCCGGGGGCCGGATCGTGCCGATCGGCCGCGGCGAGAGCCAGCCGATCGCCACCAACCAGACCGCGGCGGGCAAGCAGCAGAACCGCCGGGTGGAGATCGTGATCACGCCGACCGGCTGACCCCCGACCCCCCACAGATTGCCGCCCGCCGGTCCGTTCCGGCGGGCGTTTCCATGCCCGGCCGACGGCCGCCGGAACACGGTGCCGTTTGCGTCTTGGCAGGCTCGACCCGTGGTCATATCTTCTGACCAATCCGAGCCGGGACCGCCGATGCCACTCCACAAGCCCATGCCATTCCGGAAAATCCCCTCCGAAAAGCTCGCCGCTGCCGTGGTGCGGCAGATCGAGCAGCTCATCCTGCAGGGCATCCTTCGTCCCGGCGACCGCCTGCCGGCCGAGCGCGAGCTCTCCGACCGCCTCGGCGTCTCGCGCCCCAGCCTGCGGGAGGCCATTGCCGAGCTTTCCGAACGCGGTCTGCTCAGCACCCGCGCGGGGGCGGGTGTCTATGTCGCCGACGTGCTGGGGAACGCCTTCTCGCCGGCGCTGACCCGCCTCTTCGCCAGCCACGAGGGCGCGCTCCTCGATTATATCGCCTTCCGCCGCGACATCGAGGGCATCGCCGCCGCCCGCGCGGCGACAAGCGGCTCGGACACCGACCTGGCCCTTGTCGGCACGATCTTCGCCAGGATGGAGGCCGTCCATTCCAGGCGCGACCCCTCGGAGGAGGCCGCCCTCGACGCCGACTTCCACATGGCCATCGTCGAGGCGAGCCACAACGTCGTCATGCTCCACATGATGCGCTCGATGATGGACCTGCTGCGCGAGGGCGTCTTCTACAACCGGTCCATCATGTTCCGCCAGCGCACCACCCGCGACACGCTCCTCGGCCAGCACCGCGCCATCAACGCGGCGCTGCAGGCCCGCGATGCCGACGGCGCCCGCGCCGCAGTGGAGGCGCATCTGACCTACGTGCGCGGCGCGCTCGTCGAGCAGCGCGAGGCGGACCGGCACGAGGCGACCGCCCGGTTGCGGCTCGAACGGGAGGCGGGGCGCTAGAGCGGCACGGCCCCCGCCCGTAGCCATCCGGCGAAGGCATCCTCGGTCATCTCGCTTGATGCGAGGGCTTCCATCATCTTGACGCCTTCCACCCGATCGGGGCGGAACTTCAGACCGTTCGCCTCGAGGAACGTCGCGGCGGTCACGAAGGCCGTGCGTTTGTTTCCGTCGACGAAGGCGTGCGCCTTGGCGATGCCGAAAGCGTAGGCGGCTGCCAGGGTGGCGACGTCGCCCCCCTCGTAGACATGACGGTTGAGCGGACGGGCGCATCCGGTCTCGAGCAGCCCGAGATCGCGAATGCCCGCAGCGCCGCCGTGGCGCGAGATCTGTCGGTCATGGATCGTTATCACGACCCCGATCGGCACCCAGTGCGGCCCGTTCACGCCAGCGCGGCCAGCATCTCGCGGTTATCGTCCATCACCCGTTCGGCGATCTCCAGGAACCTGGCCGTCTCCACATCATGCGCCATCACCCGCAGCGACCCGTCGCCGCCCCGCACCACGAAGAGGGCGTCGCCCTCCTTGGCGTCGAGGATCGCCAGCATCTCGGACGTCAGCGTCATGACGGCCGAATTGCCGACCTTGCGGATCTTGGTTTCGATCATGGCTGCGACTCCTGCGTATGCCTTCGCGTATATACCACGAACCGCCGCCCCGTCCAGCCCTCACCGCGCCCGCAGATAGTCCATCACCGCGCCGCGCACCGACTGCTCGCCCGCCTCGCGCGATGCATCGATGACGGCGCGCACCTCCGACAGGTCGGCGCGCAGCAGGATGTGCTTGACCGGCCCGATGCTCGCGGGCCGCATCGACAGCGACCGCAGCCCCATCGCCGCGAAGCACAGCGCCTCGATCGGGCGGCCCGCGTCCTCGCCGCAGAACGACACCGGCGTGCCGCCTTCGGCGCAGCGGGCGACGATCTGCTCGATCAGCGACAGGAAGCTGACGTTCAGCGTGTCGTAGCGGCGGCGCACCCGCTCGTTCTCGCGGTCGGCGGCGAAGAAGAACTGCTTGAGATCGTTGCCGCCGATGGAGATGAAATCCGCCTGCTCGAAGAACCGGCGCGGCGCGAAGGCCATCGACGGCGTCTCCAGCATCGCGCCGACCTCGATCGTCTCCGGCAGGACATGGCCCAACGATTTCTCGCGGTGCATCTCGCGGGTCAGCGCGGCGCGCGCCTCGGTGAACTCCTCCATCTGCGCCACGAAGGGGAACATGATCCGCATCGGTCGCCCGGCGGCGGCGCGCAGCAGCGCCTGGAGCTGCATCCGCATCACCCCCGGCTTGTCGAGGCCCACCCGGATCGCGCGCCAGCCCAGCGCCGGGTTCGGCTCGTCCTGCGCCTTCATGTAGGGCAGCACCTTGTCGGACCCGATGTCGAGCGTGCGGAACGTCACCGGCCGCCCCCCGGCCGCCTCGATCACCCGGGCGTAGAGCGAGGCCAGCTCGCCGCGCTTGGGCACCTTGTTGCGCGCGAGGAACTGCAGCTCGGTGCGGAACAGGCCGACGCCCTCGGCCCCCGACGACGGCAGCGACGGCAGATCGGCCATCAGCCCCGCGTTCATCATCAGCTCGATGCGCATCCCGTCGGCGGTGACGCAGGGCGTCTCGCGGATCGAGGCGTAGCGCTGCTGGGCCTGCGCCGCCATCGCCAGCTTCTCGCGGAAGGCGTTGCGCACGATCTCGTCGGGCCGCAGATGCGCGATGCCCTGGTCGCCGTCCACCAGGATGACGTCGCCCGACAGCGCCTCGGTCACGATGCCGCGCGCCTGGATGACCAGCGGAATGGCCCAGGCCCGCGCCACGATCGCGGCGTGACTGCCGACGGAGCCTTCCTCCAGCACGACGCCGCGCAATCCGCGGCCGTATTCCAGAAGCTCCCCCGGCCCGATGTTGCGCGCCACCAGGACGGCGTTGTCGGGCAGCGCCGTCGTGTCGGGCCCCTGGCCCGTCAGCATCCGAAGCAGCCGGTTCGACAGGTCGTCGAGGTCGGCCAGCCGGTCGCGCAGGTAGGGGGCCGCCTGGGCCATACGGATGCGGGTGGCGGTCTGCTGCTTCTCGACGGCCGCCTCCGCGGTCAGCCCCGCGTTGATGTCCTCCTCCATCCGTTGCAGCCAGGACCGCGAGTAGGCGAACATCCGGAATACCTCGATCACCTCGGTCTGCGCCCGGTCGCCGGAGACGTCCGACAGCATCCGGTCCACCGACAGGCGCAGCTGGTCCACTGCCTCCTGCAGCCGGACGAGCTCGCCCTCCGGGTCGTCCGACACCGGCTTGCAGACCACGACGCGCGGGTCGTGCAGGTGGACGACGCCCTCGGCCGCCCCCTCCTGCCCGGTGACGCCACGGAACATCGCCTGCTGCTTGTGCCGCGCCTTCAGCGCCTCGCCCTCGCCGGTGAAGGCGCCCAGCTCGGTCATCTCCGCCAGCACCATGGCCACCACCTCGAGCGCATAGACCTCGTCCTCGGTGAACTGCCGCGCCTCCTTGGACTGCACGACCAGCACGCCCAGCCGCTCGCCCAGCCGCTGCACGGGGACGCCGAGGAAGCTGGAAAAGACCTCCTCGCCGGTCTCCGGCATGAAGCGGAAGCCGGTCGTCGAGGGCGCATCGGCGGTGTTGAGCGGCGAACGGCGCCGCGCCACCCGCCCCACCAGCCCCTCGCCGACGCGCAGCCGCGTGACGTGGACGGCTTCGCGCTTCAGGCCTTGGGTCGCGCAGAGTTCCAGCGTTTCCTCGTCGCGGTGCAGGTAGATCGAGCAGACCTCGGTCTCCATCGAGGAGGCCACGAGGTCGACGATCCGGTCGAGCCGCTCCTGCCCTTCGCCCGCGTCCGCCATGACGGCCTGAAGCCGGCGCAGGAGCCTGCGACTGTCGCTGTCCTTCGATGCCGGCATCGCGCGCTCCCCTGGTCCGCTTTCCCTATAAGGGAGCGCCCCGCAAAAGGGGAGGGCCGAAGGCCCGGAGCAGAAGGAATGGCCGGGGGCCCCGAGAAGAAGGAAAGCCCGCAGGCTCGCAAGAAGAGCGACGGGCCGAATGTCCCGGGCGGCGCGGCACGTCGCAGGCATCACCACCCGCACCGCCGGAAACCCGACCGGGCCACCGACGGGGCCACCGACGGAGCCACCAACGCGGTGCGGGCGGCGACGCTCCCCTCGCGCAAGCCGCAAGCAGCCCGCGAAAACGGCCCGCGCGCAACCTGCCGCCCCGCCTCTGCGCCGTCCTCCCACGGCGCCCGGGTCGACTCGAACCCGCGGTCCTCCTCCACGACAGGCTCCCCCCAGGGCAGGCTTGTGACGAGACAGTCCAGCGGGATCTCGGCCTGCGTCAGTCCGGCAATCTCGTCCCCATTTACACCGCGCCGCCGCGCAGGGCGGCCATGAACCCCGCCGCAGTGTAGCCGCACATCGGCAGATCGTCCAAGGACGTCCCCGCCACCAGCGCCGACACCGCCCGCATGTCGCGCATCGACCCGCAGGCGTCGTGACCTCAGAGAAAGGTCGCGCAGGCGTCGCGCACCTCGAGGAAGGTCAGGCCCACGATCATTGTCCCGCCGGCGTAGGGAACGGCCTAGGTCGCCATGCCGCCGAAATTGCGGATCGTGGCCCGCCGCGTCCGCGCCGCCATCCGCTCGGTCAGCGAGGGCCGAGGCCGCCTATCGCGCTTCCACGCATATTTCGTGAAACATCCGCCGCAGGTCTTCATCCGCACCAAGCGCCGGATTGGCCCCAACTTCCGACGCGCCCTGGACAATTTTCCGTCGCCCCCGCAAGGATCCCCCGACACATCGAACGGCACCCCCACACTGTCGACGTCCGACGAAACTCCGGCCGAAAGCTCCACGGCGGTCTGTCCGTTGTCGCTCGTCACGTCCGCATCCGCCCCCGCGTCCAATACCTACCTGAGCACGTCCCCGCCGCGATCATCAGCGGGGTGAACTCACGCGTCGCCGCCGCCCCGAACCCGTCGCGGCTGGCTTCGGAGCCCGGCACGGCGGCTCCCGTGACGGCGATGCCGAGGGCCGTCGGCACAAGCGGGATCGTCGTCATCAACGGTCCCCGGCGTGTCCGCTCAGCCCTTCTCCAGCCCGAACGTATCATGCAGCGCCTGCACCGCCAGTTCCATGTATTTCCGGTCGATCAGCACCGAGATCTTGATCTCCGACGTCGTGATGACCTTGATGTTGATCCCTTCCGCCGACAGCGCGCCGAACATCTTTGCCGCCACGCCCGCATGGCTCCGCATGCCGATCCCGACCACCGAAACCTTGCTGACGCCCGCGTCGGCGATCAGGTCGTGGAACTCGATCTCCTCGCGCGCCATCGCCTCGCGCACGGCCTTCTCGGCGCGGGCGATCTGGTCGACGGGGAGCGAGAACGTCATGTCGGTCCGGCCGTCCTCGGCGATGTTCTGCACGATCATGTCGACGGTCACCCCCGCCTCGGCCAGCGGCCCGAAGATGGCGGCGCTGACCCCGGGCCGGTCGGCGACCGACACCAGCGTCATCTTGGCCTCGTCGCGCACGAAGGCGACCCCGGCGACCACGTTGCTTTCCATGATGTCCTCCTCGTCGCAGACCAGCGTGCCCGCCGTATCCGACTGTTCCTCGAAGCTCGAGAGCACCCGCAGCCGCACCTTGTAGCGCATCGCCAGTTCCACCGACCGCGTCTGCAGCACCTTCGCGCCCAAAGACGCCAGCTCCAGCATCTCCTCAAAGGCGATCCGCTCGAGCTTGCGCGCCTTCGAGCAGATCCGAGGATCGGTGGTATAGACCCCGTCCACATCCGTGTAGATGTCGCAGCGCTCCGCCCCGAAGGCCGCGGCGAAGGCGACCGCCGTGGTATCGCTGCCGCCGCGTCCCAGCGTCGTGATCCGGCCCTCGGCGGAGATCCCCTGGAACCCCGCGACCACCGCCACCCGCATGCCCGCGCCGAACTTCGCGTCGAGGTTGGCGGGCGGAATCCCCTCGATCCGGGCGGTCGAATGCGCCGAGGACGTCAGCACCGGCACCTGCCAGCCCTGCCACGACCGCGCGTCGATCCCGTTCTCCTGCAGCACCATCGCCAGGAGACCGGCCGTCACGTTCTCGCCCGAGGAGACGACCGCGTCGTATTCGCGTGCGTCGTAGAACGCGCCCGTCTCGCCCACCCAGCCGACCAGCTCGTTGGTCTTGCCCGACATGGCGGAGACGACGACGATCACCTCGTAACCCTTCGCCACCTCCACGCCGACGCGCTTGGCGACCCGGCGGATGCGGTCGAGGCTGGCGACGGAGGTGCCGCCGAATTTCATCACGAGTCTGGGCATGCGGGCCCCCGGTGGTTGGCTGCGCGGGGTGTTAGGGCAGGGGCGGGGCGGGAGCAAGCGCGGGCAAGCTGACCTGCGGCCACTGGAGATTGTTCCGGGCGACCCTACGTCACCGCATCGAGACATCAAACACAGGGAGACCCCGCCGTGCCCCAGCAAGCCGTCCGCTCCGGTAGCCGTCTCATGGACCGGCCCGAATACAAGTCGATGCCGGCGCCTCTTACGTCACCCCCCGATGCCACCGTGTTCGACGCCGTGAGCGCGATGTCCGACAAGAACTACGGATGCGTCATCATCACCGATGCCGACGACAAGGTGATCGGCGTCGTCACCGAGCGCGACGTGATGAACAAGCTCGTCGCAGGGGGCATGGATGCGAAGACCACGAAGCTCTCCGAGATCATGACCGCGAACCCCCGCCTGGCCCGGGAGGACGACGATATGGTCGAATGGCTCCGCATCATGTCGAACGAACGGTTCCGCCGGCTTCCCGTGGTGGATGCCAACGGGCGCATCAAGGTCGTGTTCACACAAGGCGACTTCGTGTCCTACACCTGGCCCGACCTGATGTATCAGATGCGGACGATCGCCACCGCGACGATCACCAAGAACTGGCCCCTCTTCCTGATCGGCGGAGGCATCGCGATCTATTCGATCATCATGATCATCGTGATGAGCACGGTGACCTGAGCGTCGGCACGTCGCGCGGGCGCGCCCGGGTCACCCCGCCCGGAAGGCCGCGACCCGGCCCGCGTCCCGCTTGCCCAGATCGCGCAGCCAGCCGTCCACAGCCTGTCGGATCACCGGGCGGGCATCGCCCTCCATCGCCGCGGCGAGCCCCAGGACCCGCTCGCGCACTGCGATGTCCGCCGGCGACGGATGCGCCATCTTCGCCCAAGGTCCGGTCGCCACGAAGACGCTGCGCCGGGCCCAGACGTTCGCCGCCCCCGCCCATTCGTCGAGCACGTCGAGGCGCGCGGGTTCCGCCGCCAGCCGTCGCGACAG